>JBCDFY010000283.1:0-8522 GCA_039176995.1 Bacteroidota bacterium
AAAGAGGTTTTCTAGGCGATCTTTAGCCGTTGTAATCCACAATTCAGGCTCATTTAGATCGGGAATTTTAAAGTCTCCTGTTTCCTCATCCAATTCAAAAACAGGTGTAAATAAGCTCGTATCAGGATTGATTTCATCGAAACCAGAAAAACGCCAACTATTATTAGAAGTATTTTTACTGGCAAATTGATAAAGGCTTTCATCTATTTCTGGGTAATTGAATGTTTCAGCCTGCTTACTCAAAGCACCTTTTTCGTAGCTCATTAAGCGATTGGGAAGTCCGCTCAAATTAGCTTCAATCAAACGAGTGATTTCATTTTTTAAAGGAGAAGTCGCTTGAACACTATTGTTCCATTGGGCTATTTGATGCAATACTTTTAGGATGAGATGGATCAGTTCTTGAATATCCGAAGCAGTGGAAGTATTTTGCAGTTGTATTTCAAATGCGTCTTTGTGTGGAAGTGGATTTGTTTTTTCGATGGCAGCTAAAATGAAACTATTGTCTGCTTCCCAAAAAGCAGTCCAATCGCCAGCTAGCTGATTATTTGCATTATAGTATTTGATTTGTCGAGCCAAATTATTGGTAAACAACAAATAATCTTGCATCGTGCGACTGTCTATTTTCACAGAAGCAGGATCAAGGGCAGCTAAAGAACGCTGTGCCTGACTAGTGCCAGCATTGATATAAGCATTTTTTATGTCATTTACGAGTTGTCCCATGCTTTAGCTAATCAGGTTAATGTCTGTTCCTTCTTCCACAAAGAATGGATAGACAAAGTTGAAGCGATTATTTGTTCCTCGAATTTCAAAAGCCACATTTATATCTAGTACCCCTTCTAAAATATTGGCATCTGATACCTTGACGCCCAATAAATTAATTCTTGACTCATAATATAGAATAGCAGTTTGAACCATATCTTCGATGATAAGTAAAGTCACATTGTTGATCGGCTCAAATACCATCGTTTCCAAATTGCAACCATATTCTGCTTGCATGATGCGTTCTCCCAAAATGGTACTCAACAAAATACTCAAACTCTCCTTGATATCTTCTAAATCAGATACCATTTCGACACTCTGACTTGCCTTATCAAATCGTGGCGGAAAACTCCAACCTGTTCCTAGAAAAGAATTTTGTTGCATTGTTTTTTAGTTTCTTATCCACCAATCAAAACAGTTGGCGCGCCCAATATAATCGTTCCACCATGCGCTGTAGAATCGCCCATTCTAGCAGCAGGTTTTCCTCCAATCATCACTGTAGCCGAACCCAAAATGATACTATCAGGTGGTCCAACACAAGTGACCATATCACCCAAGACAGCAGCGGGCATTCCAGCGATTAATACCGTAGGTACACCTGGTCCAATGATTGGGCCGCCAACATGTGGCACAAGGGCCGTTACCATTGGACAGACGTGATTATCGCCTATTCTAGCTGCCATTTTACTCATTGCTGTTTTTAATTTATTTGTACTAAAGATCCTTTAATGGTCATAATTGCACTACTCTTGATTTCTGAGCCTGCACCACTTTCTGCTTTGTGTTGCGCTTGTGCTTTTTCTTCGATATTGACACCTTCAATTTTCACATCTCCAGTCGCTTTCAAAATAATATCTGCGGCGCTTTCTAAGCTGATACCACTGGAATCCATACTACACTTATTGCCATTTTGATCTTCCATAAAAACGCCACCTGTATCATCGTCCAAGATCAACTTATTGCCACATGGTGTTTCCAAGGTCACGATCTTTTTATCATCATCAATATGAATTTTTATTTCACTTTTTGTGACTAAACCACGTTCAAAATTATCGTCTGTGGCAGCAATGGGAGCAGGTTTTGCACTACTATGCAACATGCCCAAAACGACTGCATCTCTAGGGTCATCATTAACAAAGCCAACAATTACTTCGTCATCAATTTCTGGACGAAATACCCAACCTCTATTCTCACCTGCATCCAGTGAAGCCAATCGCGCCCAAGTACCTTCTCCATTTGGATCAATGATAGGTAAATAGATCAAGATACGTTCTTCTCCAGCAGGATCACCTTCTAATTGCTTTACTACTCCAATCTGCAAGCCATTCAGTCCAGGAAGCAAGCCCGATGCAGGTGGTGAAACAATAGATTTTGCTTCTTCATAGAACCATTCCACAGGTTTTCCAAACTGAATGTGGGTGTACCATTCGCCAAAAGCCAATTCTTGGCGAAGTGCCGTCACAATGGCTTTCCCATTGAAGCGATCTCCTACACCAGAGACCTGAACGACTTCTCCTACTTTCACATCATAAGTACCATCGACCTTTGCCCTGCCTACTATTTTTCCTAGCTGACTCCAGGTGTGTTGCGCCTCTGCCCAAGCTTTCAATTCTGCACTTTCCAATTTTCCGCTGTGTCGATACTCTAACTTGCTCAGTCCAATCACTTTTGCCAAATCACTTTCTGTGATATTGCCCTGCTGATTGTTTGTAGAACTGCTTACTTCTTCTTGTAGCAATGTTTGATTGGCAGTATCCCATGCGCTGCATTCCACCGCTCCATATTGATAGCGTGCGTCCATTTCTGCTTCGAATTCATACAAGACACTGCCATACTGTAAATTGAGTTTGGGGGACTGCCCGAAATCAGGTTTTGCTGTGGTCAATTTGCCATCCTCCACGATTACCAACTGTCCATTCATTTGCGCTCTACTCAGCACAAAATCCCAATCCGTACAGTAGTGCTGCACCAGTTGTTGATGCTTCAAACTGGTACTTTCCACGCTTTTATCCAAGCCATAAGTTCCAACGATAGTTTCTATTGCCTCGCTATCACTAACTTCTGTGAAGTATTTGTTTTTGCGCCCAATCGTCATTTTGACGCTTTCATCTCGACATTCCAAACGCAGGGTACTTACCCCGCTAGCAGCTATTTTAATAGAATGTTTAATCAATATTCCTTTGAATACCGTTTGGTCTTCTGCATCATACCCAACCTGTACTTCTACTTTTTTGCCTGGTATGAGCGTATCCGTATTGCTAATGACAAAATCTTCTTCTGCCGCATCGCCGTCTCGCAGTACTAAGCGGGCGAAAGGAACTCGGTTAATTTCTTTATAAACATCTAGTGACAAAAACTCGTAAGTTTGTGGTAATTCTTTACCTTCCACTATCACCCTGAAAGTGATTGCTCCTACTGTAGCTTCCCGAACCGCTGGAATTATTCGATCATTCATAGATTAGTTATTGGTCTTTTTCAATGGCGGGAAACGCAACTCTTGTCCAGTTCGCAACTTTCTAAAATTGGTCAAATCATTCGCTTTTGCAACCTCTAAATAGTAGCGTGAATTTTTGTAGATGTTGTAAGTCATCAATGGCAAATGCGTATCGCCCTTCACCGTTCTGAGGTGCGTTAAATCTGGCGAATTTTTCTTTTCTTCCTTTACGCGGCGTTCCGCTTCTTTGTAGTTGAAAAAAGTACTGCTAATTTTTGCACGCAACGGTTCTCCATCTTGATTGAACAAGGTGTAAGTGACTTCCAAATTGGATAGCACACAAGGAAAAGTCTTGGAATCTTTATCATCTATGCCAAAGCCTATAATTTTTAAAAACTTAGGTCGATGAATTTCTCCTGACATTTTGTACACCACATCTTTCAGCAACTGAATCTGTTCGGATACTTTTTTCTTATTTTCATCTGTATAAGCATAGCCATAGATCGTATTCGTACCATCAATCGTAAAGTCTAGCTTTAGTTCTTGCGGGGCAGCAGATTTGAATTTTTCTTCTACGCCTTGCGAACCTTTCGCCGCTTCTTTGTCGTATTCCAGCTTGAAATTTTGACTATACTGCTCTGGATTGACAGGCAATACGAAGCGATTGGGTGCTTCCGCCAAATTATTGAGCTTCTTGTCCTTATAAGCTTGTATTACGATCTTCTTAGGATGTCCTTCCATTGGGCTAACGTTCTTCTTTATCTTTCAAAATCTGTAGCACTTGTTCCACACAAGCTGCTACAATGGCGGATTGATCACCACTAGCATTTGTACTAGAAGTAGCAGTACTCGCGCTGCTATTCTTACTTGCTTCTACATTTACTTTAATATGAATCTCTTTTACCTCTATAGGCATAGTTCGTTTATTAGTTCTTGTTCACTTACTTCCTATACTCCACCGTAAAAAAATTACAATTCAATTCTAAAGTCTCAATCAATACTTCGCTTTTATCTGCATTTAGATCTGCTACCGACCACTTTTTTGGCCAGACGTGGGTGCATTTCCAAACTACTAAAGGTGCATGTTTTTGGTTGAGCAAAGTAATTGTAATTCCAATGGGTTTTACTTTGAAGTTATCAATAGCATTTTGAATCCATGTTACTATTTTTGAATCCGTCACTAATCCTCTTCTCAAAACTATATCATCATACTTAGCTCGTACAGGTAAAACATGTTCGAAGCGATTCTGTCCTCCTTCTTTTATAGATTCTGTCTCCATAGAAGCAGTTAATCCTCCAACTGATTGAAAGAGAACATCATTTTTACTTGGACTTGGTTTCAATTCACTTAGATCAACACTAAAGTGAAAAGAAGGAGGAGGATAATAATCTGCCATGTACTATTATTTATGTTCTATTTCTAGCCCTTCATGCACTAACTCAATGGATTCAATTGCTACCTCGTTGCCATCTGCCTTAAGGTCAGTAGATTGTACTTTAGTTGCCCAAGCATTTGAGACTTTCCAAATCACTACGGGTTCATGACTTTCATTGAGCAAACTAATGGTTAGATTCCTACGAAATATTGATCCTGGCGCATTACCTTCTTGAAATTTAACATTATTTTTCCACCAATCGTAGTATTCATTATCAGATTTGAAGGTTCCTCTTTTGAGTGTAATGTTACTGTATTTCGTCAGTCCAGGCTGTTTAGATTTGTGATAAGTTGGACTAGCACCATGACGATATTCAATTACTTCTGTTTCTACATCTAGACCAGAAACTTCTGTAAATCCTATTTTTGTTCCGCCCCATTCCACTTGAAAATGAAACTTAGGTAATGGATATTCTGCTGCCATTTTTAATTATTTTATTTGTTTTTTGATAATTTTCATTTTGAATAAAATCCTTGTTTCAAGCCATCAAGACTCCTGCATTTTGTGTGAAAACTTCAGGATGATAAATTCTGCTGGACGAACAACTGCCATTCCTATTTCCACAATCATACGTCCTTCTAAGACATCAATTGGGGTCATCGTCTCGTTTAAGCCAACCTTTACAAAAAATGCTTCTTCAGGCGTCGCGCCAGCTAATGCTCCAGCCTGCCATTGAGTGCGTAAAAAATTTTCAATCATTCCTTGTACTTTCACCCAAGTATTAGCATCATTTGGCTCAAAAACAAATTGTTCAGTTGCTTTCTTGATAGATTCTTCCGCAAAGATGAAAAAGCGTCGAACAGATACATATCGCCATTCATTATCATTTCCAGCTAATGTTCTTGCACCCCAAACCAAAATTCCTTTTCCTGGAAAAGCTCTAATTGCATTAATGGACTTTCCAGCCACTACATCAACATTAAGCGATTTTTGTGTATCAAAATCAATTTTCTCTGTTAAGCTGCTTATAGTGAACACGCTTTCATTAGCTGGTGCTTTCCACACGCCTCTAGTAGAGTCGGTTCTAGCATAAATACCTACCATAGCTGCACTAGGAGGTAGAGTAGTCAGTTGATTTTCAATATAGGATTTGATAGATTTGTATGCAGGAACTTGAGCGGTAATACTGTCTTCTAGTTGTTGCATGATGGTTTTTAGCGTGTTATTTACTGCATCTATATTAATAAAACCATCGCTCCAAAGCTTATCTATTTTAGAGAGTGCTGCTATAATACTATCCTTGGTCTTAAGAGAAGCAGTATCGAAATCACTAATATTTGAAAGGGAAGTATTATTGTTTGATATGTTTTCAATCGCATCATTCACGTATGTTTTTCCCTTGGTAAGTTGTTCATCATAATCTGCATAAGAAGCTAACTTATCTAGTGCATTTTTCACTAATTCAGTTATTGCTTTTTCTATTCCATTTAGTAGGGCATCATCCGTATCATCAGTGCTGAGTAAAGCTTTGAGAGCAGCAACAGCGTCACCATCATTGGCAGCATCTATAATAGCCTGACGTTTCTCTAAATATTTTTGTTGTGTTATACCTGTACTTTCAGTATTGAATAGCTTAATATCTTGAAGCACATTAGTAATACGGTCTATGGTGAAAGCTGCTTCTTTGTTATCGCTTGATATTAAAGTTTCCAAATTCAAACTACCTTCTAAGTCTTGAAAATTAATACTACGAGGTAAATTGGCATTTAGCCAAGGTGTGTAAGCCGCACCATAATTCAAAAAGTTAACACCAATTCCTTCTCTAAACTTATTTACTGCATCATCATAATCGTCCCCGTTCTCCTTTAAATCAAATACGGAAAACCGATCTTGCATCTTACTACAATGAAGCAGCATTTGCTGATAAAGAGTATTGATATTTTCTTGTGTCATGATAGTAGCATCTGGAACTACAATCAAAGTCGGTTCATCTTCTTTTTCTAACTTTTTTAAACCAGTTAGCAGTCCTTGGGTACTGCCATCTGATTCTCCATTAACGACCTCATTGTCAAAATCTCCTACACAAATTACATAACAATCACCTCCTCCATTGGCGTAGAATAACCTTAGAGCATCATACAAATAGAATTTACCCTTTACTTCTAAACTTGTGACTTGATTGAGCGCATCTAGTTCAAGTTTCTCAATATTCACAGGCGGTGCTCCTCCAAATGCTTCTCTGTATTGAAGCATAGATGAAATTTTTATAGGAGTATTTAGGTGGTCTTTATTTCCAGTATATCCAATAAAAGCAGGAATAGCCGTCTCCACGGCCGCCACAGAAGGTGGAAATAAGGAAATTTCCTCTACATACACCCCAGGAGTCTTATAAGTGCTTGGCATAATATTTAATGATTATGTTATTTACAAAAGAGTTATTTATTCATGTGGTTGGTGATTAGGGTTTTCACATTACATTAGTATTTGGTCGAAATTTGGTGTTTTTTTTAAATCTTTTGAGTACAAAACAGTAAATCGAAGGTTATCCTCAAGCCAGCCAACTACTAACAGCGAATAGCCAACTGCCAGTAACCAACTACTACATCACTCTGCCATTTTAGGCAAAAATATTTCTGAAAAATAGCGATCTTCTTCCGGTTGTTGTTGCAGACTTTTTGCATGGGCATTGGGTAGTTTTACATCTGCGTTCGCGCCCAATAATCCTATATCAATTTTGGATTGTGCTAAAAAAGGTTGAGGATTAGTAGAGACATATACCGATTGGCGATTGATCGTTTCATTTTTTAAAACAGCTTCATCTACGCTCAAACTTTGTCCATTTAAGGGTACATACTTCCAATAGGTAGATCGGTTGCGTAGGCGAATTTCAAAAACGGGAAAGGTTGTTGCTTCATCTTCTACGCGCAATTTACCGTCCGTTTCTAGCAGTCTATATTCCTCTAAATCTGCTTGATGTGCAATTTCTACTACACCCAGCAAGCCTGCTGTATTTTTCTCATCGAAGAGTTTATCATCTATCAAAATTTCATAATCCGCAGTAAAACTGCCTGCTTTTACTTTAAGCGTATGAGCACCCACTTTCAATTCTTCGAAAGTCAAACGTACTTTTCTCAAAGCTGTATCTTGATCTTCAGTAGTGATAACACCAACCTCGCCTTGTGCATCCAACAGCTTAAATTCAGCTGCATTTTCCGAGATATGAATTGGAAAAGTATAATCGAAACTTGCTACTAGAACTTGTCGATATTTTTCTTCTACCAGAAAATACTTAGGTTTATAACTCGTATATACTAGCCTTTTGTCGCTAGATGTAGCTTGCTGATGGTTTTCTGTTTTTTCCCAAAAACTAGTATTAGTAGTAGATTGTCCTGACGTATTCTTAATGGCTTCAAAAAAACGATTTCCTCTTTTCACCAAACTTCCCATTTCATAATGCTGCCTCGTTTTAAAAACAGGGACTGGAAGAGACAGAGGAAGAGCAGACTGATCTGCATGCCCTTTATTACTAAAATAATAAAAGGTATCTATCGAAGTCCTCAGCGGCAAAGCCGTGAAGTTTTGGAAAATGGGATTGAGCACTTTTAATTGTACCGCTATACTGAACTGACTTTCCAACGCTATAAAGGGCTGATATCGAATACCTTCATTCGTTTCCTGACGCTTTACTTTTGTAGCGACCAAAAATCCTGTTGGGGTTGCTCGGAAAAGCATTTTATGAGCATTCATGAATTTCTTACTCGCTGCTGTTGGTTCAAAATCTAAGTCGTTCCTAATATCATAGGTACTCAATCGTCTCTTTATTTCCGTCTCTTTGCCTGCCTCATTACTAGCACGAAGTTTCAAAAAACGACTATCCACGCGGTCTAAGTAATAGTCGTGTAGTATTTTTACTTCAAATAACGTGCGATATTGAATTAGAAAAGACATTAGGA
>JBCDFY010000284.1:0-8476 GCA_039176995.1 Bacteroidota bacterium
ATGCCTATCAATGTTTGATGAGAGCAAAAAAGGAAGCAGAAATTACTAAGATTATAGCAGCTTCTCAAAACCTAGCATTGCTTCACTATCTGATAGAAGATAAAAATGTGCCCGACTCGTCGCTCTTTTACGATCAAATGGCATTAGATTATTTACTTCAAACAGCTGATAAGGCAGCTACCGCGAAAGCTTATAATTATGTAGCAGGAGATTATCTAGAATTGGATGATTATGAGAATGCACAAGCGAATTATCTCAAAAGTTTGAAGCTATACGAAAATTTGGACGATCAAGCAGGTATGGCTAAAGTGTATTCGGACATTTCTTTTTTATACGCTAAGTCGAAAGATTACGAAAGAGCCGTACAATATGGAGAACGAGGGATCGGAATAGTAGAAAAAATGGGAATCCCTGACTCTACGGATTTAGGAATCGCTTGGTTCTATCTGGTACGTTCCTACATTGAATTGGAGCAGTTTGATAAAGCTTTACAAGCAGGACAGAACGCTGTGAAACTCCTTGAACCATATGCCGACGACGCTCCTTTCGCTTTGATGAGAGCCTACGCATTTCGCGCAGAAGCCTATCAAGCCATGCAAGACTATGAAAAAGCCTTAGCAGATTATCGCTATGCTTGGGAATTTGGAAAGTCGAAAGTAGCGGATGAAAATACAGTAGGTGGTTATCAGCAAGGCATTGCAGCAGTCTTGCGCTTACAGGGAAAATGTGAAGAAGCTATTCCTTACTACGAGGGTTTCTTTACCACTATGATTGATCGAGATGCTTATGAGGATTTAGACTTGGCTAATACGAATTTGGAATTAGCAGATTGTTATGAGCAAATTGGTGCTTATAAAAAAGCTGTCCAACAGCATAAAATTGCTACTCAACTAAAAGATACTTTAGACAATGAACGCTACGAAAATTTAGAATCTGAACTCATTCAAAAATACGAAAGCGACAAAAAAGATGAGCAGATCGCTTTACAAACCGCAACTATTCAGCAGCAAAAACAAATTCAATGGTTGTCCATTGGCTTGGCTGCTCTATTTGCCTTATTGCTTGCAGGATTGTTCTTCACCTATCGCCGCAATCAAAAAACTAATGCTTTACTCCAAAATTTAAACAGCGATTTAGCTCAGAAAAATCAACAAAACGAACTCTTGCTCAAAGAAATCCACCATCGCGTCAAGAACAATTTGCAGACCATTTCTAGTTTGTTGAGTTTGCAATCTGCACATATCGAAAACCCAGAAGTGCAAGGCGCAGTGGAGCAAAGCCAAAATCGAGTGCGCTCGATGGCTTTGATTCATCAAAAATTATATCAAGGCGAAAACTTAGCAGCAGTTGAAATGAAAGAGTATTTACAAATGCTTGGAGAGACCATCGTGGATACTTTTGGCGTAGATTCGGAACAAATCGAAATCGAATATCCAATGGAGCAAGTCGAACTGGATGTAGATACTGCCATCCCACTTGGCTTGATTGATAATGAGCTGCTAACCAATGCCTTAAAGTATGCTTTTCCAGATGACCGTAAAGGAAAAATTAAAGTCAGTTTGCAACGAATTGGGGAGAGATTTAAGTTTTTAGTCAAGGATAATGGAATCGGACTCTCTCAAAATGCGGATGCACCAAAATCGGGTTTTGGTAGTCAATTAATCAATTTGCTAGTGATGCAGATGGGCGGTAAAATGGAGCGGCAAAGTCGGAATGGATTGGTGACGGAGATTGAGTTTTCACTAAGCTAAATTACTGCCAAAACAGTAAAATAGCCTTAATTACTTGATTTATATATTTAAAAACACTATTTTTACTGTCAAAACGGTAAAATGAATGCTAAAGAAATAGGGCAAATCATTCTTTTTCATCGAAAAATCAGTAAATTATCAAGGATAGAATGTGCTGAATTGGCGGGTGTTGGTAAAACATCAATTTATGATATTGAACATGGCAAGGAAAGCATTCAATTGGATACCCTGATGAAAATATTGCATGTGCTGAATATCAAGATTGAATTCAATGGTCCACTAATGAAATTATACCACAATGAGAAAAGCTGAAATCTTCGTACACGGTGAATTGGCAGGTCATTTATTAGAACTAGAGACCAATACCTCCTATCGTTATCGTTTTCAATACCTAGACCAATACGACGGTGCACTTGTCTCTTTAACGATGCCTATTGAACAAAGAACCTTTGAATACGATCGTTTCCCTCCATTTTTTGAAGGCTTACTTCCAGAAGGTATCATGCTAGAAGGTTTATTAAGACAATTGAAAATTGATGCCAAAGACTATTTCGCGCAATTAATGGCAACGGGTCGTGATTTGGTAGGTGCAGTTACCGTTAAAGCAGTAAAAGATGAATAGATGCCCAATCACATATGAATCTTGTGGAGATGCGTTCTATTCTAAACAAGGGCTACGATTGCTAAATAAAAAACTCTCCAATTTTCATCCACTTCCTTATTCCGCACAACAACAAAGAACCGAGGCAGCTACTCGCATGAAAAGAATGTCCATTCAAGGGGTTCAACCTAAATTGAGTGCCGTATTGAATATGGAGCAAGCCCTATTTGAATTGGTGGACACAGAAGGGCGTTACATTATCAAACCACAAAGCGACTATTTCCAATCTGTACCAGAAATTGAAGATGTAAGTATGCGCATGGCAAAAATGGTAGGTATCGAAACACCTTTGCATGGCTTAGTTTACAGCAAAGATGGTAGTCTAAGTTACTTCATCAAACGCTTCGATAGAGTAGGCAAAAACAAAAAACTAGCGGTAGAGGATTTTGCACAAATCGCAGGTTTATCAAGAGATACGAAGTATCAGTTTTCAACAGAAAAAATGATTCCTTTGATTGAGCAATATTGTACTTTCCCTGTCCTCGAAAAGATCAAATTCTTCCGATTGCTTTTATTTAGTTTCTTAATAGGAAATGAAGATATGCACCTCAAAAATTTCTCTCTCATTACGCGCAACAATAAAGTTGAATTTTCGCCTGCTTATGATTTACTCAATAGTACTTTGGCAATGAATGGAGCAGTGGAAGAAATGGCGTTGCCGATTGCGGGAAAGAAAAGTCGCTTCAAAAAAAAGGTTTTCATGGATTATCTTGCCAAAGAACGCTTGCAACTTTCTTCCAAAGTCATTGATAAGGAATTGAAACGATTTCAAGCAGCTCTCAAAGATTGGAAAGCACTCCTTGATAATTGCTTCTTATCTGAAGACTTGAAAATAGCTTATTGGGAATTGGTGGAAGAGCGTATTAGAAGAATGGAGCTACGATAGAAATATTCTTCATCCTCCAATTTCCACCACTCGGACAAAAATCCCTACCACTCGGACAAAAACGATAGCCTTTCGTAGTTGCTTACTCTAATTTTGGACTCATAATTCAGTTTGAATTTTCTCAAACTCACACTAACAAAAATTGTAAAAATTATGAGAACCTTATTTTTGATTGCACTTTGCTTTGGATTAACTTTTTTCACTTCTTGTGAACAAACCGAAACCAAAAACCCTCAACTAGAACAAGGATTTAGAGTAGTTAGACTCGTCGGAACAGCCGTAGGAGAAATGCGTCCTGTACCCGATATTGATGGCGATGGACAGGAAGATATGGGTAATTGTTTTGATCTCACCTTGCTAGATGCCAACACTGGAAAAGTGCTGGGCACAGGAACGGATTGCTTATCGAATGTAGAAAGCGTAGGCGATGGATTGGCAATAGTAGGAACGGCGATCTTCAATTTTGAAGATGGAACATTAGTCACTAGAGGTTTGACTTCTGTGCGCCCTAAAACACACGGTTCGCCTTCCATTACACACATCACAGGCGCAGTTCCAACCAAATCTAGCAATGATATTTTATCTGGAACAGGGCAGTTTGAAGGCGTGAAAGGTGGCGTTCGCTTGTCGGGAGCAGTAGATATGTCGAAGGTAGAAAGTGACAACGAAATTACCTTCAATTGTGTCTTTGTCATTCCTGCTATGATTGACCCAACGGAAGTAGATGAAAACAAAATGGTACTCCGCCTAGTTGGAACAGATGTAGGAGAAACGAGAACGGTAGAAGGTTTAGAAGGCAATTGTTTTGATGTTGATCTGTATGATGTTCGTTCAGGACAAAAGATCGGAACCGCTACAGACTGTTTATCTAATGTAAACGAAGTAGGCGAAGGTCTGGCACTCACAGGAACGGCTATTTTCAATTTGCCAGGCGGACAAATCCTCTCCAGAGCGGCTACTTCTGTACAGCCTAAAACACACGGCTCAAATGACAAAACTCACATCACAGGCGCAATTCCCAACGAAGGAGAGAACAACATTTTGAGCGGCGATGGGAAATATGCTGATGCCAAAGGAAGTGTTCGACTTTCTGGTGCAGTGGATATGTCAAATGTGATGAGTGACAACGAAATTTCTTTTGATTGTCTGTTTCTCTTGGAGTTGGAGTAAAATAGCACACGAAACATATAATCAATTGCAAATGAAACACATAGGCTTATAGCAAAAAACTTGAACCACAAAGAGACAAAGGAACACAAAGAGGGAAAATAAATCTTTTGTGTCCTTTGATTTCTTTGTGGTTAAAAAAGCATCTAAATTTTTATAAGTAAATTAGTTTAACCTACTCAAATACTTACCAATTTAGCTAATCCCTCCTCCAACCACTTTTCAAAATTGCATTTTATCATTAGGCTTCTTCAGCGGTAACTGATCGAGCCTATTAAAACGTTCGATCATGAGAACATCCTTTCACCATTGGATGTGGTGCAGCCTATTGCTGCTATCACCCATTCTTTCACAAGCGCAAACACTCAGCGCGACTCAAGACTCTTCCGATGCTTACATTGACGTCAGTTGGGAAATTCCAGTTGACCCTTGTTTGTTGGACAATCAGCAACGCTACAAGGAAGTCAGTCTGCAACTAAAAGCAGACGATGACCGAGGCATTATCGAAGAAATCAAATTCAATGATTTAGCTCAATTTTATGGGCCGCCACAACCGATTTTTGAAACGGTCTTTCAAGGCAGTTCGGCAGAGGACGGATTGATTTTTGAGTTTGAAAAAGATAATTTCATTCAGCAAATCAATAATTATACCGTCGAATTTTGGGTAAAGCTCAATGCAAATACCAATATCGCCAATCTGCTAGAAAACAGAGGTGGCACGGGTTTTCTGCAAATTGAGAAGAGTGGAGCAGATTATCGTATTCAAATCAAAGATGGACAAGATAGTCAAGCAACTGGAATCAGTGGATTCCCAATTCAAGCAGAAAAATGGCATCACCTTGCCTTTGCTGCCAATGGTTTGGGAAATACTTTGGTCTATGTGGATGGACGCTTCGAAGCAGTCATCAAAAATAAAATTCCACTCGCCAATTTCTACAAAATTGCTACAGGTACAGCATTCCAATTCGCAGAATTTCGACTGTGGGATCGCATTCGTACAAATGAAGAAATTCGATCGAATTATACCTCAACCAGAAGTGACCAAAACAATTTAGTCATTTTGCTAAAAGCAACCGCAGATGAAATTCGAGCAGGTGATAACAATACATTTGCAGTCACTTCAATGGATTTAGCAACATTGTATGACAAGCAAACACAAAACTTTACGAGTAATACGACAGGTGTAGAATCCGTTTTCGTACCTTATGTACCGACGCCTGAATATCAGCCAATTACTGGTGTTTTCAGAGATCAAGTAGGCGCAAATAAAGCGATTGGTTACACTCTGGAATTAGAAGTGAGCGGCACAAGTAATCCAAATGCAAATGCAGCTTGCTCTCCCTTGGAAATAGTCGGTACAACGCTTCCTTATCAGCAACCGAACAACACTACGGTTTCTCAAGATTTGATTAATCGCATCAATATCAGTTGGCAACACAATTCCGATTGGGTGGCGCGCTATGTAGTGCGCAGAACCGATGTGGAAAATCGCAGCGTGGATATTCCTGTGAGCATCAGTAATTTTAATAAAGGACAAGTTTACACTTTCAGCGATCAATTTTCACTGAACAATAATCGAAGCATCGTAAATGGGGAAAACTATCGCTATGCGTTGGTTGGTTTTGGCTTGAATAATGAAGAATTGGTGACCAATTTGGGGCAAGGAGAAAGCATTCCGATTGATTTGCAAGCGAGCGATGCTGGGCAAAGTAATGGCGAAAGTGTGCGTTTACAATGGAATGATATTTCCGCTTACGCAGATTTAATCGAAGTCCATCGAAATGGCGAAGTTTTGGTACAGCTCAATCCTAGCGAAACGACTTTTGAGGACAATGACCCAATTGCAGGAAGTGAATTGAATTATGAATTACGCTTATTCAAAAATGGACAAGTCCTCGTCTCCGATTTTGACAAAGGAAGTGTACCGCCAAATGGCGTCATCACAGGAAAAATCGTTACACGCAGTGGTGAGTTTCCAGTGAAAGGCGTGGATGTGAAATTGACAGCTACGAATAGCAATCTCATGCGCACAGTGACTACTGATGAGCAAGGTATTTTTACTTTTGCGGATTTGGTTTATGGCTTAGTAGATACTTTTACTTTAGAAGCACAGCCTTTACCTTTGCATCAATATTCGCCTAATAATCAGTTGGTTGTATTATCCAAAACACAACCAATTTCAGAAGAAACTGTCATTTTTGATGCCTTTACTTACAATACAGGTTTTGCTCAAATTGACATCACCCAATTCGCGCTTCGTCCCGCACCAATGGAAGATGCAATGGATATTTTTTGGAACATCAACAGCAGTGCTTCCAATGTTTTCATCGAAATCATTCGCGATGGACAATTGATTTATCAAGATGTGAGTGGCAATGATTTACAAGGCAGTTTCAAGGACTTGACGGGTGCACCCGAAAAGCAATATCAATACACTTTAAAAGCGTATCAAATTGATGGTGACTTAGAAAACAATCCAAATTCTACGCGTTTGACTTCAAAAACACAGACTGCCACTGGCGTTTTTCCTGATGTTGCCAGCGTTCCTAATTTTTCTGCCGTACCGAATGACAATCAAGGCTTTGTAACCCTCAATTGGGCGCATACGTCCGACAATGCAAGTGGCTATCGCTTGTTCCGAGATGACGAATTAATCGCAGAAGTAACCGCTGATTTGAATGAATTTGAAGATCGCTACGGCGAACCGAGTGCCGTGACGACCTACAAAATCGTCGCTTTCCGAACCATTGAGGATTTGACAACCGAATCAGAAGCCAACGAAAGCACACTGATCTTCTTTCCGAGCTTGCCTACACCTCAAAATGTAAGCATCAATTCCAATGGTTTGATGCCCTCTCTGAAAGTGAGCTGGACAGCGGCTGCCAATGATGATTTCAACTTTATCGGCTATCGCGTTTATCGAATGGAAGAAGGTGGCGATGCGGCATTGATTGCTACTATTTTCAAAGATCGCCAATTGGAATGGACAGATTTGCAAGGCATTTCAGGCACGACTTACGCTTATCAAATTAAATCCTTTATCGAAGCTCCTGATGGTACAATTTATGAATCGGAAGCTGCAACTTCTGCGGCTTTAGCATTTCCCGCTTTAGCAACGCCAAGCGATTTTCAAGTTTCTACCAATACTCAAAAATCGGGTAGCCGAACAGGTTTGACGACCATCAATTACACTTGGGAATATCCAACGCAAGTAAGCAATTTTGACAGCTTCATTTTGTATGGAAACAATGATTTACCGTTGGACACTTTGAATCCACAAGCAAGAAGCAGCACTTTTTTAATGAATGAAAATGCAGCTAATAGCTTCAAAATCAGTGCCTTCCGAATTATTAATAAAGTTGGATATACTTCCAATTTAGCAACGGCTACGATTGATGCCAACGAAGAAGAAATTGCCAATATCAATCTCGCGCAGCCACGCAATTTCACGGCTTCCACAGATGTTTTGACGCACATCAAACTCTGCTGGGAAAACGAAACGCTTTCTGATAAACGCATCTATCGCGATGGTGAATTGATCGCTGAAGTGAACAATGATGTCGAAAGCTATTACGATTACGATGCCGTTTTTGGACAAGACTATTTTTATGAAATAGAAGGTATTCAAGATGGACAGATGTCCTTGAAAGTAGCCGCTTTTGGAAGTCTATTGAATGCCAAAAAAGTGAGCGGACGCGTTTACAATGGAAAAACAGACATCGGTATTGCGAATGCTTTGATTCGATTGGAAACCACTGATAATCAATACAAACAAGCCTTCACCGATGCGACGGGTTATTACGAAATTCCTAGTTTCTCTGCCGTATTGAGTGAAGCAATGACTTTGACTGCTCAACATTCCAATTTGACAAATGGCAGCTTGAGCAAAAGCATTATCATCAATGCTACACAAGACAATTACGACTTAGATTTTGTGGACAATAACGACGATCCGATTCGCTTCGATACCGTAGCAACGATTACGTCTTTATTGGCAACGCCCGATCGCAT
>JBCDFY010000285.1:0-8440 GCA_039176995.1 Bacteroidota bacterium
TATCATAAATTCGAGGATATGAACCTTTAAAGATAAAATCGTAGAAGTTGTTTATCTTATAATTTGGCTTCAATTCTTCTAAAGAAAAAGGGAGTAATTTCAAAATGGCAGTACGCCCAGCTAGACTTTGACCAATGCGTTCAATCAATTGAAAATTTTGAGAACCCGAAAGAATGAACTTGGTGGAGTTTGTATCGACAATGCCTTGAATGTAGGAGAACAGTTGAGGTACTTGTTGCACTTCATCTAAGATCGCTCCTTTAGGATAATTGGCTAGAAAACCTCTCGGGTCTTCGAGTGCTAAACCTCGAATATCTGGATCTTCTAGGGTAATATAAGGCAAATCAAAAGGAAGCGAGCGCACCAAAGTAGTTTTTCCAGATTGGCGTGGCCCAGTTATAGTAATGACTGGAAAGAGTTGAAGCAGATCACTTGCTTTTTGATACAATTTTCGGTGAATCATACTCAAAAATAAGTTTTTTTGGACAAATGTGCAATCTGATTGCGGATTTGTCCAAAAAATCAATAAGCTCATGGTTGACTATACTCTGATCTTATTTGCTCAGTGCGCTTATGTTATGTTTACTTCAATTGTGGAATAAGTGAGTGACAACTACACGCTCAAATAATTCATAAAACTCTCGTAGCGTTCTTGCAAACTTTCTAAGTAATCGCTTTCATTGAAAGAGGCTTTGATGGTATAATCAAAGCGTTGGAAGGTGGCAATGATGTTTTGGATGTACTGCGCATTGATTTTTAAAGTGACTTGCACTTTGGTAGAATAAGCATCAGTCGTCGTGAAAGAACTTAGAATTTTAGCACTTTCTGACTCGACTATTCTCGCAATTTCGGAGAGCGAATAATCGTGTTTGCTTACCTCTAGCACCAAAATTGTTCCCTGCTCTGTGAAGGAACTCATGCGCGCGAAGTATTGGAGTAAATCTTCCTGCGTGACTAGACCGACATAGATATCATCAGAATCTACCACAGGAATTACTGTTAGTTCATGCTGCGCCATTTGTCGCATCACTTCATAAATATGATCGCTTTTTCTGACAAATGGACGATTGAAAGCTAAGCTGTAAGAGCCAACTGCTTCGGTGGCGTCATAATCTAAAATATCATCTTCGGAAATTAAGCCTAGAAGCTGTCGGTTGTTGACAATGGGTAAATGGCGCACGTAGAAGTCATTCATAATTGTCAAAGCCTCCTCTCCAGTATCAGAAGTGCGTAATGGAATAATCGTATTCGATGTTAAATTTTCGGCAATCATGATTGTGTGCTAGCATTTTGTATAAAAACGTCTGGAATCAGAATCTGTTGATTAGTGAAATGTTAATTTCTGTACAAGTATACACAAACTAATGCAAATTTTATCTCATGCCACCCCAATCAATTTTATTTATCAATTATTGCTGACCTCTCCTTTAGTTGTTTTTATCAAACCAATGCGTGCTGGAAAGAAAATCAAACCAATAATGGTAATCGCCCAACTGTTGACTCCCTCAATCATGGAAGATCCAAAAAAGCCTAGGATACCAATGGTTAGAGTGATGGCATTAATTCAGATTAAGACTAGTCTTAAAATTTGATTCACATTCATATTAATTGTTTGCTTTTTTATAAAAAAACAAAGATTGCCAATCGACTTCCTCAATTGACAATCCATCATTTTTAGTAAAGGTATTTAAATTATAAAATGGCATCAATGAGCCAAATAGCGACTCCGACTACTAGAACAATTAGCCCCACCGTGATGAGTATGTTTGCTACGCCTGCTAGTCCAAGTACTGCAATCAATGCACCGATTAGGACGATAACTAATCCCAAACGAACTCCACCTTTTCCAGGGGAAGCGTATTTGGCGAGTTTAGCTTTGAATTTTTCTGCCCGTTTCTCTCGTTTCACTTTGCGTTTAGCAGACCAATCTTTGAATTTTTCTTTGAATGTCTTTTTCGCGGTGAGTTCTTCTTTTTCTAGTGCAGTTTTGTCTTGATGAGGAGCGGCGGCATAAGGTGCAGCTTCTAAACTGAACATTCCAACGAAAAGAAAAATGAGTAATAAGTAAAATGTCTTCATAGTAACCATTTTAGACTATAAAGACATTTTGATAAGGGCGGTTCGATTTTTACGAAAAATCTGGATTTAGCTGACCAATTCTTCTTCGTAATAATGTGTCGCATCGTAAAGCAACGTTTGCATGCGCTCGCGTTCTTCGACTAAGCGAGTGTCATTCCAAGCCAAGTAATCTTGCAAGTCATTGGAAATGGTTTCCAAGGCTGGCTCAATCGTAAAAATGTCAAAATACAAACGACCCGTTCTTCGCACAAAGAAATCTGCTAAGGACTCGACCATTTCGTAATGTACGCCAAACCATAATTCTGCTCGCAACAAGCGCAGTTCCGCATCTGTATCTTGAAATTCCTTGATCTTTTCTAAGATCATTTCAGTTTGCTTACCGTAAGTAGTCGTTAAGTACCAAGCATGATAATTGTCGAGACCAAATTCAGGCATTCGTTGCTTCAATTGTTGAATGTAATTTTCTACGGAAGCTGCGTTTGGAAGTGGTTCAGGAGTTAATGCAATTTCCTTAGTAGTGCTGTCTTGACTATGATTATCAAAGTATTTTTTCAATACCAAATCAACAATGCGCTCTGCCATTTTTCGATAACCCGTCAATTTCCCACCAGCAATAGAAATGAGACCTGTATCGGAAATGAAAATCTCGTCTTTACGAGACAATTCAGAAGGCGACTTCCCATCTTCATGAATCAAAGGACGCAAACCTGCCCAATTGGAAATTAAATCTTTCTTAGATAAATCTGTATTTGGGAAAGCGTGTTTGACACCTTTTAAAATATATTCGGCATCATCTTGCGTAGCAACTACTCGATTCAAATCGCCATGATAAGTGGTGTCCGTCGTTCCGATGTAAGTGATTTTTCCTCTAGGAATCGCAAACATCATCCGTCCGTCGGGCACATCAAAATAAATGGAATATTTCAGTGGAAAACGCTCGTGCGGTACAACGATATGTACGCCTTTGGTTAAGTGCAAACGTTTGCCAGCAAGCGAGCCATCCGTTTTACGCAATTTATCTACCCAAGGTCCACCAGCCGAAACCACACTTTTAGCTTTTACCTCAAATTTTTGTCCATTCGTCTGATCTTCGCACTTCACAGCAGTCACTTTGCCGTTTTCGTAGGCAAAATCTTCTACCTTACAATAGTTCAATGCTCTTGCACCATAACGTGCCGCAGTCTTCATCAATTCAATCGTCAAACGCGCATCATCGGTACGGTACTCCGCATAAAAACCTGCACCTTTTAGTACGCTTTCATCCAATAGCGGTTCTGTATTTAATGCCTCTGCTTTAGAAAGCATTTTGCGCTTATCTTTTCCACTCACGCCAGCTACGATGTCATAGACTTTTAGTCCAAAAGAAGCCGCTAATTTTCCAAAAGTCCCATTTTCAATGATCGGTAACAACATTTTTTCAGGTAAAACCAAATGCGATGCCAAACGATGCACAATGGCGCGTTCTGTTCCAGTTTCGCGCACCAAGCCTACTTCAAACTGTTTCAAATAGCGCAATCCACCGTGAATCAGTTTAGTAGATTTGCTACTGGTGCCAGAAGCAAAATCTCTTTTTTCGAGCAGTAGAGTTTTTAAACCTCTGCTTGCTGCATCCAAGGCAATGCCACAACCCGTTGCACCGCCACCAATAACAATAAGATCAAATTCTTCTTGTGTAAATTGTGCAATATTTTCGGAACGATTAATTGCAGAGAAAGGAGTAAGTGTTTCCATGATCTTGTTTTTATTCGCCTGTTCAATGATGGAATAATCGAATGAGTGGATGTTCGAATGAATATGCTCACTCGTCTTGGCGAATAGATTTTTTATTAAAATTAACTACTTGTTGGCTGCTAGCTTTTTGCAGTTAGCTATTAGCAAATACGCTAAACGTTAGCTGAGTAGCATTAATAGCCAAAATCTAATTTTATACTGGTTGTGACTCTATTATTGAATAATTTGTAAGGCAGATTGGTTCAATCACAAGACTTCTTGACACTCTTATCTAGCGATCTTGCGTTTTCATAACCCGAAGTTCTTCTTCTATCAACTGATCCAACACTTCATAAAAACTCATTTCATAATCCCAACCTAACTGTTGTTTCGCTTTGCTGCTATTGCCATAAATGTCTTCAATGTCTGTTGGGCGAAAAAGAGCTGGATCAATAACAATTTTTTCCTTTGGAATGGACAAGCGTTCAAAAACGTGTTCGATGATGCTTCTCAAAGAAAGCGATTCTCCAGAACAAACTAGATAATCATCTGCTGCTTCTTGTTGCAACATCAAATACATCGCTTCCACATACTTCGGTGCCCAACCAAAATCGCGTTTTACTTCAATATTACCAACTTTTAGCTCTTTTTGTTTGCCAAAATGAATGCGAATCGCTTCAGCAATCACTTTTTTGACAAAAAAATTAGGAGAACGTAAGTAAGATTCGTGATTAAAAAGGACGCCGCAAGAAGTGTAAAGATCGTAGGCTTCGCGATAGTTGATAGCGATCCAATGGGCAGAAGCTTTGGAAATGGCGTAAGGACTGAGTGGATGAAAAACTTCGCGTTCGGTGATTGGGAGCTGCGCAACTTTGCCAAACATTTCGCTGCTGGAGGCTTGGTAGAAACGAATTTTTGGATTGAATAAGCGAATGGATTCTAGCAAATTGAGGACAGAAATTATGTTGAATTTAATCGTGCCGATGGGTTGGCGAAAGGAAAGCGAAACGGAACTTTGTGCTGCTAGGTTGTAGATCTCTGTCGGTTCATAAGTCTTAAATACTTTGAACAATTGCGAAAAATCAGTCACCTCGCAACCTTGCAAAATCACTTCTTTTTCGATGCCTAAATATTGTAATCGCTCGGTATTGCTACTGCTGTAACTGCGCGTCAAGCCAACTACTCTATAACCTTTTTCGAGCAGCAATTGGCTCAAATAAGCCCCATCTTGTCCCGTAATTCCTGTTATGATTGCTGTTTTCGGCATGCTAAGAGTTTGTGTAGCGCACGCAACCATACAGTCAAGTAGGCGCGAAGGCGCAAAGTTTTTTTCTTTTCAAAAATACTGCTACTGAATAATTACAAACTGATCTTTCAAGTTTCTTAACTTGGAAGCAATATCATAGTGGTTTCCTAACGACTGATTTATTGCTCATTAGGAAACGAGCAGATAAGTGATTGAAGTTAGGAAACTTCAACCATCGTCATATAATAAGTAGTCTGGACAGTCAAAGACGATCTAATTTCTGTTATCTGACTTCTCGGGTATTCACTTTCTCCGCAATCAATTTCGTATAAATATTCGCGCCTTTTAAATTCAAATGAACCTCATCATTGGAATTTTCGGGCTCAAACAATTGTGGATATTCAGAAGAATCAGAGAAGTCGAAAAATTCGACGCCTTCTTGTGCTAAGAAATATTTCAGTTTAGTCGTTTGCTTGATAGAATTCCAAGGATTTCGAGGTGGAATAAGTAAGATGACTTTGGTGTCGTCACTAAAGTAATTTGTTGCGGCTAACCATTCATCAGCGAAGCGGTCACGCTCCTTGCTAAAATCACTTTTTTTGGTGGAATGATCGTATTTCTCCATCTCTTCGGGATGCGCTTGGAAGTTACGTTGTCGTTTGCGCAAAGGAGCATTGTCATTCGCCACGCTATCAGTTGGAAAGAAGCCGCCCGTTTCATAGACCTTGCGATCTGGAAAGCCTTCTCTTGGTTCTGAAATACCCAATACCGCGCGCCAGCGTTTGGCACTATTGAACCCAATGTATTTATACGCCATCAATTTGCTGTAATCTTTTATAGATTGAAATTGAAAGCGTTTTGGCAAATCATTTTTTCGGAAAAAGTCTACCGCAATTGGGTAACGTCTTTCATCTACAGCGTGTAGCTGATCTGCTTCTTTAAAAGACCCAAACAGCCGAGGCAAGGGCGACATTTCCACAAAAACGTAATCCAAATCTGGACGCTGCTTGGCAACTTCTTCCATATAATCGAAGATGCGAAAGGGTTGAACGGCAGAGTATGCTAAATTAAAGGATTCCAACCCTGTAATGGAATCAAAAACTAAGGGGTTCACTTGGTTGTAGGTGCGACTAGAACCAATAAACACTGTATTGTACTCATCTTTGTGCGCATCGAAGACTTCTTTTTTGGCACGCACTCCCGCTACTTCGTATTCATCAAAATAGCGATTGGTGTCACCCGAAAATTTGTAAAGTGCAATAGAAAATAGCGTTACCAAAACGAAAAAAATCGCACCGTACAACAAGGTCTCTTTTATAAATTTATGTATTCCGTTCATAAGTCCGATGGCTGAATTATCAAATGATTAAATGAGAGTAGTGTGTATCCCAAGCCTTGCTTTTGCCGAAAAATTAATGAAATAGTACATTTATCTCTCTGCTTTTTTCAAATCAATCAGGCATCGAACCCGATTGATTTGATCAGGGTTTACAAAGGGTGAAAAATGGCTGAAAAGCCATTTTTCACCCTTTGTAAACCCTGATGGATTTGGATGGACTCGATGTCCGTCCAAATCCAAATTACGTATTTTTAGATAGTAGTATCATCTTAGTGAATTCAGGATCTCGTGTAATTCGGGATACATAAATAAGCATATAAAGTCCAAAATATCAATCTGTGAGGTTTCTATAATTTAATTCATCATTCTCTCACTATTCTTAGTGTCTTAGTGGTTTAGAAAAAAACACCAAGTTTAAAATTGAAAATAGATGAAAGAAGAATAATTCGTGTCGAAATAAATGACGCAGATATATATTAAAATCAGATAAACCGTAAAACGTCCTAATTTATCTAATTTCTCAAATTGCAGTGGATGTTCTTTAGTTCGATTACCAAATTCAAAACAAAGTAACCCAATAATTAACAATGGAATATCCCAACCAATTTTCATACTTGCTTCGCCAAAGTTCCAGAAGATTTTCCCAAAATAACTGAACGCATCACCAATGTCGCCTGCTCTGAAAAATATGGCAGAAAGTGCGCCGATACAATAAATAAAAAACGTCCACAAAAATTCTTTGAGGCTTGGAAACATCTTTCCTTCTGCCATATGCCTAGAGAATCTTAATTTGAATTTTCGTCTTCTCCAGTAAGAAAGTCCCATCAAAATACCATGCACAAATCCAAACATCACAAACGACCAAGTTGCGCCATGCCACAATCCACTTACGGTGAAAATAATCATGAAATTCATATAACGCCGCCACATTTTTCCGCCACTGCCACCTAGTGCCAACCCCAAATAATCAATGAACCAACGAATCATGGAAATGTGCCAGCGTTGCCAAAATTCAACGAAATCTCTAGCGAAGAACGGATAGGCGAAATTGACCATTAAGCGAATTCCAAAAATCTTTGCTGTTCCAATAGCGATGTCTGAATAACCACTGAAGTCACCATAAATTTGGAATAGGAACAAGCCTGCTCCGATAAAAAGGTAGATTGGACCAAGTGTCTCATAATTTTGGAAAATATAATCCACATATTGTCCACAAACGTCCGCAATGGCGATCTTCTTGAAGAAGCCCCAAAGCATCTGTCGCGCACCATCTTTAGCTTGTTCGTAGTTGAAGGTGCGCTTACTTTCTATCTGTGGTAATAGCTTGGAAGCACGTTCAATTGGACCTGCAACCAACTGCGGGAAAAAGCTCACAAAAGCCGCAAAATTGATGAAATCCTTAGTCGGTTTGAGTTTCTTACGGTAAATATCAATGGTGTAACTTAGCGTTTGGAAAGTATAGAAGCTAATTCCAATTGGTAAGATGACATTTAGGGTTCGAGCATTCAAATTGACACCAAATGCGCCAAAGGCATCTACAAAACTTTCTACAAAGAAATTGTAGTATTTAAAGAAGCCCAGCATCCCGAGATTGACTGCCAAACTGACCCACAGCCAATGCTTCCGTTTTCGTTTATCTTCTTGTTCGTGTATCTTAAGACCAACAAAATAATCGACGAATATGCTCACAAAAATGAGCGATAAAAACCGCCAATCCCACCAACCGTAGAACACGCAACTTGCAATCAGCAAGAACAGGTTTTGCAGCTTTAAACTCTTATTGACCACAAACCAATAGACCACAAAGACGATGGCAAAAAATACCGCAAATTCGAGGGAATGGAATAACATTTAGTTTTTGCTTGCTCGTTTATAATTTTGCTCGAAAATCTTCCACGTATTAATAGGAATTATTCGCAAAAAAAGTTGAGTACTAATTTTATTTTAAGACTCTGAGGTTTAGATATAAATATTATCAAAGGAGTAAATTTTTATGCAATAAAAATTTACTCCTTTGGGGATTTCGGACGGAGAGAGAATTTCTGCTGATTTTTTTGAAAAAATCA
>JBCDFY010000286.1:0-8425 GCA_039176995.1 Bacteroidota bacterium
TCTCACTTTCATAATTTAAGAGTTGTATCGCTTTTCAGCGATTGTATCTTTGGTAGTGTTTGCACAGCGAGCTACTTGAGTAGTACTTCAGAAAAATAGATAGTTGCTGTCTAGCAAGATTAAAAAAAAGGCTTCCTCTTTTGAAAGCCTCTTTCAAAAATTACTGTACCACTTTCTCACTTTCATAATTTAAGAGTTGTATCGCTTTTCAGCGATTGTATCTTTGGTAGTGTTTGCACAGCGAGCTACTTGAGTAGTACTTCAGAAAAATAGATAGTTGTTGTCTAGCAAGATTAAAAAAAAGGCTTCCTCTTTTGAAAGCCTCTTTCAAAAATTACTGTACTACTTTCTCACTTTCATAATTTAAGAGTTGTATCGCCTTTCAGCGATTGTATCTTTGGTAGTATTTGCACAGCGAGCTGCTTTAAGTAGTACTTTGGAAAAATGATTGTTGTTATTTACCCCTAGACACTTTTTTATTTTCTATCTAGCTCGCTGCCTTACAGCAGCTCGCAAAGGGTTTTTTAGGGCAGAAACAGATTGATTTTGAACCAAAATCAATCTGTTTCTGCCCTAAATCCCTCTCCCTTTCGCCCTTACGGGCGAAAGAAAAAAGTGTAAAGGAGTGAATTGTTATTATTATTTCCGTGTTTCTGATACAAATGTAAGGTGAGCTTTAGTGCAGTAACAGGACTAGAAAGGTGTTTTGTTCCTCTGTTGATTCAAGAGAAAAAAACGTATTGGAAAGATTAAATAATTGATAATCAATGTTTTGAAAGGATAAAAATATTCTGAATATAGTAAAACATTATCTTTGGAATACTCAAAAGAAGCTACTTTTTTACTTAAAAACAGACGATTATTTCCATGGATAACTTCATGGCAGCAATCCGTTCATGCAAAATCTGTTTGCTCGCTTCTTTCCAAATAATTACAAATTTGTCTTACTTTTACAGCATAAATGCTAACACAACATTTAGACCATATCAACGTGCTTGAAGTCGGAGAAAATAGCAAAGACAAAAAGGGACTATCCAATAAAATACTCAACATTATTCGTACCACGCAGCGTAATAATATTGAATTAACTGCTATTGCAGACAATAAAGCCAACGTGTTACTCACGCTCAATGCGCTGATTTTATCTGCTATCATTCCTTATGTCTTGACGAGAACGGATGTGATCTTGGAAAACTATCTTTTCATTCCAATCGCTTTGGCTGCATTCACCAGTTTTGCAACGATCTATCAAGCTGCATTGGTTTTGAAACCTTCTGATTTTGACCAAGATCGAGTAGGCACACATCCATCCGTAAAACCCAGTCCGTTTTTCTTCGGCAATTTCTATAAAATGAAAACTGAAGATTATTACGTCTATTTGGAAGAAGGACTATCCAATCCTAATTTGATCAATGCACACCTTGCGCAAGATTTGTACTACATTGGCAGAAGATTAGGTATCAAAATGGCAAGGATTCGTACCGCATTCAACATTTTTCTTATTGGACTTTCCCTCACACTCATTTCTACGGCTATAATTTTGATTTTCGTTTAGCACATTTCCTGACAAGTTCTTACTTTCACACTCAATTTTGTTGATCTGTTTAATCGCTTATTTATTGATTCAATTTATAAGAGTTGATTTCAAACCAACTCATCAACAGTTCAACACATAAACAGATAATTACTAAGCATGAGTTTCCGCAAAGAAAAAGACAGCATAGGATACATTGACGTGCCAGAAAAGGCGTATTGGGCAGCACAAACGCAGCGTTCGAGACAAAATTTTAAAATTGGGGGACAACAAATGCCTGTAGAAGTCATTGAAGCGTTTGCCATTTTGAAAAAATCTGCCGCGCGCACGAACGAAGCCTTGGGTGTTCTAGCAAGCGAAAAAGCAGACTTGATCGAAAAAGTATGCGATGAAATACTGGCAGGTGAATTGAAGGATCAATTTCCCCTAGTCGTTTGGCAAACAGGTTCTGGAACGCAGTCAAATATGAATGTAAATGAAGTGGTTGCCAATCGTGCACACGTCTTGAATGGCGGAAAATTGACCGATGAGCAAAAAGCATTGCATCCAAACGATGATGTGAATAAGTCGCAATCCTCCAACGATACTTTCCCAACGGCGATGCACATTGCAGCTTACAAGAAGCTAGTGGAAGTGACGATTCCAGGGATGGAAAAATTGAGAGATACGCTACAGGCAAAGTCCGAGGAATTCATGGAAGTCGTCAAGATTGGAAGAACGCACTTCATGGACGCTACACCTGTGACGGTTGGACAAGAATTGAGCGGCTACGTTTCGCAATTAAATCATGGTATCAAAGCCATTAAAAACACACTCGACCACTTATCAGAATTGGCACTGGGTGGTACCGCAGTTGGAACAGGTTTAAATACACCAGAAGGTTACTCGACTATGGTGGCTGGGAAAATTGCAGAATACACCAATTTACCTTTCCGAACTGCCGGAAATAAGTTCGAAGCACTAGCTGCTCACGACGCCATCGTAGAAGCGCATGGCGCACTGAAAACAGTCGCTTGTAGTTTGATGAAGATTGGAAACGACATTAGAATGTTGGCTTCTGGACCTCGTTGTGGCATTGGCGAACTCATTATTCCAGCAAACGAACCAGGTTCATCCATCATGCCAGGAAAAGTCAATCCAACGCAATCAGAAGCTTTGACGATGGCAATGGCACAAGTAGTCGGTAATGATGTGGCAATTAACGTTGGTGGCATGACGGGACATTTTGAATTGAATGTTTTCAAACCCATGATGATTTTCAACTTCTTGATGTCTGCTCAATTGATTGGAGATGCTTGCGTTAGCTTCAATGACAATTGCGCGATGGGCATCGAACCGAATTACGATCGCATCAAGCAAAATTTGAACAATTCGCTCATGCTCGTGACGGCTTTGAACACCAAAATTGGTTACGACAATGCCGCAACTATTGCGAAAACAGCTTATAAAGAAAACAAGACCTTGAAAGAAGTTGCCATCGAACTTGGAATGCTGACCGCAGAAGAATTTGAAGAATGGGTACGCCCAGAGAAAATGGTTTGATGGAAAAAAGAGAGTATACAGTTAAAAAGCTCTGCGTACTCCGCGTGCAACAAAAAAACTTTACGCCTTCGCGTGACTTGATAAAAAATATATGCAAAAAATTACTGGATAACGGGAAGTTATCCAGTAATATCTCAAAAAATTTGCGTCTTTGCGCCTTTGCGTGCGTTTAAGTCTTTGCTTGACAATAATAACAATTCATTAGAAGTTTTACTTCAATAGCTTTGCTTGCTTGCTCGTTAATTATATTAGTGGATTAGAAAATACCGTGCTGTCCACCGTAAAAAAACACTTTATGAAAAAACTGATAACGACTTTCTTTTCACTTGCTATCTTAGGGACTTGCCTATTAGCACAACCCATCAATACGCCAACCATTGACAAGACGCTTGCCATGGCAAAAGAATTGGCGGAAGAGAAACGAGATTATGCGCAAGCCTTAGAATGGTACGAAAAGGCCTATGAGCAGAATGAAGACCGAGCATTGTTATATCCAATTGCGATGTTGAGCATTAAAGTACGCGATTATAAAAAAGCGGAGCGTCGTTTGCGTTCCATTTTGCGTCGTGATGAAGGATTGTATCCAGATGCGAAATTCTGGTATGGTGTCATGCAAAAAATGAATGGTAACTATCCTGATGCAATTACAAATTTACAGGAATTCATCGTTGAAACTTCCGATCCTGAATTGAAGAAGAAGGCACAATTGGAATTATTGGGTGCAGAAATGGGGCGCGAAATGCCACCGAATGAAGGTGTGAGTGTAGAGCATTCAGGCAAAGAAGTGAACGATAAGCAAGGGCAATATTCGCCAATACTGGTAGGCGCAGATAAGATGTATTATGCCGGCTTCGGTACGGATGAACTGATTATCCTGAACGAAGAAACCGAAGAAGGCTACGAAGCTAAAATCTATGAATCCACTAAGTCAGATAAAGGCTGGGGTAAACCAACAGCACTTGATCAAAAGATCAATCGCGAAGGCTTTCACAATAGTAATGTGTATGTGACGCCTGATGGTGAGCGAATGTTTTTCACGCGTGCGTTGCTGCTTGGGAATGAGTTGGAGAAGAGCGAGATCATGCTCAGTGTGAAAGGTGGAGACGGTTGGCAAGGTGCTGATCCAGTGGAAGGCATCAATGGCGATTATATTGCTAAAAATCCAGCGGTTGGAGAGTTGTTTGGTAAGGAAGTTTTATTCTTTGCCGCCAACATAGAAGGTACAGGAAAAGGTGGATTTGATATTTATTACGCGCCAAAAACAGGCGAAAGATCCTATGGCGATCCCGTTAATTTAGAAATATTAAACACACCTGAAAACGAAGAGACTCCTTTCTATCGTGATGGTACCCTTTACTTCAGTTCGACGGGTTACCCAAGTTTGGGTGGTTATGACGTTTTTTACAGTACTTGGGACGGAACAAAATGGAGTCAACCAGCGAATATGGGCAAAGGTTTTAATTCGAGTGTAGATGACTTGTTTTTCTCTTTGGATGAAGAAGGGTACAAAGGCGTCCTGGTTTCTAATCGTGATGGTACACGTTCTGTGGGTTCGAGTTCAAAGACGTGTTGCAATGACATTTTCGAGTTTGAAATTGCTAAAATTACAGCAGACATCGTAGTTGGAACATTTACAAAGGAGAAAAAGCCTTTGAAGAATGCTAGTGTGAGTATCGTGGAGGTAGAAGGCGAAAGTCCATTCTCTCAAAACAACAAAGAAGGTAATGTTTTTAATTTTCCAATGGGCATCGAAAAAACCTACAAAATAGTTGCGACTCATCCAGATTATTTCCCCGATTCTGTGGAAGTGAATACCATTGGTTTGAAAGAAACGAAGTCCTACGAGCATCGCTTCTACTTGAAGAAAATGCCACCGCCTCCACCACCAGAACCTGAATACGATACGATTTATAGTGAAAAGCCGATTGAGTTGAGTAATGTGTATTACATTTTTAATGAGGTAAAACTGGTAGATGATTCAGAGCAAGATTTGCAATTAATCTATGACTTGATGATTGAATATCCTGAAATGAAGATTGAGCTACGTTCTCATACAGATGCACGTGGTGATGACCTTTATAATGAAAAGCTATCTCAGGGAAGAGCAGAAACGGTTCGTCGTTGGTTAATCAGAAAAGGAATTACAAGAGCAAGAATGGAAGCGAAAGGCTATGGTGAAACAGTACCAAAAACGGTAACGGAGAAACTTGCTATGCAGCATGAATTTTTAAAGGAGGGAGATGTATTGACCGAAGGATTTATAGATTCTTTGGAAAGTGTAGAAGATAGAGAGACCGCACATCAATTAAATCGTCGAACAGAATTCCAGATTCTTGAAGGTCCAAAGAGTATTCAAATCAAGCGCACACGTTTGAAAAAGAATTCAAACCAAAAAGGTGGTGGGCCACGCGTGGTTCAGCCAAGAGTTCCCAAGCCTAAGAAAGTCGTTCAAAACGTGATCAAGCCGCATCGTTTGTCATCCTTATATGGTAAAAAGGACTTGACAGGAATGCCAGTGATGAAGTTCAAAGAGCGCGTGATAGATTTTGGAAGTGTGAAAAAAGGAGAAAAGCGTGAATACGTTTATGAATTTACCAATGTAGGCGATACCACTTTGGAAATTGATTTTGTAGATCATTGTGAGTGCACAGAAACGGATTATCCACGGCTACCGATTGAACCAGGAAAGACAGGGAAAATCAATGTAATTTTCGATAGCAAAGATAAAGGCGCGCCCGAAACGATTGACATCAATATTTTCTTAAAAAATAAAGATGCAGACGGACTGGATATCTTTGAAACCATTCAGTACAAATTCGTCATTGAATAGAAATAGTTTTGAGGGAGTGAGTTTTGAGTGCTCCCTTAAGGCTCAAAATTTTCAATTCAAAACTGGAAGTATGCAAGTCATCAATTTAGCACAAAAATTTAGCCTCTTCCAAGACCAATGGAGTCCAAAAGTCATTGGTGAATTGAATGGTCAGCATGTCAAATTGGCGAAGGTGGAAGGTGAATTTGTGTGGCACGACCACAAGGATGAAGATGAGTTATTTTTTGTGGTGAGAGGGACATTGATTATTGAATTTCGCGACAAAACGGTAGAACTGCAAGAAGGAGAGATGATTGTCGTGCCGAGAGGTGTGGAGCATCGCCCAATTGCGAAAGAAGAGGTTTGGTTGATGTTATTTGAACCTGCGCAGATTAAGCATACAGGAGAGGTGGAACATGAGATGACCGTGAAAGAATACGAAGTAATATAAAAAAGCCAATCGCATTGCGATTGGCTTTTTTTGTTTGATTTGTGCTACAGTTTTGTTATGTCTTGATTACTGTACTAATACACGTGATAGATTGTACATTTGCTAAAGATCGATAAGAGAATCAGTTCAAGTCTCTACTTTTTCAAATCAATTGGGTATCGAACCCAATTGATTTGATCAGGGTTTCCAAAGGATAAAAAATGGCGGATAGCCATTTTTTATCCTTTGGAAACCCTGATGGATTTGGATGGACTTGACGTCCATTTAAATCCAAAACAAGTCGCTTCTAGCAAGTTACTATCAGATAGAGTTTATGGCAATAAAACCGTATCAATTCCATGAACCACACCATTATTCGCTTGCAAATTAGGCGCAATTACGGTCGCGGTACTTGCATTTCCAATGATCTTCACCTGCGTACCGTCCAATTCTGATTGCAAAGTCAAGCCATCTGCTAGAGTCTGCAACTCGAATCCTCTTGCCAATGTACTTGCCGATAAGCTCGCAGGTTTCACATGATAGCTTAACACCGTCGCCAAAGTCTCCGCAGGAATATCACAAACTGAAGCAACGCCTAGGGCTGCTGCTAAATCATCAAAAGCAGCATTGGTCGGTGCAAAAAGCGTGAATTCTGCTCCTTCTGCCGTCAAAGCGTCCAGAATTGCGCCCTGCAAAGAAGGACAAGTCATGGCTTGTGCTAAAGTAGAAAATTGAGGATCGCTCGTCACGAAATCAACAATCGTAGAAGGTGCAATCACTTTATCCACCACATGAACAAAGCCACGACCAACGAATTGATTGCCTCGCACAATATTCACCATGCCATTGATGATCGCATTATTCGGATCAAGCACTTCAGTGAAGATATTCAAACGTCCGCGTACATCGCAATCGGCATAAGCTAAGGTCTTCATATAATCGTGTAACCATTCGACATCTTTTCTGCCTAAAATGATGTGGTTCGCGAGAACTTGATTGACGACTGCTTGTGGCACCTCTTCCAGAGAAGCAAAGCCATTGTTTGCTAAAAAATCTTCAAAAGCAGCGTTGGTTGGTGCAAAAACGGTGGCGGGCAACAGTGGATTATCCAAAATCAATTGTAAGCCACGAACGCTTTCTACTACCGTTTTGAAAATGCTCAAATCTGGCTTAAAGCATAAATATTGATAGATGCTCAACTCGCCGCGACTTTCGACTTCATCTTGCGGTGCGTTCTCCAAATATTCTTGAAGTTCTAAAACAAAATCAGGTGCATCTGCTGGAATGACTGATTGAATGCGATCAGGTGTAGCAATTGTCTCTTGAATAGCGTTCTCTTCTTGACAGGAACTAGCAAAAATCAGGATTATTACTAGAAGGAACAGGTGATTGAATCTTCTCATAAAAAATAAGTTATTAAAAATTTTTAAAGGCGTTGATTACTAAAGTTCAATATTTTATGAAAGAAAATATTGCATACGATGTTCGATGGACTTGAATATTTATATCTAAAATTCAAGCTAGTGACCGAATTTCCAAATGCTGGGTTACTTAAACCTTGTCTTATTTATTGTAAAAAGTATAGAAGGATGCCGTGAAAGCATCTTTTGACCTTAGTATAGTAGTCAAACTGTCATAGTGGTTGGATCAGATGCTAACAAATATACATACAATAGCAGCAGAGCGCAAGTACAGTTTTGTCTGCTTTCAGAAATGGCTTTATTTTAGTTTTTCATTGTTTTGGTGACGATCTTTATCTCGAACGGTCTTTTTTTGCAAATTTTTCTTCAACGCCTCTGTTAAATCCACGCCCGTTTGGTTCGCTAGACAAATTAATACGAACAAAACATCTGCAAATTCATCACCTAAGTTTCCTTTTGCTCGCTGTGCATCTTCCTCGCGTTTAAAAGATTGTTCGCCATACAGCCGTGCCATCAATCTTGCTACTTCGCCCACTTCTTCCATCAAAACCGCCGTGTTGGTCAACTCATTATAATAACGAACGCCGATGGTATTGATCCATTCGTCTACGGTTCGTTGTGCTTGTTGTAGTGTCATGTCCTGTTTATATGAATATGTGGTCAGAGATGAATTTTTTAAAATTTTAAAA
>JBCDFY010000287.1:0-8407 GCA_039176995.1 Bacteroidota bacterium
ATCGAGGTTTCTTAAGGACAAAAAATGGCTTTTCAGCCATTTTTTGTCCTTAAGAAACCTCGATCAACTCATGGCGGTTCGATACCGCCATGAGTTGACAAAAGCAAAGATCAGAGTTTTTGTTACTTCAAATCTTCTATAAAAATGCAATTTGACACACACTTCTGGAAACGAAATGTTTGATTTTCAGGTCATGCCCACCTTCGAGACCCACATTCATAGATTATTGTAGAAAAAAGTCTTTGATTGATCGAATAATAGAGCATAAAAGTGTACGTGACTCTAATTTGTTTTCATTTTGAGAATGTATAAATCACAAAATGAAAAACAACTACTTTCCAATTCTTTCTCTTTTATTTTTCCTGATCGCCTGTCAATCCAATGAAGCAACTTACGTTTGCCCACCTTGCGATATGGATTGTGATAAATTGACTTTTGACAAAGCAGGAAAATGCCCGCATTGTAATATGACCTTAGTTTTGCAAGAAGATTTGCTGGCAGAACAAGCCTTGTTGATTAATGAAATTCATGTTGAAGAAGGTTCGGGTTCGTTTTTGATAGAAGGAGGCGTAGGGCAAACTGAAAAATCCATTCAAGTCTATTATCATCGCCCAAAAAATTATCGAGCAAATGCTAATGTATTGATGGTCATTCCAGGCGCAGGCAGAAATGGTGATCGCTACCGAGATGCTTGGATAGAGGAGTCTGAAAAATACGGAGTGCTCATACTTTCTCCCAAATATCGAGAGCAGGACTATGATTTTGGAGCGTATCACTTGTGCAATTTGATGTATGATTTGAATTTGGAAGGTAGCATTGAATACGTGGAAGGAACGAATCATGCAAAAATGGAAGAAGTAGATTTCACTTATCAAGTGAACGACGAATCTACAACTTGGCTTTTTCAAGACTTTGATAGAATATTCGATTTGGTTGTGGACGAACTAGATATGAAAACTCAGCAATACGATCTTTTTGGGCATTCTGCAGGCGGACAGATCTTGCATCGTTTGGCGATTTTTTATGATAGTCCCAAAATCAATCGAATTGTAGCTGCGAATTCAGGATTCTATACGCTTCCTGATTTAGAAAGTGACTTACCCTTCGGCATCAAAAATACTATATTAGAAACGCAAGATTTACAAGCTGCTTTTCGCAAAAAAATGCTGCTTTTCATTGGTGAACTAGATAATGCAGAAGAAACAGGCGGCACGTTATTGCGTTCTGCTTCCGCCGACCAACAAGGCTTGCATCGCTTGGCAAGAGGGCAATATTTTTATCAGCAATCGCAAACGACTGCTAAAGAATTGGAAGCAGATTTCAATTGGCAAATACAAATTATACCAGAAGTAGGTCACGATCATGAAAAAATGGGAGATGCCGCAGCAAAATATTTGTATGAAAACGAGCAATAAATCTGCCTGAAAGCCACTTTGAGTAGAATGCACGATATTCAAAATACACTCATCTCAATTGCAGAAAAGTTAGGCTTTTCCTTCCAAAATTATCAAGCCATCAGCGGTGGAGATATTTCGGAAGCCTATTGGCTCAAGACTAAAGAACAAGACTTATTTGTCAAGCTAAATAATGCGCCATTTGCTCAAAAGATGTTTGCGCTAGAACAAGAAGGATTAGAAACCATAGCAAGAACGCAGATCATAAAAGTACCAAAAGTGTTTTTGACAGGAAAGGTGAAAGAACTTGCTTTTTTGGCAATGGAATTCATTCCCTCCAAGCACCCTAACGAGCAAGATTTTTATCATTTGGGAACGAAATTGGCAGCTTTACACCAATGTAGCAACTCGGCATTTGGCTTTTCTAAAAATAACTTTATCGGTAAGTTACCGCAATCCAATCAGCAACATGACCGCTGGTCAACTTTTTATGTGAAAGAACGACTGCTGCCTCAATTTCGATTGGCAGTAGATCAAAATTTATTGATTACTAAAGAATTACCAAGCGAAGAACGACTACTCCATTTTTTTGACACTCATCTTCCAGCAGTAAAACCTTCCCTTTTACACGGTGATTTATGGAGCGGAAATTACCTAATCTCTGAAGTAGGTGAACCTTATTTGATTGATCCAGCTACTTATTATGGTGACCGAATGGTAGATATTGCAATGAGCAAACTCTTTGGCGGTTTTGGAGCTACTTTTTACCAAGCCTATCACGCAGTTTTCCCGAAAGCAAGTAATTTTGATTTACGCGTTGATCTCTATCAGTTGTACTATTTGTTAGTGCATTTGAATTTATTTGGAAAAAGCTACTATGGCAGCGTAAGCCGTTTGTTGAAGCGGTATTTTTAGATTTTGCCGCAAGCATTTTATAAAGTCTTGAATCTTAACGAAATACGAAACTTGCAATGTACTTACCACAAGATGTCCATAAATCTTAGTTTTGTGATAAACTCTAGAATTGTGAAAAAACTGTACATTTCAATCACTATTGCTTTGGCATTTGCAGCCTGCCAATCCGATGGCAATTTAAAAAACTTACCCATTCCAAAAGAAAAACTGGTGAAAGTAGTATCGGATGCTTACATAGTTGAAGGAGCGATTCAGAATTATACACAAGACATCAAGGATAGCCTCTCGGATGTCTATTATCAACAATTATATGAAATCCACGACATCACAGAAAAAGATTTTCAACGCAGCTTAGACATTATAAAAAACCATCCCGAAGCACTGGATAGTCTGTATCAAAATATATCCATCCACTTAGACAAACTGGAAGATTTGAAATGAAAAAATCCATTTTTCTCCAATTCATTTTACTTTTTTTGCTTTGTACTGCTTGCCAAAAAAGTATGCAAAAAATAGGAGTGATCGAGGCTAATCAAAGTCAGCATTTGGACAAACCCTACGTCATTTTAATCTCCTTAGATGGCTTTCGACACGATTATGTTGAGCGTTTTCAGCCTCCAAGTCTCGTAAAATTCATCCAAGAAGGTGTGCAAGCAAAATCGCTACTGCCTTGCTTCCCAAGCAAAACTTTCCCCAATCATTATTCTATTGCTACAGGAATGCGTCCTGAGAACCACGGCTTAGTGGATAATACTTTTTACGACCCTGAGAAAGATGCAATTTATAAAATTTCCGATCGCGAAAAAGTAGAAGATGGCAGTTGGTATGGTGGCACTCCAATTTGGGTACAAGCCGCAAAATCAGGCATGGTGAGCGCGAGCTATTTTTTTGTGGGTTCAGAAGCCGATGTGCAAGGTATTCGTCCAACTTATTACTACAATTATGATGGAAGTGTTCCTAATGAAGAGCGTACAAAACAAGTCTTAAAATGGCTACGATTGCCTGAAGATCAACGTCCGCACTTGATTACGATGTATTTTTCAGACATGGATGACATTGGACATCGAGCTGGTCCAAATGATGATGATGCATTAAAGAAAGTCCTTTACAGGCTGGACGAGACGCTAGGCAACTTCTTTAATAATTTAGAGCAATTGAATTTGCCAATCAACGTCATTTTAGTCTCCGATCACGGTATGGAAGAAGTACTCACCGAAAACTACATTCCAATTGAAGTACTACAAGACGACCAACGCTATCGAACCGTCAACAGCGGTGCAGTCGTGCATTTTCATTTGAAGGATAAAGGTGATTTGAACGACGTTTATCAGTTGCTAAAACGCAAAGAACACAACTTCAAAATCTACAAAACCCAAGACAGCCCTTACTATCAAGCCAATACAAGTAATCCTAGAATTGGAGAGTTAATTGCCGTAGTAGATCATAACTATTACTTTTCCAGTGCGCGGAAAATTGGATTCTTAAAAGCAAGTGGCGATAAAACAGGAGGTCAACACGGTTTTCCAATCGACAACAACGACATTGAAGGTATTTTCTACGCCAGGGGCAGCCAAATCAAATCAAGCACGACGATTCCTTCTTTCGAGAACATTCATGTTTATCCTTTAATTTGTGAGATTTTAGATTTGAAAGTGCCCAAGGAAGTGGATGGAAAATTGAAGGTTTTGCATGATATTTTGAAGAAATAAATACCATCCATAATGAATCATAAGCTGCTCTTTTCTTTATGTTTATTTGCTGCTCTTTTTTTCACGGCTTGCGAAGAAGACGATATCATTTTCACAGACGAAAACCGAACCTTTGGCATTCGTCATGATAAATCTCTAGCGGAATACGAAGCCTTAGTGAGCAATAGTAGCAAAGATTTACCTGACTTCTCGGCAGTGTTCAGTTTTCAATATAGCTTAGATGGTAGTGACAATCAAGAGTTCACCGCAACAGGTACTTTGATAGACGAAGAATGGATATTGACTGCTGGGCATAATTTCTTCGTAGCAGAAGAGCAAGACAATCCAGCACCTGTTCAGGGCATCACCGTTTTAGTAGGCAATGATTCTAACAATCCCGAAGCAACGCTCGAAGTGGAAGAATTAGTTTTCCATCCAACTTGGATTGCACAAGATGACTTTTTCAATGGCAATGATCTGTGTTTGGTAAAATTGAAAACGCCAATTCAAGACATCACACCAATGTCGCTTTTCACTTCTAACAATGAAGTCATCGGAAGTAAAGTTTGGTTTTGCGGTTTTGGAGACTACACCAAATTGGAAGACCAAAATCCTGATTTATTGTCCAAAAAACACGCCATAGAAAATGCCTTAGATCGAAAAAATGAAGGTATCGCAACTACTATCAATGGTACGACTTATGAAGGTGGTCTCTTGGCTTTTGATTTCGATAATCCAGCAGGTACGATTAATACGCTAGGTGATGACATTATAAATGAAGAAGAATCTCTACTCGGTAATGGCGACAGCGAGGAAGGCGCATTGGAGTTCGAGGGTACAACCGTGCAAGGTGATAGTGGTGGCCCCTTATTCATCAAAGATGGAAATACTTGGAAGTTGGTAGGCGTGCTTTCAGGTGGCGTTTCTGATCCTCTAGAAGAGCACGAAGATGGCAACTATGGAGACATCAGCATATTTGTGCGCGTATCGCAACAGTTGAACTGGATTCGGTCTGTGGTGCAATGATCTAGCACTGTATCTTGAATTTCTATCAATATTTTACCCTTTAAAAAGGCATCACTTCCTTATCTCTTTCAATCAAAAATAATATTTTTTAGTGTACTACTTGCATCATACACCAAAACACTTTACATTTGTAGTGTATTAGTTACATAGAACACTAAAACTCAAACGATCTTTATGATTTCTTTCGATCAGGTTTCTTTTGGCTATCGCGCTCGCCAGCCATTATTTGAAAATCTAAACTTAGAGCTACCATCTGGACAGATTTATGGACTGCTGGGAAAAAATGGAGCTGGAAAATCTTCCTTGCTTCGATTAGTTCAAGGCTTATTGTATGCACAGAGAGGACAAATTGAGGTATTGAATCAAAATCCTAGCGAGCGGCAACCTGCTTTATTGAGCGAGATTTTCAGATTGGGAGAAGATTTTTATTTACCCAATATGAAAATTGAACGCTACTTGAAAAACTACGCGCCCTTTTATCCCAAGTTTGACCGCTCACAATTCTACACTTACTTGTATGAATTTGAAGTAGAGAAAAATGCACACTTGAAGCAATTGTCTTCTGGGCAGAAGAAAAAAGTGTTGCTTAGTTTTGCTTTAGCTTGCAACACCCAAATTTTGCTCTTGGATGAACCGACCAATGCACTCGATATTCCTTCCAAAAGGCAGTTTCGGCGACTCATTTCTGACCTCATCAGCTATGATCGAATCATCATTATTTCCTCTCATCAGATTCGGGATTTACACAGTCTTTTAGATTCGATTATCATTCTCGATCAAGGTAAGATCATTTTCCAGCACAGTATGATGGAGATTATGGAACACCTAAATTTCCAAGTGACGCCTTATCCACCAAACGAGTACGAAGTACTTTACTGCGAACGCGTGCCAGGTGGCTACATGACACTCCAACCCAACTTAGGCATCGAAGATTCCTTGGAAGCTGATCTTGAAATTTTATTCAATGCAGTTACTTCCTTTCCAGAAGAAATTGAACATTTATTCACCAAAGAAAATCACCATGCACAGTAGTTTCAGTATCGAACGCTTGGGCTTGCTGCTCCGTAAAGATTTCAATCAAATTCGCAAAACGGGATTGATTATCACAGGCGTTGGCTTCCTTATTTTATTTCTTACTTTTTATCATTCTTTAAGTAATGAACTTACAGGTTATTACAACCAAAATCCTAATTTCAACTACCACAATTTTCGGACTTTGGTTGATCTTTTTGCAGTCTTATTCTTAGTGGTCGGTTTCGTATTCACAAGTATCGCCTACTCAGATTTAATTAGAGTACCGAAAGCTCAAAACTACTTGAGTTTGCCCGCCACCACTTTTGAAAAATGGATGAGCAAATGGTTGCTTACTGCCGTTGCTTTTCCTATCGCTTTTCTATTACTCTACCAAGTTTTCTCTTGGTTTTGTTATGCCGTTGGTCAAAGCATGGGCGTAGAAATCATCACCTTACCGCTCTTCGATCCTTATGTTTGGAGAATAACAAGTTATTATCTGGTCTTCCAATCCATCTTCTTACTTGGAGCGGTGAGTTTACCAAAGGTATCCTTTTTTAAAACCATTGCAGTTGGTATCGGTCTTGTTGTGGTCGCGTTGCTAGTTGCTAATTTGGTGCTTTGGATCATCAAACCTGAACTTGGTCACGGCGTATCTTGGCAATTCGACTTCTCCTTTTCTGGATGGCGCATTCCTGATGAAAAACGCTATTTCCTGAGTTATCAACTCGGAAGTTCTTTACTCAAAATCTTTTGCTGTTTGTTTTTTCCAATCATTGCCTTTGTAAGCTATTTGAAACTCAAGGAAAGAGAGGCTTAAGAAAGATGCTTTGCGAAATTTGCAACAATGCTAGTGGAGGGCTAGACTTTGTAAAGCCAGGTTTACCAAGTCTTTTCGCTCCCAGACCTACGCGGCAGACTTCGCAAACCTATCAAACAGCGAAGCCATCAAACCATTTCAAACCATTTCAACAATGCAATTCAAAAATCAAAAGGCGATTTATAGACAAATTGCCGATTACCTACTAGATAATATACTCGCTCGGCGATTGCAAGCAGGAGACCGTGTGCAATCTGTGCGAGAGTTGGCAAAGGAAGTACAGGTCAATCCAAATACGGTTATGCGCACCTTCACTTTTCTGAATGAAGAGGGCATCATCGTCAATCAGCGCGGCATTGGTTACTTCATCACGGACAATGCTCTGCAGAAAACGCAAGCCTTGAAAAAAGCGGATTTCGTAAAAGAGCAATTACCCGAACTTTTCAAAACCATGCAATTGCTCAACATTAACTTCGAGGAACTACAACATTTTTATCACCAATTCAATCCAATTCAACATGAAATTAAGTAATCGTTTATTGCTCCTTTTGGCTGCTGGTGTTTTGTTTCTAGCAGGGAGCTATGGTTTTTATATGGGGAAGAATTTTGAGCTGACTGATGGTAAATTTAAAGTGGCAGATGTTTCAAAGGAATTGTTAGAACTTACAGATACCATCAAGAATAGTAAGCCTTTTTATTTTGACTTTGAACATCTTGTTTTTGAAATGGGGCGCATTCGAGCAGAAGTAAGCATAACTTCTGATATGCCTTCAAGTGTAGTGTTTCATAATTCTTTCAAAGAACTAGAAACAACAGATCTTTTTGAATTTGAAATAAAGGGAGATACGCTTTATGTGAAAGAGTTATTGGACATTTATAGGTACAAATTTTCACAGGCACAAGCACAGACACAAGAAGCTAATACCATAATCTATCGCAATTCGACCAATCCAACAGACATCAAACTCGATATTTTTACTGATGATCTAAAGAGCATCACCCTCAAGAAAATATCCAATGTAAAAGTGCAAAGTCTTCCACTAAAAAGTGGACGCTCTTCTTTATCAGAATTGAGCGTAACGCAATATCCTCATACCGTTTTCAAAATAGAAAATCTAAATCTAGGAACACTCAACCACCATCAAATTCCTGCTAAAAAACCTAGATATAAATCGGCGTCACTCTATTTAGACAATGGCTCGGCTAATCGTTTGAATTTTCACAATCTAAATACCGAATTAGAAGCATTCGACTTCCCTGCGGATAGCGTTTATGTGAAAGAAGCATCCAAAAATCAATATGATGTAGAGATTCATGCTAACAAATATTTGAATGTAGATATAGCAGACAAGCAAAATCTATTTGTTTACAAAGGACATCCATCAACGATCATTAAAAAGGAAAGAGGACTTGGACGATTGATAAATGGGAATTTGCCACCGCGAGAATAGTGAAGATATATAATGAGTGATAAAGTAAGTTGTGGGAGGCTTTCGGAATAGGCCGCAAAAAGAATAAATATAAAAAAAAAAAACAACACACGCTAATTAAGA
>JBCDFY010000288.1:0-8381 GCA_039176995.1 Bacteroidota bacterium
AATCCCGCCGTCACCGCTTTTCCTTCCTGCTCTCTGAGCAAACTAAACTTCCTCCTCCAACGTTTCGTTTTATATAGAAAGCTCTTTAATCTTTCCATTTGTGAAAAAAGCATACATTTTATCGGATGTTTTGGAACTTTTTTGAATCAAAATGTTTTCCAAAATGAAAAGAGTTAGTAGCTTTATCGGGAAGTACAAGTACTTGTTCCTCAAAAGCGCTATTCATTACTTAATTTTTTAATTAAAACTTATCTTTTGGCAAGAAGACAACCTAGAAATAACTTTAGAAGAAGAAGAGACGAGGCTCTTCATAGAATCAATGACAATATTCGTGTTCCCGAAGTACGATTAGTGGGAGACAACTTAGAAGATATCAGCAAAGCAATCGGAAAGACCATAGATCCAGGGCAGGTACATCAAACCAGGACTGTGAAGGATTGGGCGAGAAAAGTAGATTTAGATTTGGTAGAAATTTCTCCCAAGGCGAAACCTCCCGTTGTTAGGATTATTGATTACAAAAAATTCCTTTATGATAAAAAGAAAAAAGAGAAGGAATTAAAAGCCAAAACTCAAAAGACCGTCATCAAAGAAATTCGATTTGGTCCCAATACGGATGAGCACGATTTTGAATTCAAATTACGTCATGCGCAGAAATTCTTAGAAGAAGGCTCAAAAGTAAAGGCTTATGTTCACTTCAAAGGACGTACGATCGTATTCAAAGATCGGGGGCAACTCCTACTACTCCGGTTTATTAAAGAATTGGAAGAGTTTGGCTCGGCAGAAGCACTTCCAAAAATGGAAGGACGCCGCATGATCGTGATGGTCGCACCAAAGAAGAAAGCAAAATAAGTTTTTCAGATATAGAAAGCGAGAGGGGCACTAATTGCCCCTTTTGTTTTTCTTACAGCTGGTGCAATTCTTAGTATTGATAAAGTCAAACTTGTGTGCCACAGCTACAACTATCAGATATTTTCTGCGTATAAAACAAATGTACATATAAACTCTAAATATCATAGGTTATATATATTCATCCTTCCAAATTATTATTCCACGAAATGAAAAGCCCACTTCTCTTCTCTATTTTCTTGCTCATCAGCTTCATTGTTGAAGCTCAAAAATACAGCAACGAATTTTTGTACATTGGTGTCAGTGCTGCTGCACAAGCGCGCGGAAATGCAGTTGTGGCAGATGTGAGTGATGTGACGGCAGGCTACTGGAATCCAGCAGGTTTGGTTAACATTCCTACCGAAACTGGTCTGCAACTGGGTGCAATGCACGCCGAGTGGTTTGCAGGTGTTGGAAAGTTTGATTACGCCGCGATGTCTGTCCCTTTTTCGGATGGCAAAAGCAGAATGGGGATTTCTGTCATTCGTTTCGGTATTGATAATATTCCAAATACGCTTTCTCTATTTGAAGATGATGGCACAGTGAATTATGATAATATCATCGCATTTTCTGCGGCCGATTATGCTTTTTTGGGAAGCTATGCGCGACAACTGAAAGAAACAAATAATGGAATTTGGTCGGTCGGTGGTAATATTAAATTGGTTCGTCGTTCCATTGGTTCGTTTGCTAATAGTTGGGGCTTTGGCTTGGACTTGGGAGCGCAATATAAAAGCGATAGCTGGAGGTTAGGCTTTGTAGCCAGAGATGTTACGACAACCTATAATAATTGGGTCACAAACTTTACAGAGCAAGAGCGTCAAGTGCTTGCCATTACGGGCAATGATATTCCAATCAGTTCCGTAGAAATTACTAAGCCGAGCTTACAACTTGGCGTTGGTTATCTATTGAAAATCAGCGATTTATCCATTACTCCTGAAATTGATTTCATTGCCAATACGGACGGACAACGCAATTATCTAATTTCTGCTAATCCGATTAGTGTAGATTTACTAGGAGGCATCGAGATTGATTATAAAAATCTAGTAGCCGTGCGAGCAGGTGTTAACCAATTCCAACGCGAAAGCGATTTTGAGCGCGAAAATTATTTGACTGCTAGACCAAGTGTCGGCGTTGGCTTACACCTTTCTAACCTACAGATTGATTATGCTTTTACTGATCTCGGCGACAGTCGAAATACCTTCTCTCATGTTATTTCTTTGACAATTGATCTGAAGAAAAAGGATTAAAATGGTTTGATGAGTTATGCAAATTTCCATTCTCTCTCAAAAAAAATGACGAATTGATATTACACCAAGTCGTCATTTCTTTTGAAAAATTTTTCCTTCAATCAGTTGAAGGCTAAGTTATTTCCTAAAGTATGTTTGTCATTCCAATAAAGACTAGTGCGCCTGCAAGGAATCCAACCACTGCTAACCAAGCAATCTTTTTAAAGTACCAAATGAAATCTATTTTTTCCATCCCCATTGCTGCTACTCCTGCTGCCGAACCAATAATCAACATACTACCTCCCGTTCCCGCTGCATAAGCGATAAAGTGCCACAATTGTGAATCCATCGGCTGATCGTACATTCCCATGGAAGCCGCAACCAAGGGTACATTATCAATGATTGCAGAAGCTACTCCAAGCAGCATGACTACTATGTTTTGATCTGGAATAGCTTTGTCTAAACCTTCTGCTACGTAACGCAGCGTTCCAAAATCCGTACCTGATATCACCAAACTTTCTAGCGCTGCCACAGCCATCAATATCCCTAAAAAGAACAAGATACTCGACATTTCTATCCTAGAGAGTGCCTTGTGAGCAGAATATTGCTGTTTGCGTTCTTCTGTAAAATCTTCTTCTGGATGGATGTACTCTGAAACTAACCAAACAACCCCCAAGCTCAACATCATTCCCAAGTAAGGCGGTAAGTGTGTTACTGTTTTGAAAACAGGAACAAAAACAATCATTCCTAAACCTAAATAAAGCATTAAAGAACTACTTAATAGTTTTTCGTCTTTAACATTGTCATCCGCATTCGTCTTTATATTTCCTTTGAACGGCTTAAGTGTTGTCGCAATCAAGGTTGGAACAACGAAGCAGACAATGGATGGAATGACTAGGTATTTAATTAGCCCCGCAGCAGATACTTTGTCTCCGATCCACAACATAGTGGTAGTGACATCTCCGATAGGCGACCAAGCACCACCTGCGTTTGCTGCAATGACGACCATACCTGCATACCATAAACGATCTCCCTTGTCTGGAATGATTTTTCTAAGAAGCGTAACTAATACGATGGTTGCAGTTAAATTATCAATGATTGCAGAAAGGATAAATGCTAAAATACCTAATATCCAAAGTAGCTTACCTTTGCTTTTGGTTTTGACATAACTCTTTAAAACTTCAAAGCCACGATGCAAATCCACAATCTCAACAATGGTCATTGCTCCAATCAAGAAGACTAATATCTCTGCTGTCTTTCCTAAATGGTGTAGTAAGGTATTTTTGAAACCCTCTTCTGCTTCATGATGATCGCCTCCATGATCTCCGAATAAGCTAAAAATATGTTCGTGTGAATCTACCACAGAGAGCAATTCATTATTAAAGCCAATTGCCAACAATGCCCAGCACAAAGCTGCCATGAGCAAGGCAGGAACAGTTTTATCCAGCTTGAGAGGATGTTCAAAAACAATGGTGGCATAGCCAAGAAAAAATACCAGTATAATAGCGGCGACCATAGGATGTTCGTTTTCGTTAAAGAATGATGCTGCGTAAAAATAGAATATTTTGCAAGGAAAGAAAGCAAAAATTATTTTTTCCTTTTTCTTTTTTTAAACATTAAAGGCTTCGTCAAATAATTTTTCCGCCTTTATCAAAATTCATTATATTGAACTGCTGTTTTGACTGGCTTCTCGATTGTTTCATTGGAGGGTAAAAAAGATTTTCCACCCTTCGCCCTAAAAATGGTTCACAAAGAAAAAATTGTATGATTTTTTTCTCAATGAGACTCAGTAGTTAGTCTTTTGACTACACCGAACTTAGCTCGAATAGTTACATTAAAATTTATAACAATATGTTTAAGCGATTGAAAAAAATCAAACTAACAAGACCTGACATTCATCGTTGGGATCGCCGAGTACAATCTGTTTTTCAAATTACTTGGCGAGTATCCTTATTGATTTTGATAGTAGGCTTATTCAGCTTTTTGTATAAAAGTACACAGGACGAAAGTTATTCCATCAAAGCCTTTCATGTACCCGAAAGTTTTGAAGATGCAGGCTACAATGGCTTAGTAGTGGCACAAAAACTAATGGATGAGCTGGAAGAGGTGAATGTCTTCATCAATAGTTCAAAGGCACAACAAACTGATATTCATACCGATTTACAACCCGATCTAAATGTACAGGTGATGGGAATCGGTTTGACCCTCAACAGCTTTACTTATCATTTGCGTAAAATATTGGGCAAAGAAAATAGAGCAATCAGCGGAGAATTGACAGACATTGATCATCAGTTAAAACTGACCGTCAGGGTATCTTCGGAAAAACCAGTAACTATCTCTAAAAGCTATGAAGATGGAGAAAGAGAAGCAGCATTAGTAAAACTTTTTCACGAAGGTGCAAAAGACATTATGGGTAAGATGGATCCTTACCGTATGGCGGTCTATCATTACAAAAAGGAAGAATTTGAAACTTCGATGGAATACATTATGCGAGTTATCAACGAACGCCCAGAAGAAAGACATTGGGCGTATTTGGCGTGGTCAAGTTGGCTAAATTTGCAAGGACGTACGGAAGAATCTATTGAAAAACTGAAGCAAGCATTAGCAATAGAAGAAGATTTTTCGGTTGCTTTAACGAACTTGGGTTGGCGTTATTTTACTCAAAAAGATTACGTAAATGCACTACAAACTTTTAAACGAATTAATGAAAGTAATCCTTCGGAAAGTAGTGCTTGGAATGGAAGAGCTTTGTGTCACGGTATTTTAGGAGAAACTGACGATGCAGAGGAATGCTATGCTATGGCAGTCAAAAAAAGTCCTCAATCTATTGCATGGTATGGAAATTGGGCTTGGTTTCGCTACAATACAATGAAAGATACCATGGGTGCTGTACAGATTTTTGAGAAAGCCAGACAGAATCTACCCGAAAGCCCAGAACTCTACATGAGTATTGGCGGTACTTACACTTATCGTAACGATTTAGATAGTGCAGCAATATTTGCACAAAAAGCCTACGATATGGATCCCTATAACGCGATGACGCTTCAGGCTATGACGAACATCTTTTATGATCAAGCAGACTACGAAAAATCAGAAGAATTTGGACTAAAATACATTAAGACCTTGAAAAGTGATCGCTATCGAGGTTTCGGAGAGCGTGATTATCAACTACAAAGAGGCTACAACCGATTAGCCATGTGCAAATATCAGTTTGAGCAGTATGATTCTGCCCTGCATTATGTCAATATTGCCATTGATTTGATTCCTACCATGGATTACCCTTACTCTACGCTCGCAGAAACTTATGCCTACATGGGCAATCATGAAAAATTTTATGAGGCAATAGAAAAGGGTATGGAACATGGCTTTAATTTTTCTGGGTATCTTGAAGAAGAACCTTACAATCGTTATGCTAATGACCCACGTTTTCTACAAATGATTAAAGAAGATCAGGAGATGGCAATAAAAGACTAATTCTGTTCTAATGTTCTCCATTTGAGAAACTTTTCGTAATTTTCTGATTCTGAACTTTTACTAATACACTGAATTGCCCTATGCAAGCGTACGACGATATCAAAAAGCTCATTACCCAAAATAGATTGTTTGAAGCTATTCAGGAGCTTTACCAACTTCCTGTAAAAGGAAAAATCAGAAAAAATCTAGCAGTCTATGAAAGCCGATTGAATGGTGTGAATGAAAAAATACGCCTAGGCATTCTTTCCGAAGGAGAGGCGAACATTGAATTAAATAAAATCCGCCTTGGTCTACTTGATATTTGTGAGCAACTCAATCGTCCCACAGAAGAAACGATCTTAAAAGATAAGAGAAAGATTGTCCTTGCAGCAATTGCAGGTTTAGTGTTAGTAGGCCTCATTTTTATTTTTAGCAGAAACGGAAAAGATAAAAATAGTATAGCTAAGCTAAATTGTAGCGACCATAAAGTCGCCGTCTTAGTTGCTGATTTTCAGAATAACGAAAAAGACACTTATACCGATGCCTTTGCCAATAGTCTCGTCACCAGTATTGATAATTCGCTAAATGACAATACCTATGAAGTTCGGCCTATTGGGAGACAAACTAGACAGATATTTCGCTATAACGATACCATTCGTTTACAGTATTTTGAAAACTCGTGCGACACTAGCGGACTATTTGTCAACGGCTTTTTAGACCCCAACTTGAAGGTATTTAATATGTATATTACCCTTGCCAATATGGAGATGAAAGCAGAAGGTTTTTCCGATGGTAACTCTATTGGCTTGGATAATCCAGAAGGTCTAGAGTTTTCTGTAAGTGAGGATGCCAAATTCCTAGCGGATTTCATTGTAGCTATTCTTCAATCTTACGAGGGAAAGGCCTACGAAGCCCTAAAAACTTTTTTTGAATTAGAAAAGGAAGGCAGCGAAGGAATTTTAAAAAATGATGATAACTTCAAAGCTACGCTTGCACACTACAAAGGAAATTGTTATGCACTGAGAGGAGATAACAAACGAGCGAAGGAACAGTATACCATTGCTAAAAGATATGGTAATCCAGAAGTCAAGCAAGCAGCAGAAAACAATGGCGCGGCAGCAGATGAAGTCAATGAAAAAATGAAAGAGGATCCAGAAATGCGTTCCCATCTCAGTAGGAATCTTTCTGAACATTCTCAGTTTGAAGAAGAACTAAAGAAATTTCTTAAAAGCCTTGGAAGAGACTTAGATGATGTTGGAAAAGATATTGGTAGGTTTTTACGTAAAATAAAGTAGCCTCTCCTCAGATTGCGACTCACTATTTTCTTGATAGAAATCAATCGCTACCAAAGTCCTGTGATTTCGGTGAAAATAAAAATCTAGAGTATAGACTTGTTATTGAACAAATCACTACTGCTTTATCTTTGCTCTCCAAATTAAGATAGACTTGGACAATCTTGTCCGAGCAGAACGCATACTCAAACAAGAATGTTTGAGCTACAAACAAACACTCGACAACATGAAAAAAGTAGTGCTCGCCTACAGTGGTGGCTTGGATACCTCCTACTGTGTGAAGTATTTAACGAAGGAAAAAAACTTAGAAGTGCATGCCGTATTGGTAGATACGGGTGGCTTCACGAAAGAAGAAATTGAAGGCGTTCGTGAACGGGCATTGGCATTGGGCGCAAGCTCTTTTCAAGCTATTGATGCCGTTCAGAATTATTATCAATCTTGCATTCGCTATTTGGTGTATGGTAATGTACTGCGCAACAATACCTATCCACTTTCTGTGAGCGCAGAACGGATGTTTCAAGCATTGGAAGTCCTCAAATTCGCGCAATCTATAGACGCCAAATATATCGCACATGGTAGTACTGGAGCAGGCAACGATCAGGTGCGTTTTGACTTGGTTTTCAATATTTTAGGAGATGATATTGAAGTGATTACACCCATTCGCGATCAGCAACTATCCAGAGAAGCGGAAATAGAATACTTAAAGCTACACGGCATTGATTGGAGTTGGGAGAAAGCTAAATACTCCATCAATCAAGGACTTTGGGGTACTAGCGTCGGTGGTGCAGAAACCTTGACTTCTCGACAAGCTCTTCCTGAACACGCCTACCCTACTCAGAAAGAGCAAAACGAAGCAACAACCGTAGAATTGCTCTTTGAGAAAGGCGAATTGATTGGTTTGGATGGCGAAAAAATGTCAAGTCCAGTGGAAGCAATTGAAGCCTTACGCGAGAAAGCTGCTCCTTACTGCATTGGAAGAGATATTCATGTTGGAGATACGATTATCGGTATTAAAGGACGTGTCGGTTTTGAAGCAGCAGCCTCGCTAATTACGATCAAAGCACATCACTTACTAGAAAAACATGTCCTCACGAAATGGCAACAATACTGGAAAGAACAACTCGCCAATTGGTACGGAATGCTACTTCATGAAGGGCAGTATCTCGATCCTGTAATGCGTAATATTGAAAACTTCCTAGAAGATACGCAAGAGAATGTTGCAGGTTCTGTTTTTGTACAGCTTCTCCCCTATCGTTTTGAGCTGGAAGGTATTGAATCCAAATATGATTTAATGAATTCTGATTTTGGAAATTATGGTGAAATGAATAAAGGTTGGACGGGTACAGATGTGCGTGGATTCACCAAAATTCTGGGGAATCAGGCGAAGATTCATCGCTTGGTGAATAACATATAGTCTAGTGTCTTTGTTTGTATTTTAATCAACTGGAAAATTATAAAGGAGTAAAATAATATACTAAAAAATCAATTTGAGGGCATCAGTTATCCAGTGACAGGAAGTCACTGG
>JBCDFY010000289.1:0-8381 GCA_039176995.1 Bacteroidota bacterium
AAAAATCGTTAACTTTGCTAGAATCATAAACCAAGATAATCGTAAGGATGAAGAAAGAAGAAGAAAAGTATATTAATCCGCTTACTGATTTTGGATTTAAAAAGATATTTGGTATTGAGCCGAATAAAGACTTACTTATTGATTTTTTGAATGAAATTTTGCCCAATCAAAAAGTAAAAGATCTTAGCTATTCTAATAACGAACATTTTGGAAAGTACGAAATTGACAGAAAAGCAGTTTTTGATATTTATTGTGTAGGAGAAAATGAGGAGCGCTTTATTGTGGAAATGCAAAAAGCCAAACAAAATTATTTCAAAGATAGAAGTGTATTTTATTCTTCTTTTCCTACACAAGAACAAGCTAAAAGAGGAGATTGGGATTATCGCTTAGAACCTGTTTTTTCAATTGGTATTTTGGACTTCGAATTTGATGAACATAAGCAAGAGGAAGACTTACTGCATATTATCGAGTTAAAGAATCAAAAGTGTGAAGTCTTTTATGATAAGTTGAAGTTCATCTATATTGAACTACCAAAGTTTAAAAAGAAGCAAGCGGAACTGGAGACGCATTTTGATAAATGGCTATATGTATTCACGCATCTACAAAAGCTACAAGATCGACCAAAAGAATTACAAGAAAGAGTATTTAAAAAACTATTCAAAGTTGCCGAAATAGCAGGGTTTACAGAAAAAGAGAGAAAAGAATATGAAGAAAGTCTGAAAATATATCGAGACATCAAGAATGTCGTAGATACTGCTAAAGCCGAGGGCAAAATCGAGGGCAAAATCGAGGGCAAAATTGAAGGCAAAATTGAAGAAAGGGAAGAAGTAATTGAAAGATGTATGGGAGAAGGTATGCAAGTTGAGATTATTTCAAAAATTGTAAACTTGCCAAGTTTAGAGGTTGAGAGGATAATAGAAAAAATTGAAAAAAGAAATAAGCAAAACACCTGAAACCTCCGAACACGTTTTCACTAATAGACGAAAATCAATAATTGCAAAGCTCCTCAAAACACCGAAGAATTTTACTCAAACGATGATAAATATGAACCGCTCGCTGTTGCTCACCTTTGCTTTTTTACTAAGTGTCAATCTTTCTTCTGCCCAAAAAGAAGAAAGTAAATCTCTCCCAATGATCTCCCAAAAAACTGAAAAGTTGAAAAAGTATGAAGGTTATTTCAACTTTTACTGGGATGAAAATACAGGTAAGATTTGGTTGGAAATAGATAAGTTAGATACCGAATTTTTATACGTCAATTCCCTACCAGCAGGTGTTGGTTCTAATGATATTGGTTTAGATAGAGGACAATTGGGAGGAACTCGAATTGTGAAATTCGTAAAAAGTGGTCCAAAAATTTTGATGGTACAACCTAACTATCGCTATCGGGCAATAAGCGACAACAAAGAGGAAGCTGCTTCTGTGGAACAAGCCTTTGCACAGTCCGTGCTTTGGGGATTTAAAGCAAGCGCAATGGAAAATGGAAAAGTGCTGGTAGATGCTACAAGTTTTTTACTGCGAGATGCACATGGTATTCTTCAACGATTAAGCAGAAGCAAGCAAGGTAACTACAAATTGGATGGCAGTCGTTCGGCAGTCTACTTACCGATGTGCAAAAACTTTCCAAAAAATACAGAATTAGAAGCTACTCTAACATTTACTGGACAAGCAAAAGGAGCTTATATTCGCTCCGTTACGCCTTCTGCAGATGCAGTTACGGTTCGTCAACACCATTCTTTCGTAGAATTACCAGATGATAAATATGAACCGAGAACTTTCGACCCTAGAAGTGGATATTCTCCAGTCACTTATTACGATTATGCTACTCCGATTCAAGAATCTTTGGTCAAACGCCTGATTCGTCGTCATCGTTTGGAGAAGAAAAATCCAACAGCGGCAATGAGCGAGCCAGTTGAACCAATTATCTATTATGTAGATCGAGGCGCACCCGAACCCATTAAATCTGCTTTAATCGAAGGTGCCTCTTGGTGGAATCAAGCCTTTGAAGCAGCAGGTTACAGAGATGCGTTTATTGTGAAAGAGATGCCTGCTGATGCTGATCCAATGGACGTGCGTTATAATTTGATTCAGTGGGTACATCGCTCGACTAGAGGCTGGTCGTATGGTGCTTCAGTATACGATCCTCGGACTGGTGAAATCATTAAAGGTCATGTCTCTTTAGGATCGTTGCGCGTTCGTCAAGATTTTTTGATTGCGCAGGGCTTGATTCAGCCTTACGAAAATGGTACGACACCTGACCCACGTCTCTTAGAAATGGCTTTAGCACGTCTGCGGCAGTTGTCAGCGCATGAAGTGGGACACACCATCGGATTGGCGCATAATTTTGCGGCAAGTGTCAACGACCGCGCTTCTGTTATGGACTATCCACATCCCTACATTGCGTTGATGGAAGATGGTAAAATTAACTTTTCCAAGGCTTACGACGTTGGAATTGGTGAGTGGGATAAGCGTACCGTACTATATGGTTATCAAGATTTTCCCGAGGGAACAGATGAGGAGAAGGCACTGAAAGATATTTTGACAAAAAATAATGAGCAAGGGTTTCATTATATTTCTGATCAAGATGCTCGTCCACAAGGCGGTGCGCATCCACTTGGACATTTGTGGGATGGAGGAGCAGATGCGAGTAAAGAATTGAATCGTATTATTGAATTGCGAGCCAAGGCTTTGAGTACTTTTTCGGAAAAAAATATTCCAATGGGTGCGCCGATGGCAACCTTAGAAAACGTGCTAGTGCCACTTTATTTAGCACATCGCTATCAGGTGGAAGCAGCAGCAAAACATATTGGTGGAGTGAATTATACTTACGCAGTAAGAGGAGATAGACAACCCACTAATCAAGTCGTTGGAGAACCTATCCAAAAGGAAGCGTTGGAAGCAATTCTACATACTTTAAATCCTAGCTTCTTAGCACTTCCCGAGAACATCATTGAACTTATTCCTCCTCAACCAATGGGCTACTCAAGAGGTCGCGAACTCTTCAAAGTACATACTGGCTTGACTTTTGACCCAATTGGAGCGGCGGAAGCGTCGGCCAATCATAGTTTGAGCTTATTGTTACATCCACAGCGATTGGCGAGAATCGTGGAACAGCACGGCAGAGGAAAAATCAGCTTTGATTTAGATCGTTATCTGACGGATATTCACAAAACTGTTCGTGCAAAATTAGCGCAATCTCGCTTTGAAAAAACGATTGCTAATATGGAGGAAAAGCTCTTTCTGAACCATCTTTTGCGCCTAGCAGGACATAAAGAAGGAATGCAAGAAGTGAATGCAGTCGTTTTGGCTTATTTGCAGCAATGGGATGGCAGTATGTTGAGTCAACTCAATGCACAAGATACCTATGTTCGCTTCCAAATTCAGCAATTCTTTAATGATCCTTCGAGCTTCAAAATGCCTGAGATGCCTAAGATGCCTGATGGCTCACCGATTGGGTGTGGGGAGTAGGTAGGTATAAAGAAAGTGCTTGGACATGAATAAATTTGTCTTTGATGGCGTATTTTTCGTCCAAGCACTTGCACTTCCTACAAATCAAACTGTATGCCTTGCGCCAGTGGCACATCTGCACTATAATTGATCGTATTCGTCTGCCTGCGCATATACGCTTTCCAAGAATCAGAACCACTCTCGCGTCCACCGCCCGTTTCTTTTTCGCCACCAAATGCACCACCAATTTCAGCACCACTCGTTCCGATGTTCACATTCGCGATACCACAATCAGAGCCATTTGGAGATAAGAATTTTTCTGCTTCGCGCAAATTCATAGTCATAATGGCAGAAGACAAACCCTGTGGAACATCATTCTGAATGGCAATGGCTTCTTCCAAATCATTGTATTTCATCAAATACAAAATAGGCGCGAAAGTTTCGTGCTTCGTCATTGGTAAATTCGTTGAAACTTCTGCAATACAAGGCTTTACGTAGCAACCACTTCCATAAGCATCACCTTCTAAAATTCCACCCTCCACGATGAATGCTCCGCCTTGTTCTTTTACTTTTTCAATCGCTGCGGTGTAAGTCGCCGCTGCATCTTTATCAATCAGTGGACCAACGTGATTATTTTCATCCAAAGGATTACCGATGCGCAATTGACCGTAGGCGCGTACTAGATTTTCTTTCACGGTATCATAAACGCTTTCGTGTACAATCAAACGTCGCGTACTTGTGCATCTTTGTCCTGCGGTTCCAACTGCTCCAAAAACTGCGCCCGTCAACACTACTTTCATATCCGCACTTGGCGTGATAATGATCGCATTATTTCCACCTAATTCCAGAAGCGATTTACCCAAACGAGCAGCTACGGTCTGCCCAACGATTTTACCCATTCTTGAACTTCCCGTTGCAGAGACCAATGGCACACGCGTATCTTTGGTCAGGTATTCTCCAACCTCATAATTGCCATTGATTAGACAACTTACGCCTTCTGGTACATCATTGTCTTTCAAGACTTTATGGAAAATATTTTGACAAGCGACTCCGCAAAGGGGTGTCTTTTCAGAAGGTTTCCAAACGGTCACATCTCCACAAATCAAAGCAATCATGGAGTTCCAAGACCAAACCGCTACCGGAAAATTGAATGCACTAATAATGCCTACAATTCCCATCGGATGCCACTGCTCGTACATTCGGTGCTTTGGACGCTCGGAGTGCATCGTCAGGCCATATAACTGTCGTGAAAGTCCCACTGCAAAGTCACAGATGTCAATCATTTCTTGCACTTCTCCAAAGCCTTCTTGCAAGCTCTTGCCCATTTCGTAGCTCACCAATCTGCCTAAAGCATCTTTATTTTCTCTTAATGCTTCGCCGTATTGACGAACGATCTCGCCGCGCTTAGGTGCCGGCATACTTCGCCAAGTCTTAAAGGCGACTTGCGCTTTTGCAATGACTTTTTCGTATTCTTCTTCAGTCGTCACGCTCACTTTGCCGATTAATTTGCCATCCACAGGCGAGTAGGATTCGATATAGTTGCCCGAATCCATAGCTTCTAAACCTGTGCTAGTACCTGCGTTTTCAGCTTTCAGTCCTAATTTTTTTAGAAAATCAGTATTCATTAATTTACGGTTTTATTTGATTTTGTAATATCTACTTAAAACTAAGCTCAAAAGTGGACACAAATTGAAAATACAGAATTTCGTTTCCAAAATTCGCAGAAAGTCTTTTCTCCCTCAAACTCCCTTTGGAGCAGTCAAAAAATCCTCCTTGAAAGATTTTTTGGCTGCGACTACACGAATTCTAAAAACGTGTCCACTTTTGAAAAACTAAGCTACAAAGTCATTGAACCAAAAAAAAACGAAGAAAAACCACAAAGAAATCTTTGTATCCTTTTGCTTCCTTTGTGGTTCATAAAAAAACGGCGCAAAAATAGGAAGATGTGCAGCAAAAGCGAATAACTTTATTAATTCTTCGTAATAAACTCATCTAAATTCATAATTGAATTTGCGACAATAGACAAAGCAGCTAATTCTGCATTTTGATTCGATTCTTCTAACTCGGAAAGCATCTCCTTGACGCTTGCTTCATCTTGCTGATAATCAAGCAACATTTCATCATAAAGATTTTCAAAAGTTGCTAATTTTTTTGCATTAATTTTTCGACCAATAGCAAATTCGTAAATATTTGAAATCAAAGCACTTGTCAGCGACTCTTTGCTTGATTTCCGACTCTTCAACGCTAGATGAATAGCTGCATCCATGTAAGAATGATCGTTTAGTGTAACAAGGGCTTGTAGAGGAGTATTGGTGCGAATTCTTCTGGCAGAACACAATTGTCGAGGAGCAGCATCGAAAGTGAGCATGGCAGGATAAGGAGACGAGCGTTTCCAGTAGGTATACACTGCTCTTCGGTAGCGATCTTCGCCTTCACTCAGTGTCCAATCATCATTGTTGTAGGGCGTATTCCAAACACCATCAGGTTGATAAGGCATCACGCTTGGTCCGTACATTTTATCACTTAGCAAACCACTCACTTGCAAGGTTTGATCTTTGATTTGCTCTGCATTCAATCGTACTCTGGGTGCGCGCGCATACCAGATATTCATAGGATCTTTTTCCAGTATTTCTGCGCTTACTTTAGAGTCTTGCTGATAAGTAGAAGACAGCACTATTTCTTTCAACAAACATTTAATACTCCATTCGTAATCATTCATTAATTGCCAAGAAAGATAATCCAATAGCTCTGGATGAGAAGGAGACATTCCTTGCGTTCCTAAATCTTCTAGCGTTTCTACTAAACCTCTTCCAAAGACTTGTTCCCAAAGGCGATTGACGATAGTTCTTGAAACCAATGGGTTGCGTTGATCAGTTAGCCACCTAGCTAAACCTAAGCGGTTTTGAGGCGCGTTTTCAGGTAGCGGATCAAAAATATCGGGTACAGCAGCTTTTACTTTTTGTTGCTTTGCCAACCAATTTCCTCTATCCCAAACGTGCGTTGAACGCTGCATTCCGATGGGATTTTCCACCATTATCAAAGTGTGCTTAGTGGAAGCTCTTAATAAGTTCCAAAAGCTATTTTTATAAACTTCATAATCAGGTGCATTCGATGCTGGAAGGGCTTGCGTAAAATGAAACCAATCGAAGCGGATATTTTGGCGATCCGCATCTTTGATTCTTGGGTTCTCGTAGCGGAGGTAAAGATCGTGCTTGCCTGTAAAATTTCCCTCCAAAGCTACTTCCTCAATTTCCCAACCGTTCGTCTTTTCTCGTATCGGAATTTTAGCAATCATTTGTCCATCGGGTGCATCCAAATGAACCGACCAATATCCACCAACTTGCCAAGCGACATATCTGTAGATCAGGTTATTTTTCATAGTCAAATCCACTTGCGGCAATCTTGCAATACCATAAATTCGCATTCCCAAGTACTTTGTATCGTAAATATCTGCTTGGCTCAAACTATCTGCTTGGAGGGAATAATAAGCTGGTTGCCAAGTTTTTATGAACTTATAGATTTCTTCTGCTCGTTCTTGAGAATCATTTTTTTTAATCCAATTGGTCAAGGCTTCCAAATGCTCATTTTGTGCTTCCGATAACTTTCGCAACCAAGGATAATCTGCGTAAGTATCGTGGTCTCGAGAATTATTAAAAAATGCCATGAATTCATAATACTCTTCGTGCTTAATGGGATCGTAAGGATGTCCATGACATTGAGTACAAGCAAAAGTAGTACCCATCAGAGCTTCCCAAGTAGTATTGACGCGATCGGCTACGGCGGCGGCTCGAAATTCTTCGTTGTCAGTTCCACCTTCATCGTTGGTCACGGTATTGCGATGAAAACCAGTAGCGATGTATTGCGCATCTGTCGGATTGGGTAATAAATCTCCTGCAATTTGTTCCGTCAAAAATTGGTCGTAAGGCATATCTTGATTGAAAGCACGAATCAACCAATCGCGATATTCCCAAATCGTTCTACGCGAATCGCGCTCTGAACCTTTCGTGTCTGCATAGCGCGCCAAATCCATCCAAACGGATGCCCAACGCTCTCCAAAACGTGGAGAATTCAGCAAACTATCCACCAGTTGCTCATAAGAGATCTGATCGCTTAAATACAAGTTTGATAATTGCTCCGAAGCAGGCATTCCAATCAAATCCAAACCCAAGCGTCGAAGTAAAATGTTTTTATCTGCACGAGTGGAAGGAGACAATTTTTGTTCTTTGAGTTTTTCTAAAATGAAGTGATCTATTGTGTTGTTTGCCCAGCTCTCTTTGCTATTCCCAGTTGAACCTAACAGCGTTTTTGCTTGTGGAATTTTTACTTGTTCCACGGTTTTGTATGCCCAATGCTTGCCCCATTCTGCTCCTTCTTTTATCCATTGATGCAATATTTTAATTTCTTCCTTTGGCAAAGCTTCTGTCTCGAAAGGCATTCGTTCTACTTCGTCTTGAGTAACTAATCTTCTATAAAATTCACTGCCATCAGGATCGCCTGGTACTACAGCAATGCGACCTGACTCTCCTGCTTTAAGCAAATCTTCGCGCGTCATCATACTCAACTCTCCACTTTGCTTCACACCACCATGACAAGTAATGCAACGTTTGTTAAGGATCGGTTTAACTTGTGTATTGAAATCAATTTTGCTAGAAAAAGGGCGTATAACATAGATACTCAAACCAATGGCTGCTAGGAGAGTAGAGAGCAAGAGTATCTTTTTCATAGACCTTAGAATTTGTAACAAAGTTAACTTTCTCTGTGTTCTTTGGAGAAAGAATAGTTATAATGTGTGTGTGCCAAATTACACAAATCTTAAATTTGTCAGTATGATGCTTTATCTAAAAGTGCGTAATGTGGATTTGGATGGACATCGAGTCCATCCAAATCCATCAGGGTTTACAAGGGTAAAAAAATGGCTGAATAGCCATTTTTTTACC
>JBCDFY010000290.1:0-8365 GCA_039176995.1 Bacteroidota bacterium
ATTTAAGAAAAAAAGAAGAAAGCGGACACCTAGATTTTGAGGAAAATGAAGAGGCTTATGCTTTTGGAAACGACATGAATCACTTAGGCGCAAGTTTACAAGCAAGAACTGATTTAATCAACTCGGAACCTCAAAAAAAGCAACAACTACTTGCCGAAATAGATGCCAATTTGCACGAGCGAGAAGATTACTACGGTGATAATCTCTACCAAGGCAATCAGCGTAATCTTCAAGCGATGGTGGGCTATTTATTGACGAAGAATAATCTTCCTAATTTATTTTTTGGGGCGAAGCTGGACTATGGTATTTTGAAGGAAAATTTTGGCGACTTTCGTCAAGAGCGACGCGAGGAAAGCATCGGTTTATTAGCGAGACATCAACAGCATTGGAATCAACATATTCTCACTGAAGCAAATCTAGAATTAGAGCATCACAATTTGCAAAAGGCAAGTGCGCGACCTAGTTTGCGCGTCAATTTCCTGTTTCCAGAGCAAAAGAAATTTTTTCTCAATTTATTCACGGCTTATGATTGGCGGTATCCCAATTTATTCACGGACTATTCGCGCATATTCGTAAGCGATTACGATATTAATATTGAAGAAACTGAACTCAACAATTGGCAACCCAACCAACTTTGGCAATTCGGCACAGCCGCTAGCTATCACCATAAGAAGACTAGAATTAAATTGCAATATCACTACTTCCACTTTTGCCAAAAAACGCTCTGGGATTTATATCAAACACCTAATGCAACCAATATTTACAGCTCCAATGAACGTGCTTTTCGACATTTGCTAGAAGTACGAGGGTTACAGCGATTAGGCAGCAAATTTACTGTTGGACTTACCTATCGTTGGGATCAAAATAAATCTACTTATGGTGAGGAATTCCGCTTAGATCCTTTCCTTTCTGAACACAGCGTTTATACGACGTTTTCCTACTATAATGAAGGACTTAGGACTGATCTTCGCTATCATCTGCACAGCCCACAGCAACTTATTGGATTAGAAACTACTCAATCGCTTTGGCTGCATCGCCTTGATTTCAAAGCTACTTACGATTTATATTATGCAGTCTCTCAAGATGCTTTGCAACCCTTTTCTTTCACCTTCGGCATTGATAATTTACTTGCTAATCAGCAACAAATCATTTTCCAAAATGACGCCAATGGCTTCAATGGTATGAATCTTTGGGGCATCACTCATGGAACGCGTTTCTATTTAGGAGTAGCTTATGATTTGAGGTTGGACTAAGCATTACTGGATAACTTCCCGTTATCCAGTGATTTCTCAAAACAAATCTCTGCAATCTCTGCGTGCTTATCTCTATCCAATCGCCATCGGCACTTCCATCAACAAGACCTTCGCATCCTTATCCACCTGAATATCAATTGCTTCTGTATCCCAAACTCCAAATCCATCTCGCTTACTCAACGACTGTCCAGCAATAGTCACATCACCTTCTAATACAAAAGCATAAATACCATTACCTTCAGCTTTCAGATCATATTCCAGCTCCTTTCCAGCCTCCAAATTTCCTAGATGAAACCAAGCATTTTGATGAATCCAAACACCTTCGTCATCTTGATTGGGCGAAAGAATTTGATGCAATTGGTTATTGAGTTTTTGTGGTTGCAATGTAATCTGGTCGTAGCGTGGCTCGACATTCTTTTTGTTTGGAAACACCCAAATCTGCAAGAATTTGACTGCTTCGTCTTTATTTTTGTTGTACTCGCTATGGAAAACCCCCGTTCCTGCACTCATCACTTGCACATCACCCGCTTTGATGGTCGCAGTATTGCCCATGCTGTCTTTGTGTTCCAAATCACCTTCCAATGGAATCGAAATAATTTCCATATTATCGTGCGGATGTGTTCCAAAACCTCTTCCTTCTGAAACCACATCATCGTTCAAGACGCGCAAAACGCCAAAACTCATGCGCTCAGGATGATAGTAATTTGCAAAACTGAATGTATGATGAGAGTTTAACCAACCGTGGTCGGCGTGTCCTCTGGTGTTCGCCTTATGCAATACCGTTTTCATAGTTCTAATCTCCTTATTTGGTAAATGATTGAAACCGACTTGCTCTTCCGCGAGCGAAGTTGCTTTCATAAATTGATCGTAATTGGATTTTTTGAGCTTCACATTTTTGGCTTGAAGCATAGAACTGCCCGTAGCAATTCCTGCTGCTCCTAAAAGCCCTTTTTTGATGAATTTCTTTCTGTCCATTTTCTCTTTGTTTTGTTGATACAAAGGTCGGGCAAAGAGGAAGGCAGGTAAATATGAAAATCGGAGGAAGGCTTATGAAAATCCTAGATTTGCCTGAATTCTGATGGAGAAACTTTCGTACACTTCTTAAAAAACTGACTAAAATTAGCGGGTGCGGAAAAGCCTAATTCGTAGGCAATTTCCTTGTTTTGAAGATCAGAAAAGCGCAGCAAACGTTTGGCAGCAATGATGATGCGGCTTTGAATGTGTTCTTTGGCTGTTTTGCCCGTTAGTGATCTGACAGAAGCATTGAGATAGTCGGCGGTGATGTGGAGCGCGTTGGCGTATTCGGAGACTTTGTGCCAGTTTTTGTAGTTCTTATTGAGTAAATCTTTAAAATTACGCAAGAGCGAAACGGAGGCTTGAACAGTCTGTGTATTTTCTTCTTTGGATAAGCTACACGCTTGATTGCAATGAATCAAAAAGAGCTTCAATAATGCGCCTACCGCTTGATATTTGAACTTTTGGTTGCCATGAGCAAAGTCGTAAATTTCTTCTGCTAAATCTACCAATTTCTCCAACTCTAACATTTCCAATTCTAAAGGCGGCGAGTAACCAAAGTCCTGAAATAAATGCAAATCTTCAATAAAAGAAACATCAATTCCATTTTCAAGCATAAACTGTGGCGAGAAGGTCAACGCATATCCCAAAGAGCGTTCGCTTTCCACAATTTGATGCACTTGCCCTGGACTCACAAAATAGACTTGCTGTGCACTCAACTCAAATTCCTGAAAATCAATGATATGTTTTCCTTTTGCAGATTTGACCAAGACAATGGTATAGTAAGCATGACGATGGGGTTCGTCTGCTTGTCCTTTGGTCAAATCATAGATGTCCTCCATGCGCTTAATGTTAAAAGACAAGCTCACATCTTCAGGATGGATATTTTGATAGGCTTTGATATTTGGCATTGCCGACAACTTTTAAATTCTAAAACCACTACAAAAAATCTATATTTAACTCCAAAAATACAAAGCTAACATGAGCAAAACTGCCCAACTCAAATCTTTCTTGAAAAATGTTTCCTTCCTCACCGATGCAGATTGCCAAATGTTCGAGGAGGACTTAGAAATTGCGGATTTTAGAAAGAAAGATTGGTTTCTGAAAGAAGGTCAGATCTGTCGAAGAATGGGCTTTGTCAATCAAGGCAGTTTCAGGATGTATTACTTGATGAATGGAAAAGAAATCAATACGCATTTTGTGTTTGAGAATGAATTTTTGGTGGACTACAACAGCTTTTTGAATCAGCAAGCTAGTCGCTACTATATTGAAGCATTGGAAAAGTCTGAAATTGTCACCTTTCCTTTCTCGACCATGCAAGCTGCCTACCATCGCTCGCACAATTGGGAACGCTTTGGAAGAATTATGGCAGAACAATCTTATCAAATTACGACCAATCGAGTAGAATCCTTTCTTTTTATGGAAGGCAAGGAACGATATCAGTCTGCGCTAGAGAATTATCCAACGATTTTTGAGCGTGTTCCGCTCTATCACATTGCATCTTATCTGGGCTTGGAGCGTGAAAGTTTGAGTCGCTTGCGCAAAAAAATTAGCGAAGAACAACGATTGTAACATATGTCAATTTTTTTGGCAGAACATCCACCGAACTTTGTGTCATTAATTTATCTAAAAAGAAAAAATGAACAAGTTCCTTTATTTCGCAATCGTCATTTTAACCCTAAGCATCAGCAGTTGTTCCACTTCTCAAGTTATCGTTCCACTTTCCGAAAGTGCAGTCATCGAAGATACGTACACCATCATTTGGAATGGCTCAAGTGAAGCCTATCGCTACGTGGATGGTAATTGGCAACGCGACGCTTCCTACGATTATGTTTTTGATGTGGTACAGAAGCGATATGGAAAAACATGGAAGTCAACGAAAAGTCTGCACCGCCTGCATCCCGATTATGATGGCAAAGCAGGCGAGCGTTCGCAAGCGATGTATTTTGAATTGGATTATGAATTGAAAGGAGATCAGTTAGCGTGTACATTGCAATCTTCCTTGGGAAGTGGCCAGGGAAAATCCGATAGAGAATTTAGAAAGCAAACTTTAGAATTTGCAGCGGAAGATGTCAGCAGTCTAGCTCCTTACAATTGGTTTCGCATTACTCAAAATTATGATTATGAAGCAGGTGTTTTGACGGAGACGGTTGAATTATTTAAGTTGAAAGATGGAAAAGAGATTCCTTTTATGAAGAACGAGGAGAAAGCATTCTTCTATGTCAAAGGAAGGCTGGAAGATGCGCCAACTAAGTTGTAAAAAGAAAGTGATAGTTGTGCATTGCGGTATTCAAACGTTATCAAAAAGCAAAGTAAAGTTTATCGAACAACAATTGAAATATTCTTTACTTTGTGATATTCATATGTGCCAAATAGATATGTTCAAATTTGCACTTTTCAAAAAACCAGGGGTGATCACAATTCTGATCTTTGCCATTTTCAAATCATGACGGTATCGAACCGTTATGATTTGATCGAGGTTTCTAAAGGATAAAAGATAGCTATTTAGCCATCTTTTATCCTTTAGAAACCTCGATGGACTTGATGTCCATCTCAATCCAAAAAACGTACTTATGAGTCGTTTTATTAAAATCAATTTTTTTTAATATGCACAGCGAAAATGCCTTCGATTCACAATTATACAATGCTAACAAAAAAAGATATACCCAGCCAATTTCATTATTTAGGATCAGTTGTTTTTTTTCCGCATGATCGTCGCAATATGTTAGTATGTGTTGATAGCTATCAGCATACGCTTATCAAAATACCTAAATCCTTTTTTATTCTTGTTCCTTTATCTTTTTTTCTATCCAACTGCGCCAATCCAGGAACACTTTCGGGCGGACCAAAAGACGAACGTCCGCCACAATTGGATACCGTTTTGAGTACACCCAACTTACAAACCAATTTTGAAAAACAGACCATTGAATTGGCGTTTGACGAATGGATAAAACTGAATAAAGTCTTTGAGCAAGTCGTAATCTCACCGCCAGTTGTTCCTGCACCTGAAATTACGATTAAGAAGCGAAGTGTGCTAATAGAATTTGAGGAAGAAGTAGAATTTCGAGAAAATGCAACCTACGTCATCAACTTTGGAGAAGCCGTGCAAGATTTGACTGAAAGTAATCCAGCAGAAGATTTGCGCTTCATTTTTTCTACGGGCGATTATATTGATTCTTTGGAGGTGAGCGGAACGGTGAAAGATGCTCTAACAGACGAAGCAGTGGAGAATGTGTTGGTGATGCTTTATGATAATTTAGCGGATACCGTAGTGCGAACAGAGGTACCGTTTTACTTTGCAAGAACGGATGAAACAGGCAATTTTACGATTAGTAACGTACGTGCGGATACGTTCAAAGTCTTTGCATTGGAAGAAAATATTTCCAATTATCTTTTCGATTTTGCGAACGAACGCATTGATTTTTTGGATACTTTTTTGGTCGTGAATGATAGTAGCGTCAATCGCTTAGATTTCAAGATTTTCCTAGAAGAACCCGAGCTAGAAATAAAAGACATCAATCAAGATCAATATGGTTTGGCAAGAATAGAATTCAATCAAAAACCACTTGATTTGATGTTCAAATACGAAGCCAATTTTGAGGACTTATACTTTGATTATGAAAAAGATAGTTTACGGATTTGGTATGACTTGATCAGTAGAGATAGCAGTCAAACGGAATTTATTTTATCCAAAGATTCTACGCTCACGGATACACTTATTTTCAGCGCAGCGAGTCGTGCAGAATTTGTAGCTAGCGACAGCATAAGACTTCAAAAAATCCCGAAAAGCATTAGTCAAAATCCGCTTCGTCCACTGGAATTGTTGTTCAATCATCCACTTCTTGGTTTTGATTCCAGTTTGATTCAAATTTATACAGACACTACTCGAACAGTCGTCCCGATCCAGCTTTCCATAGATTCTACTTCTGCTCATCGAAAATTGATGATTCAGCATGATTGGATAGACAGCCTAACTTATGAATTAGAAATTTTACCCAACGCACTCACCGACATTTACGATCTTTCCAATCCAGACACCATCATGCTGCCTATTAGCATTCTAAATCCTAAAGAGTTTGGTAATATCAATTTGGCCTTGGATAGTTTAGACAGCCTAAAGCAGTATTTGGTGACGATTAAGCCAGAAGGCAGCACCATTCCCATTGGAGAATTTACCATTTCTGAAGTTACGACTTGGGAACAAGAATTTCAAGCCATAAAAATTGGTGTTTATGAATTAGAAATCACGATTGATGCTAACAAGAATGGAAAGTGGGACAGCGGAAATTATGATCTGAAAACTAAGCCCGAAAAGATTATCAAGCAAACGTTGCAAGAATTGTTAGCTGGTTTTGATTTGGATTCAACGGTGGAGGTGGTGGATGATCCTTGAATTTGAGATTAGGCGTCGGACGCTTTCAAAAGCGTCTGACGCCTAGGCGCAAAGCTATACTTTCTGCCCTTTCAAACAAGCATCTACAAAAGAAACAAAAAGTGGATGCGGTGTCTCTACGGTACTCTTGTATTCTGGATGAAATTGAACGCCCATGAACCAAGGATGATCTGGAATCTCCATAATTTCGACCAAACCCGATTTTGGATTCCGACCGGTAGCTTTCATGCCTGCTGCTTCCAATTGTTCCAAGTAATCATTATTGATTTCGTAGCGATGACGATGGCGTTCCATCACTTTTCGCTTTCCATACGCACCATGTGCTTTAGACTCTTTCTCTAGCTTGCAATTATATGCTCCCAAACGCATCGTTCCACCCATTTCGGTGATGGATTTTTGCTCTTGCATAATGTCAATCACAGGATGTTGGGTGCGCGCGTGAATCTCCGTAGAAAAGGCTTCTCTCAAGCCGACTACATTACGTGCAAACTCTACTACGGCACATTGTAAACCTAAGCAAATACCAAAGAGTGGTACTTTATTTTCTCTCGCAAAACGCACTGCATTGATTTTTCCTTCAATGCCTCGATCTCCAAATCCAGGCGCAACCAATATGCCATCGTAACCCTTCAATTTTGCTTCTGCTGTACCTTTCTTTTCTAGTTCTTCGGAGTGCACCGCATCCACTTTCACTTTCGCATCCAAGGAAGTTCCTGCATGAATGAATGCTTCATAAATAGACTTGTACGCGTCTGGCAGTTCCACGTATTTTCCAACCAAAGCAATTTTTACTTCCGCTTCTGCATTGGATAATTTATCCAAAAATCGTTTCCACTTTTTTAATCTTGGTTCTTGTCGGTCAGGTAGATTTAGCATCGAAATTACGGTACTATCTAACTTTTCTTCTAGCATTAAGAGCGGCACATGATAAATACTTTTTGCTTCAATAGCTTCGATTACTGCACGTACTTGCACATTGCAAAATAAAGCCAGTTTCCGGCGAATATCCATACTAATTGGATGCTCCGTGCGACAAACCAAAATGTCTGGTTGAATGCCTGCTTGCAACAAATCCTTCACTGAATGTTGAGTAGGCTTGGTTTTCAATTCCTTCGTCGCTTTCAAAAACGGCAGCAAAGTCAAATGAATCACCAAACAATTATCTGTTCCCAATTCTTGTCGCATTTGCCGCAAAGTTTCTAAATAAGGCAAAGATTCAATATCACCAACTGTACCTCCTAATTCTGTAATCACCAAATCAAAATCCCCTGTTTGCCCAAGCAGTTGAATGCGTCTTTTGATCTCGTCGGTAATGTGCGGAATGACCTGAACTGTTTTTCCTAGATACTCTCCTTTGCGTTCCTTTTCAATAACGGTTTTGTAGATTCGACCAGTCGTCACATTGTTAGCTTGCGAAGTTGGTATCCCCAAAAAACGCTCATAATGCCCCAAATCCAAATCCGTTTCTGCGCCATCATCCGTTACATAGCATTCGCCATGCTCGTAAGGATTCATTGTACCTGGATCAACATTAATATAAGGATCAAATTTCTGAATCGTGACCTTGAAACCCTTCGCCTGTAAGAGCTTTGCCAAAGAAGCTGCCACAATTCCTTTTCCGAGGGAAGAAGTTACCCCACCCGTAACAAATATATATTTAGCCATGAAAGATGCTATCTAAAATAATATGTAGTGACTGAAAATG
>JBCDFY010000291.1:0-8334 GCA_039176995.1 Bacteroidota bacterium
AAATAAAAAAGTGTCTAGGGGTGATAATGATATACCGTTTCTAAAGCCTAATTCAAAATTCAAACAATGCGTTCCATAGCCGTTATTTCAGTCTATTTATTCTTCTCTTTTCATGCTACTGCACAAAATCTCGCAGACGAGAACGTTGCTTTTGAAACTTTTTTGGTAAAACTCGCATGGAAGAATCACCCTACTGCAGCGGTGTACAATAGTAAATTGAAAATCGCAGATTTGGGTATTAAGCAAGCAAAATTAGGGTACTTAGATGCGGCTTTACCTTTCCTTAGTTACTCCAATGTGAGTACTCCTTTCAATGGTTCTGTGACCGATGGCTTTTCTGGTGGAGGTGGTTTTGCTTTCGGGGTTTCTTTTCGCATTGCACCGCTTTACTTAACAGAACATAATGTTGCTATTGCAGAAGAAAATAAGAAGATAGCTAAGCTAGAAAAAGCAGATGGAAAGCTAGAAATTCAAACTAAAGTATTAACGCTTTATCAGCAATATATTTCCGCCCAAAGAGTGGTAGAAGAGCGTCTAAAAATGGAAAGTGAAGCTAGAGAAAATCAAAAATTAGTTTTGACTCTATTCAAAAAAGACGCTGCGGAATACGAAGATGTTAATGCTGTTTCTGGTTCTTACTATAAGGCTACCGAAGATCGAGTGCGTGCAGAAACAGAGGTTATCTTGGCGAAGATCGCTTTGGAAGAATGGATTGGAGTGAACCTAGAAGAAGCGAGAGAGCAGTTTGGAGGTGAGGAATAGATTAGTTCACGATAATAAAAGTATGCAGTAATGAAATTGAATTCTTACTCTTCCACACTTCTAATTATAAAGCGTACAATTATTAACTAAAGACGGGCACTTACTAGAGTTTTCCAAATGGAAATAGCTGTATTTCTATTTTTATGATGCTTGCACAAATAGTCATAAACATAGAAATGAGAGATTCCAACGCATTAAAAGATGAATTACAACGAATGCTTTCCGAAGGTAAAACCCAGTACGTGATTCAGGAATTATTAAATCATTATCAAAAGGATAAGAAAGGATTTCGGAGAGAAATAGTGGTTTTGTCAAGTCGCTTCAAGAGATTGAAAGCGAAGGAAATAGCAGGTCTTGTCGACTATAAAGAAGCTGACCAGCAAATTAATTCCATTAAATACGGACTCCTGCACATCATAGATCATTTAGATCAGGAGGAAATAACTCCACAGGAAGTTCAAATTAGCAAAAAACCGAAAGAAAATAAACGTAAAAAGCAATTGATTGCCTTCGTAGGAATAGCAATTCTGCTGGTTTTGGTTAGCATATTGAGTTGGAATGTACTCTCTACTAAAAATGATGAAAGAGCAACAGACTTCGATCAGGAGCAAAATAAAGAAAAAGAGAAAGATGCTTCTGATAGATCAATAACCAAAAGGGAAACAATCGAGATATTAGACACTCCAAAATCCTTGGAAGATGATAATGATAATTTTGCACGAGCCACTGAGTTGCGATTTCAACAGAAAATTAGTGCTGATCTCAAAGACAGAAAAGATCTCGATTTTTATCAGTTTCAAACTTCTTCTTCTTATCGAAATGAAGTACAAATCAATCTTACTTCAGGTTTTGAAGATTTCAGTATGATTTTGAACGTTTACAATGAGGACAAGAAAAGAATAGAGCAAGTCGTCAATCGCAAGAGCAATACAATTGAATATAATTTTTTTGCTGCTCCCAGCAGTACCTACTTTTTAGAAGTTCGACCTTATATGGGACAAACAGGTAAGTACCAACTTCAACTTAGCAAGTCTGTAAATGCGGAAGAAGAAATTTCAGAACAAGAACCCAATAATACCGCTAAGCAAGCAAGTATGATCTCGTTAAATTCGCCTAAGAATGGTCATATTCACAAAAACGATGTTGACCACTATAATTTTTCACAGTCAACAAAATCTTCTGTCAGAGTCGAATGCATCTCATTAACGAATAGCTTTCGACCTCAGCTTACCGTTTTCAGCAAAGACGGTGAACGAATGGTGAGGAAAACAGCGCGAACAAATGGGGAGGCACTTAATTTTTTAGTAGAAATGGAAGAGGCAATTCTATTGATACAAGGATATCTAAATACCGAAGGAGATTATATTCTGAAGGTATATTAATTCCTTTCTTCCGTCATGGATTTTCCAGTAGTTACCAAAATGAAGTCATTATGTTAGTAAAAAGCTCACGTCTTTTTGTTTACCTATTTCTGCTAAATACCTTGGCGCTTTCTGCTCAAAATTGGGAGAACCTCACTCCTCTGAAACTAGGTGATTACTCGTTAAGCGGGTTTGTTGTGAACGATTCCATGGCATTTGTAGCAGGTCAGCAAGGCGTATTATTAAAAACAACGGATAGAGGAAATTCTTGGCGGTCAATAAAGAATTCAAAATAGTTAAGGAATAACTTTTATTCCTCCCAAAAATCATCCTCCCGCTCCCGATCAATCAACAAATAGTTGGGATCAATTTGCACTTTAGAAGGCTTAGTTTGAGTTCTGATAATCAGTTGATTGTGAATTTTATTGATCTGGTATTTTTCAGTAGATAAAACTTTATCTTCTTCATCAAAAACACCCATTTCAATATAGTCTTTCAACGGTAGAGAATGAATATCTTTATAGCTTAAAGAATCCATCTGATTGGTAGAATAACTGATATTGCCATCGCCATCCGTCCGATATTTACTGATGTTGAACGTGATTGTTGTTTCATATTTGCCATTGTCTAATGCTTGGATTTCCGTCTCCAATAATTCATTATCATAGAAAGTAATGGTCTCAAACCAATCTTCAATTAAGTACTGCAAAGAGTCGGGTGTGGCGGCTCGAATGTGTTCTACCAATTCGGCAGAAGTGGTATAGTTGTCTTCCTGAAAAGCTACTTTTTTTACGTATTTTTTCAGCGCTGCATTTAGGTTCTTTTCGCCGATATATTCACTCATCACATAGAGCGCCAAACCACCTTTGGGATAGTGAATGTAATTTTGTGAAGGGCGCGTATACATCAATGGATGTTCTTTGTGCTGCTTGCGCGCTCTGCCTTTTAAATAGCGATCATTGGCGTGGCGCACATAATTCAAGAGGCGTTTTTTACCTTTGTAGTGTTGTTTTGCTTTCAAGTTAACGTACTCTGCCATGCTTTCGACTACCATTTTTGAACCTGGTGAATCTGCAGGAATGACTTGTCCGCCCCACCATTGATGTGCTACTTCGTGCACGGCTGTTCCAAAAACATAATCTACGCCACCATTTTCACTATCGTCCACATTGGCGATGAAACCTGCGCCTTCACCTGTTGGAATCGTATTGGGATAAGAATGTGCAGATGCGCCACCGACTTGCGAAAACTCTACGATGCGCAGTTCTTTATAATGATAAGGACTAAAATTTTTACTACAATAATCCAAACCTGCTTTCATCCCATCCATCATCCGTTCGATGTTGTAGTCGTGGTCTTTGTGGTAGTAAATTTCCAACTGCACATCCTTCCATTGATCTTTGTCAACCGCATAATCTCCAGAAGTAAAAATGAAGCTATGTGGAATTTTCCGATCACTTTTGTAGCTGAAATAGTTGCGATCATTTGCTGTCCATTTTCGATCAAAATTACCGGAAGCTACGGCAACTTGATCGTTGCTGGTGCTGACGGTCGCAGAGAAATTAATACGATCAGAATCAATAGAAACCACTGATTTTGAAGTATTTAGATTTTCTGGATTGTAATGTTCTTTATCGTAAGTTGTATGATGATGACCGTCACTCAAATAAGGAATCCAATTGCCGAATCTTGGGAACACATCGTCTCGAATGAGCGTACCGTGTTTTTTAATGCGTGTATTGGTTTGGAGCCAATTCGGTGCGTTATTGAAATTACTAAAGGTCATCTTCAAACGATCTCCAACTGCCAAGCCTTCTTCTAAAACGATCATATCCACGTAGGTGACATCTACTACATCTTTTTTGTTTAACACTTGATGCTTGCGATCAAATTGATAAGTGGTATTAAGTCCTACAGCATGAACAAGCATGAGGGTATCAATCACTTGTGTGGATTTGTTTTCTAGCCAATAAAAACCATTTGACTTAAACCGACGTTCTTCTGGGAACAAATTTAAGTCGATATGAACGTCGGTAATGGTGGGTAACGCCAGACTATTGTAATCGCTAAACTGCTTCTTGGCAGCCTTCAGGATATTATGTCTGGTATTGTCAGAGTAGTAGGTATTTTTGATATTGGTTTCATAGTAAATGCGAAAACCTAGACTCATAAATGCAATTAGCAATAAAGCCGAAACTGAAACTAATTTCAGATTCATTCTAGCTTTGACAAGCTGCAAACGTTCAGCTATGGAATAGGTCATTCCTCTTTGCCAAAACAAAAATGCAGCAACGAGCAGTAGTATTCCCGCCAATAGCCAATAGATTTTGTACACAAAATAAACGGGCAAAAATGCGCCATATTTATCCATGTCGGAATAGGGAACACCTTGAATGGGGCTGTCTTGCTGATTGTAGCGGAAGATGGGATGTTCTAGGAAATCTAAACCAATGTCTTGCGCGCTTGGTCCTAATGCAATGAACGTCATCGGTGCAAAAAGCAAGAGGAAAAAACCTAGATAAGGATTGTTCAATAAACTTTGAACAAACAAAGCCAGCATTGCCCAAATCATAAAATGAATCAAGTGCATACCATACAATTCAAACAAATAATGTCCAATTTCAAATTTGTAATAGCCTTGGAAAACTTGAACTGCCATGCCGCCAATCATCATTAGTGCTAGTAGTAGTACTTGCATTTTGACGAGTGCCAAAAACTTAGAACCGAGCAATACCCAATTTGGAACAGCAGTGCTATCAATGATTTGGCTGCTTCGATTCATGCGTGCTCGATGTACCAAGACCCCTGCATAGAGGAAGGTCATTAAGTTGATGACGCCCGAAAAGTGCATATTGGGCAAGAAGAGCATCTGCCAAGTAACGGGATAAGTTTTGGTATCCCAACGTGGATTGGAAATGCCGAGCATAAAGCAAATGAAAATCAAGCCTGCTAGAACTAAACTGATGAATAACCAGCTCTTTATAATGTGCTGAAAATCAAAATTGGAGAGTCGCCAAGTGGCTTTGAGTTGCTCTTGGAAGGAGAAATTAAACTGGACTTTTGGGAAGTTGATCTTCTTGAAAGGGATCGGTAAGTGCGGAGGAACGGAGCGATTGTTGAGTCCAACTTTTTTTGAGGTGAAGATACGCTTACCAATCCCTACGGGCTTAGCCATCGAATTGGATTGTTGACTAAACTGAAACTTTCGATAAGTCAAAATGGCTAATAAAATAGATAAACTCATCCAGAAGATACGATTCCACAAGACAATGCCACTCAAGGGTAAGAGCTGTTCGTTTTTCTCCGCAATGGTCCAATATTTCACTTCCTGCGCAATGGCTTTGAGTCCCAGAGGATCAATGGTGGCAGCAAGTTGCGTAAAATTTGTTCCATCTTCTAGTACGCCAATAATGGCTTGCATTAACACCAATAAAACGACAACCACAAAACCTGCAAAAATATTTCGACTCATAGCTACGGTGAAGAAAATACAGATGCTCACAAAGAGTAAGTTTGGAAGCAAAAACAAACCGTAGAGTTGCAAATAAGCATCCAATCGGAACGCGCCAACTAAATCCGAATTGATACCAGGCATCATCGTTCCTAAAGTGAATCCAAGACCGACCATTAATACGATCAGAGTGGATACGAAGAAGGCACTTGCGAATTTGGCAGTTAAATATTCTAGTTTTTTGAAGGGGAAGGCATAGAGTAAGGCATGGCGATTGTTACGAAAATCACGGAAAATGGAAAGCCCAATTATACCTGGTAACAAGAAGTAGATAAAGACATTGAAGAGGTTTGCCATTTTGAAAATCTGGAAGGCAGAATTCATAAATAATCCATCCCAACGCGCGCTATCTTCGGATGCCATACCTCCAAAAATGAGGAAGGACATGACTAGGAAAATAAAGGCGTAGATATAGATTGGAATATGGCGAAACCAGTGGCGAAGTTCGTATTTGAAGATGGTTTTGAACATGATGTTATTTTTTTGGACACGGATGAAACGGATTTGACGGATTTTTTGTAAGTCGTGTACATTTGGTTTTTGAATTTCCTATTCGGACTAAGTCCGAGTAATATTGTATCCAAGTCTGGAGACTTGGACAATCAGTTTCGATGTGTTAAGTTTCCTAACTTGACACGACTATCAGCTCGTTTCCTAACGAGCAAATCTTTCAGACAGTCAAAGACGATCTAATTTCCTAGTTTTCCTGTAAAGCAATGAAGTAAACATCCTCCAAATTAGGTTCGGCAAGAGAAAAATGTTCGTTGGGTTGCTCGCTGGCTTGGATACGAATATTGATGGAGTTATCGCGATTGTAGCTAGAAGAAATGATATTGTATTGCTGCTGTGTTTGTTCTAAATCATTGCGACTGATGTTGCTAGTCCAAACTTGTCCTCGGATGTTGGCAGTGGCGACTTCGGGAGTAGATTTTTGTAAAATTCGCCCTTGATTCATAATTGCCATTTCGTGGCAGAGTTCTTTTACATCTTCGACGATGTGCGTAGAAAAAATGACGGTATTTTCTGTACCAACTTCTCTCAAAATATTCAGAAAACGCTGACGTTCAGCAGGATCAAGTCCAGCAGTGGGTTCATCCACGATGATGAGTTTAGGATTATTGAGTAAGAGTTGAGCAATGCCAAAACGTTGTTTCATACCGCCCGAATAACCGCTGACATGCTTTTTACGAACATCGTAGAGATTGGTGATTTCTAAGGCTTTTTCGACTAATATTTTGCGGTTTTTTTTGGAACTCACACCTTTCAGAGTGGCAAAGTAATCCAATAGTTTTTCTGCGCTCACTCTAGGATAGACGCCAAATTCTTGAGGCAAATAACCTAATACTTTACGCAGTGCCATTTGCTCTTTTAGCACATCAATTCCTTCAAATTCGACACTACCAGAATCAGGACTTTGCAAAGTAGCAATCGTACGCATCAAACTGGATTTGCCTGCGCCGTTCGGACCTAGTAATCCAAACATTCCTTTTCCAATTTCCAGATTTAGATTAGCTATGGCTTTTACACCATTTCTGTATACTTTGTTGAGGTTTGTAACTTTTAGATTTGTAGTTGTCATAATTCCGTGATTGATTTATGCTTACAAAACTATGATGACTTATTGCTTTAGGCTAATTTTGATGGTGAAAGGCGAGGAAAGCATGATGAAAGTACAAAATATAAATATAGCTAAGATTACTAACTATGTTCAAGGTAAATGACCATGTCCGTGTCAAGGATGGAACTATTATTGAGGAACAAGAGAATCCAATTAATGGATGGGGTGGAAAGGTATTGGAAGTATACAAGCCTAAAAGCGGAACAACTTATCTAGTTGAATTCGATGCGCCAACTCTAGGAATGTTTAGTAACGAATATATCGAACTTGGTATAGAAAATGGTAGTTCAGAGGACACTTATATTTTTGCGGAGGAAGATTTGTTGTTGATGGACAGAAGGGATACAGCCAAAAAACGAGAACAGGCACTTGATCTTCTTTACAGAAGAATAGCTGAACTTGATCCTGATGAAATACCTGAATTTGGTCAGGAAGCAGCTGATTTGTTATATCAAGATTTTGAGCAAAGTCCCTTTTTTGATGCTTTGATAGATGAAGAGAAAGAAAATGCAGACTTTGCTATTCATTGTCTTCAGAGTTACCTTTATAATTATGAAGGACTTACATTGGCTGAGGCAGATGTAGAAGATGTTGCAACAGTTTGTCTGGGATGGATACCTGAAAAAGTGACTTCTGAACAAGCATTTTTTGAAAACCTTTCACCGATTCTAATTCAATTTTTCAAGTATTTGGGTTCGACAAATCTTTACTCTATTAACACAGAAGAAGTCGTTGCTACTTTAAAAGAAATTGCTGATGAAATTGTCGAGAGAGCAACTGATCCAAATAACTGGGGAATGGCAAAAAGTATGATGATGGGAGCAATGGAACAGGGTTTTGATATTAGTAACCAGAAGGACTTAGACAATTATATGTACAGTTACAATCAAAACCTTTTAGCATCTAATTTTTCTAATTCTAGTGTTCCCAAATTGGCAAAACCTAATCCATTTAAGCATATTGGTAGAAATGAAAAGATCAACGTTAAATACAAAGACGGTACAACTAAGAATGCTATCAAATTTAAGAAGGTAGAGAAGGATTTAAGAGCAGGAAGATGTAGGTTGATCGAATGATGTGCC
>JBCDFY010000292.1:0-8302 GCA_039176995.1 Bacteroidota bacterium
AGAGATTGTTTGGAAAAAGCGATTCGACGATTTCATCAAGATGAAAACTACTTGAGGCAGCTTTTCAGACCAATTCAAGCCTTACTCGACAAGGTCGATCATGCTTTTCGCTTGCAGGAAAGTTTTGTCACCTAGAGTGAGATGCAATAGAAGAGATAGTTAATAAAAAAAGACCTGATCTTTCTATCGAGTGGGTTAATCTTCAGGGTGATTATTATCAATTACAATCTGACATTATTAATGGTATTCTAAATACTGAGCAACTCGGAGTATCTAGAAACACGATACGAAATAAGTTTTCAATCTTTATTAAGCTTCTATATACATCTAAGAAGCGAAATCCTATTAAGTCTAAATATGTAGTTCTCGCATTAATTTTTCTTTCAAGCTTGTTAATAAGTTTCTTAAAGCCCTTACACACATCATTTGTATTAAACGTAGAGTCTGAATACGTAAAATTTAGTCCTAGCCCAGATAAAGCTATAAATATCAATACAATGCTGGATTCATTTTATGCTCCTGAAGTCAGCAAAGTATCAATCGATACACTCCAACCGCAAACTTTCGATGCAGAAAAACCCTCTGTTCACATTTCCAAACTTGCTAAGGAAAATTTGAAGCTAAATTCCATTTCGGGATTAAATGAAAAAGCTAAATTCGATGTTTCTGTAGACAATGGTGAAATCACGTTTGAGCTAAATGGGTTAGATTCAATATCTTGTAATCTAAGTTTTTCTGGTGCAAGATTAAAAATTGCTGACAGCTATGATACTCTACTAATTTCTCCTCGTAACCAAGTTTTTCAGACTGAGCTTTTACTTAAAAAACTCTATTTTGATTTTAGAGAAAGTTCAAACAGTGACTTTTTTTTACGAAACACATCAGTTGATTATATTACCTTTACTGAAGTTTTTGGAACTAGTAATAGACTAAAATCTAAAATCGTATCAGGCGATATTAAAATAACTAGTAAAACCGATACTCTGAAAGCTTATACACTAAGACAAGAAAGCTTCATATCTATTGATGAGCCTGTATCACTTGTTATTACGGAACTCTATCGAAAAGGTGATTATCTAAAAATTGAATTAATTGGCAAAGCTAAGGACGTAAGAGTTGGAATAGAATATGATGAGATGCAATCCTTAAAACCTACTTTGATTGGACTCTTCAGTGAAAACGAAAGTTTTAATCTGTTCTGGAAAGTAATAATGGGAGTTTTGGGGCTAATAAGTGCTTTATTAAGCATATTACCTAAATTAAAGAACTTTTCTTAAATTTCACGATAGTAATTAATTCGATTTTACACATCGAACTGCATGTCCTCTTTTCGTAGGCCAGTCATCATTTTTATATAATCTTCTCTGCTCTGTTTGAAAAAAATAGAAGATTCCGTTTTCAGGTCTTCTATTAGCTAAGCTACTTGACCAAAATGCTATGTGAGGATTATTGTTTAATCCATGAAAGAAGAAAGTAGTATGCTCATCTGGAATAGATCGATCCCCATGCCAATAAATACCGCTAGGCTTAAGATTAAATCTAGCTTGATCCAGTTTATCGAAAGCATCACGACCTGCATCTACTCCAGGACCATCCTTAGAAGTGTAGCCATTCGCAGTGTAACTACTTATCAATGTTTCCCATTCATCTTCTGTCGGAAGATGCCAGCCAGGACCTAGAGACCGACAACCTATCTCAGCAGCCTCCTGAAAATATAATCGACCGTTAGTTTCACAGTTTGATGGATTATTATCAAAACACCAAGAATCCTTATAGTCCAGATTTAAGTTTTGAATCATCCAGCTTTTGCCATCTTTCATGACCTTAGTCTCATAGCTATTTCCATCAGCATCAATAACGAAAAGCCATCTATTTGATGCTCGCTTAAGAGAAAATCTATGCTGATAATTTTCGAATAACTCCTCAATAATGGTTTTCATAGTCAAACCATAAGCATATTTACCATCATCGTCTGTTACTATCCCTACTATTCCATTCTCAGTGACTAAAGGTCCACCTGACGTTCCTGGTAGTACTGGCGAAGGATTAACTGTAACCTTACCTTCATTAGAAATATCTTCAATTGTACTATTCCGTGAAGGAACAAACCACTCTTTTTCCTTACCTATAATAGTTATTTTTTCCCCTCTAGTAGGTTTACTAAGACACACTTGTTTCCATCTGAAATCATAAGGTTTTGAAACCTCTACTAGAGCCAGATCATTTTCTTCAGCAAGTTTAATAATCTTTCCTTTATGGGTAATAGAATCTTTATTAATATTGGAATTTTTAAAGTATTCTATATTTACTGTACTACCTTCATAATCATATATATGATGTCCTGCTGTAACAATGTAGAGCTTATTATTGTATTCACCACAAATGAAGCCAAAGGCATCAGTGTCAGGAAATAGTACAACATTTTGCTTTAAGATTTCAGCTTTTTCTGTTTGGGCAAACAAAAAACTTATACATAAGATACACAAGAAGGTAAGTATTACTTTGGGCATGGTGTTTAACTTGAACAGGTGAACAGGTTAAGTTTTAGATTAATATGAGAGTAAACATTTAGGATGTACATTAGTTTTGGTATGTCTTATAACCCCCGATGGTCTAAGTCTTCCCCAAATGAAAGGTGATCGACTAAGTTTGCAACTTTGGCGAAACATACGCTCATAGTTCTTTTGAAACAGAGTCAATCAGACAACATCAATCTACTCAAACCAACTACCAGACTCGCACGTCTACACTATATTCGTCCTACAGAAAAAAGAAATGCCATATCAGTAGAAGTAGAACTATTGCATCCTTCTCGACCAAGTGACTCGGTAAAAAATATACTAAAGTTTGCCTGAATACTGAGTGAAGAAGAAGCCTCAGAATGGAAAATTGCCCTTGAAGATACAGAAAATATAGATCATGAAGGATGGTAACTACTTGCTGGATTCGAGCATTGTTATTGATCTTTTCAGACCTAGATTCAAGTTACAAATGCAATGAGTGACAAGCATGTAAGAATATCTATTGCTTCCTCCTATTCCCACGCGGCTTTCGTCCATGAATAGCCTCATAAGCTTCAATAAAAGCAGTTTCTAGTTTTCGAGCTGCTTCATTTCCTGGAATATCTTTGACGATAATATGTCCTTCGAAGCGATACCAATTAGCAACAATATTGAATAGATCAACTTGTTCTCGTAGCCTTTTAGATAAGCCATCCTGATCTATAGGATCGCCACTGATGCCGTATTTGAGCACATCGTCTTCCAACAAATCAAGGATTTCGTAAAGGTGATGCGTGTCTTTATTCTTCTTGTTGTTTCGATGATACTTTGCCATGTTCTACTTTACGCTTGCCCAAGCTTCTTCATTCTGATAAGTCTCATAACTCACACTCGGAATATAATGGAAAGAGCGACCTGTTTTTTGCTCAAAAGCATCCGAAGCCAGACGCAATAATGCCTCAAATGTACAGTCATCTGGCATTTCTTTTGGTGTGGTCAGAACCTCCTCATATACTTCTTTTCCGTGCGCCACAACACAAGCACGAGCATAAAGAAAATGATCAACTGAAAAATAGCTGTCTGATGACCAAGAGGCGTCGCCTATGTGTTGAGCATGAGCAGGTGTGTCAAGCGCGTATAGTTTTTGTGCGAATAGCTCTTGAAAAGCATAGATTTTGCCTATTTCATATTTGCTAAGTACTTGTACAGCAGGAGCGACAATGGCTAGCTCGTTTTCAGCCTCCCAATCTAGCTGATCGATGACTGCCCAAAATTCATCTTCTCCTAATTGAGTTTTGGTAGATGTCTTGATGTGCAACTCCAGATCTGCATCTGCATAATCTGCCTTGACTTTGGCAAACCAGTCCGATGTTAAATCCTCTGCTTTTAGTTTCAATATGGCAGTCATGGTCCAAAATACTTGATTCATCTAAAAAACGTGGTTGAAAGTGAGATAGTTTTGACGAAAAGTCCTTGAGCAATTTTAAGGCAATCTATGATTGACCAAATTTGTAACTTTTGCGAAGCATACGCTCGTCGTACCTGCTCATAACCTAGATGAACTTCTGCTAACCCAAAAAGCTCATCCATCACCACCTCATTTTGTACTAGCCCACTCGCATATTGATTCTGCACCAATCTATAAGTCATAACCATCTTCAAGAAGACTGCCTTTCAGATTTAGATTCTTTGTTTTTCAAATCTATAATTTACCAAAACAGCCTGAATTTCACCACTTTTAATGGACTATCACTTTTAAATCCACCAAAATCAACAAAATTGTGCGTAGGTGAGTAACTTTAACAAACACAACAAAAAGATACAATTTTTGTAGTCAGATGATCGCTTTGTAGTTGATGGAATCAACCAAAAGCCCTACTGCACAGAAGCAACTTTCAGAAGCACACGACCACACATGAACGAACAGACCATCATACAAGCCATTCAAAAGGGACGGACGCAAGAAGCGATAGCGGCATTTCAGCAACTACCGCTGAGTCAGACGCAACAGCACACGTTGTCCGTCATCGAAGGTTCGTTTCATCAATTGCAAGCAGCCATAACAAAAGGTATGATCACTTATGAACAGCAAGAATTGGAGCGCAATCGCATCCATGATCGCCTGCTAGCCTTGTTGTCTGCTGATGAGCACTCAGCGAGCAAACCGAAAAAACGACAATTAATCCCATTTTTACTGGCAGGGATATTGGGACTGGCAGTGGTTTATTTCTTCGTGAGCCGGCCTGATGATTGTCCGACCTTCGCTCCTCAGATGAATAACAATATACTGATACTGCCCTTCGATAATGTCGGTGGCGAAGCTGCTAAACCGCACATTTTGCTTAGAGATCGGATCGAGCAGTTGAGTTTGGACAATCAGTTGTCTACGGATATTCAAGTAGGAGAGGGGCAAGCGGAATTGAGTATTGCAGAAGCGACCACTTTAGCAGAACAATGTGCCGCCAATGTGATTATTTGGGGAAAATACGCCAAAGCTTCTGACTCGCTTCGGGTCATTTTGCAGTATCATTTCTTGGAACGACCGGACTGGTCTGCTTTCGGTGAATTGGCAGTTATCAAAGATGTCACCGCCATACAAACTGGCACGATTTCTAAGCAACTGGAAGATGCGATTTTCTCTCTTTGCAGCTTGATTGCTTTACGCCAAAACAAACGCGATTTGTTTCAGAGATGGACGGCAAAGGTGGAAGGAGAAGAAGCTATCGATGCGTCGATTTTGCAAGCATTGCCAGATGTGTTGATGAAATAGCCTTTAGAGCATGTTGGGAAATTTAATTTTTTAAATTTTTATACAGACCGAATCAATAGTAATAATGTATCGTTGCTTCCTTATTTCCAATGCTTTTTGAACCTGCCGTCGGCTTAAAAATCTCACTTAGCTCGCTAAACTCGATTTTGAATCCTTAGTCAGAACCATAAATCATTGAAAATCAGTTCGCAAAATTCCCCAACAAGCTCTAAGCAATTTCGCTGAGGTCGATTTCCAGAACTATCGAATTCGATGGTTTTAAAAATTATCTTCTAATTTTTATTCTTCATGAACCAGCAATCTATCTACTATCAGGAGCATACTCTCTTTACTTTCCCAAAAATTCCTTATCATAGCCAGCGAAAACAAATCGACGTTTTATTATGCGCGCTTACCGTTTACTATTCGCTTTAGCTTTTCTATTCACGACTTGTAAAACCACTCAAACGGCTACTTCCTCTCCTAGCAATCCACTAGATGGCATCATTCGACAATATGAGCAAATTGGTTCATCTAGCGAGCGACCTAGTTGGGTCAATTTATCAGATACTTCTCTACAAGCGCAGCGGACAGAAATCAGCAATCTACTGGTCGCTATTGATAAAATAACTCCAGATCAGCTCTCCAAAAATGACCGCATCAATCTGGATGTCTTACAGTTTTCTTTAGAAGATCAGTTGTATCACTTGGACTTTCAATCGCATCTATTTCCACTGAATGCTGAAGGCGGTTTTTTGACGGGCGTCTTATATCGGTTGCAATATTACCGCATCGGAGATGAGAGAGATTACGACAATTATCTCCACCTCCTCTCTACACTACCTGACTATTTTGAGCATCGAAAAGCACAAATGCAGCGCGGACAGTCATTGGGCAAAAGTTCGCCAAAATTGGTCGTCCGCAACTGCATGAGCATCATAGAACAAGTACTGGAAACAGATACAGAGTCTCTTTTCTTTTTCGATCCCATAAAAGGACAAGAAGCACGAGAAACGGAAGTCGGGCAATTATTAAAAGACAAAGTGCTACCTGCTTATGTTGCTTTTCATGACTTTTTAGAAAGTGACTATCTCCCCAAAGCTCCCGAAAAAGTGGGCATTAGCGGAATCACAGATGGCAAAGATTTTTATGAGCAGCGCGTGCGCTATTTTACCACTTTGGACATGACGCCAAAAGAAGTTTTTGAGACCGGACAGCGAGAGGTGAAGCGCATTCGAGCAGAAATGGAGGCGATCATAGCAGAGGTAGGATTTGAAGGCAGTTTTGCAGACTTTATTGAATTTCTGAGGACGGATGAGCAGTTTTATGCCAAAACACCTGCTGAGTTGATGAAGGAAGCAGCTTGGATTACCAAAAGAATGGAAGGCAAGCTGCCACAGTATTTCAATAAACTACCGCGTATGCCACTCACGGTCTCTCCCGTACCTGCTAGCATCGCGCCGACTTATACAGCCGGTCGTTACTCGCGTGGTTCTTATGGACAGCGCAAAGCCGGACAGTATTGGGTCAATACATTCAAACTAGAAAGCCGTCCGCTCTATGCTCTACCTGCGCTTTCATTGCATGAAGGTGTGCCCGGTCACCACACTCAAATCATGCTGGCAGCAGAGATGGATGACATTCCTGATTTCCGCCGCAACACTTACTTTTCCGCTTTTGGTGAAGGGTGGGCATTATATACGGAGTTTTTGGGAAAAGAAGCTGAGATGTACGAAACGCCTTATGAAGACTTCGGTCGTCTGGTTTATGAAATGTGGCGCGCTTGTCGTCTGGTCGTCGATCCGGGCATGCACTATTTTGACTGGACACGACGAGAAGCTTTCGACTTTATGGCGAGCAATACCGCTTTGTCTTTACACGAAGTGAATACGGAAATTGATCGGTACATCGGCTGGCCTGGGCAGGCGGTATCCTATAAAATTGGGGAACTGAAAATCAAGGAGCTACGTCGCCGAGCGGAACAAGAACTGGCATCCAATTTCAATATTCGGTCTTTCCACGATTTTGTGTTGTCCAATGGTGCAGTGCCATTGCGGACGCTGGAGCGATTGTTTGAGGAGTGGCTGGATAGGGAGAAAAGTGCTTGATAGACAATAACGGTAAGATGACGCTCTGTTAAGTCTATTGACTCAATGAAATGGTGCTTATTGCTTACACTTAGCCTAGTCTTAACAGGCTACAAAACATCGTCTTCTAGCAAGGTTATCTTCACATCCGACGACTTACGGATCATTCAACTCACAGAGAAGAATCAATCGCATATGGCTGTAGTTAATTTATCAATTTAATACTATTTTTGTCTCATAGATCTCCAAAATTTAACAACTTATAGATATACTGTGACATAACAATACTCATTATTTAGAAAAGCAATACTTTCCGCCTTTACCATTTCTTACTCATACTATTTACACAAAAAATATTCTATCTGCTATCATGGGTGTGAAGATATGATCTGTGTTATCATTCCCTACCCTAGATCCGGTTTTTACATATTCAATTGGTATACTCGATATATCTTACAGGGCTTATCTTGTAAGATACCAATCAACAATCAATCAACGATGAATGATTACACGAGAATAATAGCTATCTTTTGCATCATTCTATGTTCTTTTTCTTTGGTGCGTGCAGCTCCTACTCATGATCTCGGCAACCTCATTGATACGTTCCAAATGCGAAATTATATTTCGATATGGGACTAGGAGCAGCGCAACAACGACTAAAAGACTCCACGATCCACAAGAACGACGCGTCGTGCTATCTTACATCGGCTACTTTGAAACCTATAATAGTCTATCGTTCAAAACAGAAGCTAGTACGGCTACTGTTACTTTCAAAAACTCGCTTGCACGTTTGGCGATACGACACTTTAGAGCATGTTAAGAAATTTAATTTTTTAAATTTTTATACAGACCGAATTAATAGTAATAATGTATCGTTGCTTCCTTATTTCCAATGCTTTTTGAACCTGCCGTCGGCTTAAAAATCTCACTTAGCTCGCTAAACTCGATTTTGAATCCTTAGTCAG
>JBCDFY010000293.1:0-8254 GCA_039176995.1 Bacteroidota bacterium
ATTCCAAATTAGAAGTGGACTGCGACAGATTTTGATTGGTTAATATTAGGCGTTTTATAAGTAGGAGAGCATTCCAAATTAGAAGTGGACTGCGACAACTGAATTTCTTTGGTATCTTTAAAGTAGCACCGTAGGAGAGCATTCCAAATTAGAAGTGGACTGCGACGATTCTTTTGATTCCATCTATTCTTTCTACTATAGGTAGGAGAGCATTCCAAATTAGAAGTGGACTGCGACAGTTTTGTAGCTTTCATCGCCTTTTTTATAGGTAGGAGAGCATTCCAAATTAGAAGTGGACTGCGACGGTAGAATGTACCGAACGTCTTTCCATTGTTAGTAGGAGAGCATTCCAAATTAGAAGTGGACTGCGACAGCTTGTGGTAGCGTGACGTCTGCAGCTGTTGTGTAGGAGAGCATTCCAAATTAGAAGTGGACTGCGACTATCTTATCATTATCATATACCAATCTCAGTGAAGTAGGAGAGCATTCCAAATTAGAAGTGGACTGCGACAATTTATCTATTGCCTTGCCAGAATCTCATTTTTGTAGGAGAGCATTCCAAATTAGAAGTGGACTGCGACAAGACCTTGAGAATATAATCCTTCATGTTCTAGTAGGAGAGCATTCCAAATTAGAAGTGGACTGCGACCAAGATTTCTAAAAATAAGAAATGCAATAAGTGAGGTAGGAGAGCATTCCAAATTAGAAGTGGACTGCGACCATCTTCTTCTAATTCAAGAAAGCCATCGCTAACCAGTAGGAGAGCATTCCAAATTAGAAGTGGACTGCGACGAATTCTTGATTTTGATTTAAGATGTCTTTTAAGTAGGAGAGCATTCCAAATTAGAAGTGGACTGCGACTATATTGAATATCAATTCCTACTTGAGTATATCCTTGTAGGAGAGCATTCCAAATTAGAAGTGGACTGCGACGTTTTTACTAAAATTAATCTTGCGTTTAAGAAAGTAGGAGAGCATTCCAAATTAGAAGAATGAACGCAGCGCAATTTTCTGCTAAGAAAATCAAGTCTTAATAAGACTTGGCGGAGAGAACCGCGAGAGCGGATGGGAGGCGAATCAACTTTCTAAATAAAGGATAATGCCACCCACCCCTCTAACGAGGGTCACTCTCTTGGATACACTCGGTATCCATTTTGAGCAAGCTCACAAATCGTTCGCTCATAAATTAGAAGAATGAACGAAGAGCAATTCCGACTAGTCGGAATCGAACACTAATTGTGTTCGTCGGAGAGAACCGCGAGAGCGGATGGGATAGCAATGTAGTTTTGCTCGCAAAACCAAACACTAAAGGTTTTTGATGGAGTGAACCGCAAAGCGGATGGGAGGCAAACTGCATTTCCAAATAACGAGGATATTACAGCTACCCACCCGTTGGTACGGTTCACGCTCTTGGATGAACGTAGCGCAATTTTCTGCTAAGAAAATCAAGTCTTAATGAGACTTGGCGGAGAGAACCGCGAGAGCGGATGGGATAGCAATGTAGTTTTGCTCGCAAAACCAAACACTAAGTGTGTTCGATGAAGTGAACCGCAAAGCGGATGGGAGGCAAACCACTTGCCAATTGATGAGTATACTGCTGCCGCCTGTCCGTTGACACATTTACTCGGAATAAACTCAAAGTTTGCCTAAGCAGCCGACAAAAGATGCAGATATTCTTACATAACTTTGTAGCAATCATTACTTTACGACATGTCTGTACCTAAACACCTTCTCCCCACCATTGTCCTTTCCCAATTTTGCTGTACCTCACTCTGGTTCGCAGGCAATGCCGTGATGAACGACATCGCAGAAGCATTTCAACTAAAAGCAGGTGCTTTGGCGCATCTGACTTCTGCAGTGCAATTTGGATTTATTGCGGGAACGCTGGTTTTTGCATTTTTAACTATCGCCGACCGCTTTTCTCCTTCCAAGGTTTTCTTCGTCTGTGCCCTATTTGGAGCTACGTTCAACTTAGGTGTTATGTGGCAAGGAAATGGCTTAGAAAGTCTATTTCTCTTTCGTTTTTTGACGGGTTTTTGCTTGGCAGGTATTTATCCGGTAGGTATGAAAATAGCGGCGGATTACTATCAAAAAGGGCTAGGAAAATCTTTGGGGTATTTGGTAGGCGCATTGGTCTTAGGAACTGCTTTTCCACATTTGCTGAAAGGTTTTACAAGTGAATTGCCTTGGCGATTTGTGCTTATTGCGACTTCTTGTATTGCTACAATTGGAGGCTTGCTAATGTTTTTTTTAGTGCCAGATGGACCTCATCGAAAAGCAAGTAGCCAACCCGACCTCACCCTACTTTTCAAGGTATTCAATAAGCAAGATTTCCGCGCAGCTGCCTTTGGTTATTTTGGACATATGTGGGAATTGTATGCGTTTTGGACATTCGTTCCGACAATTTTATTGACTTATAAAATGAATCGAGAAGGGCTGGATTGGAATATTTCGTTCTTGTCTTTTCTGATTATTGGTTTAGGTGGCTTAGCTTGCATTATTGGAGGCTATTTTTCGCAAGTTTTTGGTGCTAAAAAAGTAGCCACCATAGCACTTTTATTCTCTTGTATTTGCTGCTTGATTTCTCCGCTTATTTTGAACCAAAATGCTCCTTTTGTTCTTCTTATCTTCCTGATTTTCTGGGGATTAGTTGTCATTGCCGATTCTCCACTTTTTTCTACACTCGTAGCACAAAGTGCCATTCCAGAACACAAAGGAACGGCACTCACCATCGTCAATTGCATTGGGTTTTCCATCACGATTATTAGTATCCAGTTATTAAGTATTTTGCTACAATTTATCTCTCCGAATTATGTGTATTTATTTCTAGCGATTGGACCAGTTTTAGGACTTTTAGCATTGCGAAGTAAGAAATGAATAGGGAGCGTTTGAGGATTTGGTTTCGTTACCAAAATATCATCAAACACCAATTTCGCATGAAACGTACAAGCTATTCTTTCCTGTTTTTTTGCTTTTTGAACGTCTTTTCTTTTGCTCAAAATGTGGATGTGATTGCTGCCGCAAGAGAGAAAATTACGACTTATCATGAAGTCCTACCCACCGAAAAATTGTACTTGCAAACCGACCGAACGATCTATCGTCCAGGCGAAACTATTTGGTTCAAAACTTACCTGACTGGAGCAAATCATCAAATTAAAAATACGCAAAGTTCACAATTTTTGGTTGAACTCATAGACCCCAAAGGAAAGGTAACACAACAATGCAATATCTTGCGACAAGAGGCGCGCGAACACGGAGATTTTCGATTGTCTAGTAATGTCATTGGTGGCATCTATAAGATTCGAGCATACAGCGAATGGATGCGAAATTTTGGAGAAGATTTATATTTTGAAAAGGAATTGACGGTGCAGAAAATCATTGTACCAAAAATTTTACTCAAACTAGAAATCGAAAAGGAAAGCTACGGAGCAGGAGATGAAGTAGTTGCGGATTTGGAGGTGCGCGCTTTGGATAACGAAGTCATTGCTAATCATCGTTTTGAGTATCAAGTTCAACTGGATGGAAAAACCGTAGAACGAAATATAGCAGGCACAAATGACCAAGGAGAAGCAGTCATTTCCTATCGCTTACCCGAAGAATTGACTAGCTCTAGCGGACTGCTCAATGTCATCGTTGACCACGAAGGCAAAACCGAAAGTATCGCTCGTCCCATTCCCATTCAGTTCGACAACATTGCTTTAGATTTTATGCCAGAAGGCGGCGATTTAGTTGCTAACCTCTCTTCTAAGGTTGCTTTCAAATCTTTGAACGAATTTGGAAAATCTGCTGATATTGAAGGAGTTGTGTTAGATGAATTTGGGAAGACTTTGACCACTTTTAGCAGTTTTCACGATGGTATGGGCGCGTTTGAATTCACGCCGCGTAAAGATCAAAAGTATCGAGTCAAAATTACGAAACCGCGTGGTATTGGTCGTTTGTATGAACTCCCTAAAGTGTACAATGAAGGCGTGGTGGCTAGTTTGAGTGCACAAAACGAAGAACGTATTCAATTTGAACTTCAAGCCAATGAAGATCAAGTATTATACGCCATTTTGCAGATGCAAGACAGCATTTTTTATACTCAAAAAATAGAAGTGGAGCAAGGAAAAGCACAGTTAGAAATTCCAACCGTGGACTTTCCAATGGGCATTGCACAAGTCACTTTTTTGGACGAATTGGCGCGTCCTCAAAGCGAACGCATGGTCTTTCTGAATGCTCATCGACGACTCCAAGTGGACATTCAAACCGACAAAGATCGCTACCAACCTCGTGAAGAAGTAAACGTAGTTATCAAGGTAACTGATAGTGCTGGCAAAGGCGTTGCAGGTAATTTTTCTGTCGCTGTGGTGGATGATAAGCTGTATACTTATGCAGATGACAAGCAAGATAATATTCTTTCTTACTTTCTAATGAGTTCAGAATTGCGAGGCAAGATACATGAACCAAGTTTCTATTTCGATCCCGAAGAAGAAAAAGCAGCCCAAGCCTTGGATTATGTCTTAATGACGTACGCTTGGCGACGCTTTAATTGGAAAGATATTTTAGCAGCAGAAAAGGAAGATTGGGAAGCAAAAGTGCAGTTTCCGCTGAATCAAGTAATGATAAGAGGTAATGTGCGCATTGGATACGATTATATAGAAGGAGCAGGATTGCGCATCGAAGGCACTGAACATGTAACTTCCAGCGGTAAACAGGGCTATTTTGAGTTCAAAAACATTGCCCGATCGCCTGATGATTTCACGATTATTGCCAAGTACAAAAAGCGGAAAAAGAAAATTCAAGTCAATCCAAGATACCATCTTTTCATAGAAGGAATGATAGCGAAAAATAAGGGGTCTCGTGTTAAATTGGGAGATGTATCCGTCAGAAATGATTTTTTTAAAAAGAAGAAGGTAGATATAGAGGAATTAAAAGAGGTCAGCTCTTTACCTACCAGAAATCTCAATGATTTAGCTGCAACTTCTAACGGTCTAGCAAGTGCAGATGAAGGTGGTGATATTTCGGTGAGAGGGAGTCGTTCAAATATGACAGAATATTATGTGGATGGTATTAGAGTTTCTGGGGCGCTTATTCCAGAGAGTGAAGCGAATTTGGATGAAGTGGTGGTAGTTGGTATTAGTAGTGCTGGATTATCTACCCAGCTATCTACTGTTGATCTAACTCTATCTGGTACACCAGCCTCTTCTAGTGGTAATAATCAAGACTACGATTTCAACGTAAGTACACCAATTTATCTTCCCGAAATCAATGTCAATTTACAATGGGCTAATAATGGTCAATTTTATTATCCTAGGACTTTTTATGCTCCCGTTCACAACAAAAAATCCATAGAGCAACGTAGCGATTTCCGAACGACCGTTCATTGGCAACCTAACCTGATTACTGATGCCGATGGCAACGCGAATTTTTCTTTCTATGCTTCTGATGAAATCAGCACCTTCCGAACGATAGTCGAAGGCATTTCTGACGAAGGTGAAGTGGCACGTGGAGAAGCAACTTACTACACCCAACTGCCTTTTAGCATAGATGCCAAACTACCATTGGTCCTCGTTCGAGGTGATGAAATTGAAATTCCAGTAGTCATTAAAAATAATACGAACGAAGATTTAGATGGTCGAATGTTCTCTAGTCTACCTGCTGGATTTGAGATTATCGGAGATCGCCAAAACAATTTTTTACGTGTCGCTCCCGATGGATTTAAAAAGCTCAATTTGCGCTTGAAAGTTAGTGCCAAAAAGGGTAAATATCCAATTCGTTTGACTTTTAATAGTGGTGTAGATCGTGACCAAATCAGCGCAACTATCGAAGTTGTGCCTTCCACTTTTCCGCGTGCAGCTTATCTGGCTTCCAGCGAAATGGATAAGATGTATCAGTTTGGAGTGAGCGAGTTATTGGAAGGTTCATTGAGTGCTAAATTTCGAGCTATTCCAGATGTGATGGAAGAAATGGTGGCAGGTGTGGAAGGTGTTTTGAGAGAACCCAGCGGTTGTTTTGAGCAAGTTTCTTCTAGTAACTATCCCAATATTTTGGTTCTGCAATTGATGAATGCGCGCCAAGAAATAGATCGAAAATTGAAAGGGCGCGCAGAGAATATGTTGGCTAGAGGCTATAAAAAACTGACAAATTATGAAGTGAGAGGAGGTGGTTTTTCGCTTTATGGAAGATCACCTGCATCGGTTAGATTGACTGCTTATGGTCTGGTACAATTTAATGAATTGCGACAAGTTTACGACATCGTGAATCAAAAAATGATTGATCGTGCAGTAGATTGGTTGCTAGATCAACGCAACGAAGAAGGACTTTTTGACAATGGTTACCAAGGCATATATGGCGGTTATGAAAGAATGGCTAATGCCTATGTGGTCTATGCTTTAAGCAATATGAAGGCAGAGGATATAGAAAAAGCACTAGCGTATCAAACTGAGTCGGCACGCCAAGAAAAAGATCTGTATTGTTTGGCATTGATGGCATTAGCTAATCAAAATTATGGAAAAGAAAAAGAGGCGCAAGAACTGCGAAATTTGATAGAAGAACAAATCAATGGACAACCTATCAGTGAGTGGAAAGCTATTGCTACTTTGACTTATTCTTATGGATATTCTAAGCAAGTGGAACTCGCTTCTTGGGTTGCTTTGGCACTATTGGAAAGTGAAACTAAAAATCTTCCACAGCTTGAAGCCATTATGCAATTTTTGTACGAAAATAAGCGTGGTGCGGGCTATTTTGGTTCTACACAAGCTACTGCTTTGGCACTTAAAGCGATGCTTAAATATTCACAAGCATTCAGTCGTCCATCCGAAAGTGGAGAATTGGAAATATACGTCAATCAAGTACTGGCAGCTTCCAAAAACTACGATGAAGCGACAAAAGGTGTCATTGCATTCAATGATCTTGGAGAATATTTTGCCGAAGGTAACAATACCGTTCAAGTGCGCTTCACCAACACCTCTAAAGCACTACCATATACTTTCGATATTAATTGGCAAGCGCATTTGCCAGAATTGGAAGCATCCAGCATTGTAGTCAATACTCAACTCGAACGCGAAGAAGTCCGCGTCGGAGAATCCGTAAGATTGACCGCGAAGATTAGCAATCTCGCTGATCGATTTGCACCGACGCCAATGGCAATTATTGGTATTCCTTCCAGCTTGAGTTTGGATGTGAAACAGCTCAAGTTACTACAAGAAAAAGGCTATTTTGATTTTTTTGAAATTCAAGACAATTATCTGGTCTTGCACTACGAGAGTTTAGCTGCAAAAGCGGTTAAAGAAGTACCAATCAATCTGAAAGTGGAATTTGCAGGCAATTTCAAAGCACCTGTGAATAGTGCATTTCTGTATTATCAGAGTGAGCAAAAACATTGGGAATCGGGGAAGACAATTGCGGTGGTTAAGAATATCGAATAAAGAATATCCAATATCGAATAATGAAGTATTGAACACGTCGCTTTTAGAAACTTCGGTATTCGTGATTCAATATTAAGAGTGTTCAGAAAAATTCGAGATGCATTATTTTTAACAAAGTAGACTTGATTATTCAACACATAGGCACAGTAGAACACATAGTTTTTCGCAGAAAAACTACATTCTATGTTCTCTATGTGCCTATGTGTTTCATCAAAAAATGTGTTAAGTTATTTTTCTGAACAGCCCTAATTCAATATTCATAATTCATTTCCCTTTTGCATACTAACACAAGTTCACCATGAAAAAAACAATGCTCTTTTGCGGTTTCTACTTGCTTGTAGCTACTACCTTTTCGCAAGGATTACTGCAACCCAACTATCAGCAATACCTCGGCAATAGCATCAACTTATCAGGCATCAGTTTGCTAGGTGAACAACCTTATTTTGGCATTGGAAAAAAGCAATTGCTAGAGAATTTGCCGCCTGCTTTATCGTCAGGTGCTTTGGTAAATTATGCACCAGCCTTGCGCAAGAGTTCGCCCTTTGGTGTGGTTTATCCAAGTGCTTATTTGATGCGAAATTATAATGGATTTGCAACAGGACTTGATGTTAACGGCAGTTACTTTGGCGAATGGGATGCAACGGGACAGTTTGTTTATGATAATTCGTATAGTAATCTTCAAAATAACTTGATTGTACATTATGCCCAAAACAATGCTAAAATAGACCGCAACGGAGATAACTTTCTAGACTTGCCATTAAGCAAGCGACTCTTTTTGATGGAACGTACGCATATTGAATCCCAAGATTGGGAAGCCACATTGGGTGTCTATTATTTAAGAAAAAAAG
>JBCDFY010000294.1:0-8104 GCA_039176995.1 Bacteroidota bacterium
AAAAGTCCAAAAAATATCTCTTTCTATCCATAAAAACCCACCAAATGAAAATTTTTAGTTCCTGAAAATTTTCATTTGGGCTTACAAGCATCTCCTCCTGACTGTTAACATGAGCCATCATCCTAATTATTTGTGCGATTGATTATGCCACTACTCTGCCCTACTAAAATTGCGAATTCTGCCTTTGCAGCCACTTCGCGGCGAAAAGGAGGGATTTGGAGGAGAAACACTCAAATATCTACAAAACTTCATTCAATGAAAATCCTACTTTTACTAAGTGCTATATTGTTACTTTCTTTATTTGCTTGCGGAGTGGAACGTGCACCTGAAGCAAAAAATAAAGCACAATATATTATCGACCGCTCCATAGAATATCATGGTGGAGCAGCTTATCGACAGATGAGGGTCGAATATCAATTCAGAAAAGGGACATACAGCATCGCCAACAAAGACGGAGCATACACTTACACGCGCAGCTTTGAAAAAGAAGGACAGACGATAAAAGATATCTTAAAAAATGATGGTGAGCTTACGCGGACGATTGATGGCGAAACAGTTGAAGTACCAGATTCTATGGGACGTAAATATGCTAATTCGACTAATTCAGTCAACTACTTCACACAATTACCTTATCGCTTGAATGATTCTGCGGTCAACAAAAGCTACGAAGGCGAGACCAATATTAAAGGAAAAAAATACGAAGTCTTAAAAGTGACTTTTGACGAAGAAGGCGGCGGTGATGATTTTGACGACACCTATTATTATTGGTTCGATTCAGAAAATCATAGTTTGGACTATTTGGCATACGATTTCCATGTTAATGGTGGTGGCGTTCGTTTTCGTTCCGCTTACAACCAAAGGACGATTGACGGAATTCGCTTTCAAGACTATATTAATTACAAAGCACCCAAAAATACGGAACTAGTGAAACTGCCTGAATTATTGGAAGCTGGAAAGTTGGAAGAATTATCGCGTATTGAATTGAGGAACATTAAATTTTTGAATTAACACAAAAAGTAAAATAATTCAAAAACATTTGAAGCCGATTACATCTTTTATAGAAGTCACTATCACAAAACCAAAATTTAATCGTTGTTAAGGAAGAGATTATTTAATAACCAACATACACCAATACAAATCCTTCAAATACATATTCCCTCAATCCTTAATTTCAAGCTATTGAAAAGACATCTTTTACATATTATTTTTCTTTTTTTAGCAGCAACTGCCTTTGCTCAACAGCCCGTTCAGTATAGTTTACATATGTTCAACAGAATGGCGTACAATCCTGCTTATGCTGGTTTGGACAATTCTTTGAGTATGACAGGCGTCTTTCGCAAACAATGGCTCAACCTAGAAGGCAGTCCAACTTCTCAACACTTCAATATTCATTCGCCTCTGCCTTTTATCAGAAGTGGTTTTGGACTCGTTTTCCAGAACGACGAATTAGGCGTAGAGCAAAATATGAATCTTTCTGCGGCTTACAATTATCAACTGCCAGTTGGTCAAACGGGCGTGCTTTCGCTTGGCTTTGGAGGTGGAATTATACAAAAACGGCTAGATGGTTCAGCTATTCGTACGCGTGACGGTGAATATACCGATGGAAATCTACCGAATCATAACGACCCAGTTCTCGCTTCAACCGAAGTGCTCGGGAGCGCACCCATGATTGAAGTAGGTGTTTACTATAAGAGCGAAGCTTTTGAAGCAGGTTTTGCCGTAAAAGATATTTTGGAACAGCCAATTGTATCTACGGTAGTGAGTATTATTCCCATTCGCAGCTACTTCTTCAATGCCGCTGCTCATATTGACCTAACAGACGCGATTGCCCTGCATCCTTCGGTCTTTTTCAAAAGTGATATTCTGGAAACCCAAGCAGATTTTTCGGTATTGTTCAGCTACAATGACAATATATCATTAGGCGCATCGTTTAGAGGGTATAGCCAAAACACTGCGGATGCAGTTGCTATATTAGGAGGATTGAGGCTGAGTGAAAAAATCAAATTGTTCTACAGCTACGATATGACGCTTTCTGACATTAATACGGTAAGCACAGGTTCGCATGAGATTATGATAAACTACAATTTGAACAAAGATTTCGGACGAGGAGTGCCTCCACCAATTATTTACAACCCAAGAAACTTGTAGAGATAATTTCCCCGAATCAAAATAAAAATCAAGAATAGCTCAAAAAAATACCAAAATACACTTGCTAAATTAAGTGAGTTGTTACTTTTGCAGACACAAGCAGTTATAGTCTTACATCATTTTCCGCTACACACACTAATATCGGCATAAATAATTGTTCGTGATGGATTTATGAATTATTAAAATCTTAAACCAACATTTGGCAATTATTTTTTATTAAATGCTATACACTATTTCAAAAATAGAGGCGTTCAATGTTCGTCCTATTTCAAAAAAGAAATACACATTATCCCTTTATATAATAATATATATTTTCGACCTTTGTTAAACCAATCCTAAAAAGAGAAAGCGTTTTGATAAGATTCTCGAACAGTCTATCTTTGAGTGACTCTTTCTGAAAGGAACTGTGCAATAATGAATGTCTCACTCATTCGTTATTCAACTCAAACATAACAGTGACATAACTATTGAAGGAAAACAGAAGTTTCAAAATGAAAAAATTGTTCAGATTAAGTTTAGTACTTTTAGCCTTTGCTGCAGCCTCTTGTGGTTCGAATCAAAATGGCCAATTGATCGGTGTTTTTGATCGTCCCGACTGGCAAGGAATCAATCCATATGGTATGGTTTACATTCCTTCTGGTTCTTTAACTATCGGTGCGGGTGACCAAGATTTAGCAAACACTTTTGTCCAAAGACCAAAAACCATCTCTATCGTAGGTTTTTTCATGGATGAAACCGAAATCACAAATAACGAATACAGACAGTTCGTCTATTGGGTGAGAGATTCCTTAGCGCACGATTACTTAGATCACTACATTGAGGATGAAATCACGGGTGAGGAATACATTGATTGGGAATACGAAGTGGATTGGACAGACGAAACACTAGAAGACCTTTTCTATCAGGGCGACGACCGTTTCGCAGGGAAGAAAGAATACGATATTTCCAAGTTTGAGTTTGAATATGAGTGGTACGACTGGCAAAAAGCAGCGCACGACAAAGGACGCTCTCCTAGAAATGCCTTTATCAATAGAAAGAAAGTAAATATTTATCCTGATACTTTAGTTTGGATTCGCGATTTCGCTTATTCTTACAATGAGCCAATGACGCGTAACTACTTCTGGCATCCAGCTTACGATGATTATCCAGTAGTTGGTGTAGATTGGCACACAGCAAATGCCTTTAATTATTGGAGAACGAAGTTGTGGAATACTTACGAAGCGGGTAAACAAGGCGTGAATTCAGAAGATTTCCGCCTACCATTTGAGCAAGAATGGGAGTATGCTGCTCGTGGGGGGCACGACCTATCTACTTATCCTTGGGGAGATTACTACTTGAGAAACTCTAAAGGATGCTTACTAGCAAACTTTAAGCCTGGTCGTGGAGACTACGCAGAGGATGGTGGATTGTACACCGTAAAATCTGATGCTTATTTCCCGAACGATTACGGTCTATTCAATATGGCAGGGAACGTAGCTGAATGGACGAATACGGCATACTACGAAAATGCGTATTCTTTTATTCACGATTTGAATCCTGATATTCGCTACGATGCGAATGAAGATGATCCAGAAGCCTACAAGAGAAAAGTAATTCGCGGTGGTTCTTGGAAAGATATTGGAGCTTACCTTCAAAATCACAAGCGTCACTGGGAATTCCAAGATACGACGAAGTCCTACGTAGGATTCCGTGGAGCATTAACCTTCCTAGGTCGCTCTCTGACGGATGATTTCTAAAATTGACTCTTAGCAGACAATAAAAAACGCTCTAAGCAACAATCGCTTAGGGCGTTTTTTCGTTTGAGCCAATTTTGAGGAATAGGTTTGGTAGTTGTGCTCGCTAGGAAACGAGCAAGATACAGGCTTGAGGTTAGGAAACTTCAAAAATCGAGTTCTATCTGTCTTTTGACAATCCGCCTAAGGCGGATGATCTGACCTCTGACTTCTTTTAACTCCATGTCTATCAATCAAATACTCTCCATTACAGACCATCTACTCCCCAAAAACAGCCATTCACTAAAATTTTAATTTCGAGTGTGTATCTTTTCTACTTTTGCGCATTATTAAAGGGAATTAAATCAAAAGATAGGCTCCTCAAGATCATTGATCAAGAATTAACTTAATTATTAATCTATACGCCCAAACATTAAGGGCAAAATTCAAAAACTAAATTTAAGATGAGTTTTCTTCATTCAAAGGGTTTTAAATATATCAAAAACTTGATTATCGGATTGGGTGCAGCAGTTGTACTTTTAGGAGCATTAGCGAAGATCCAATCTTGGGACTGGAAAGTATTTGGTGTGGACATGATTACAATTGGACTTTTAGTAGAAGCAGTTCTTTTCGCATTCTTAGGAATCATTGGTCCAGATAAAGAATATTATTGGGAAAAACTATATCCTGGCATCGACGATGCGAATTCAAAAGTAAAGCCAATCTCAATGGGTGGTGCAGCCGTGGTGGATGAAACACCAGGTCTGAACGGACAGGTGGTAGAGCAGCAATTAGGCGGAATGCTATCCGAGTTGCAATCTATGTCTAGGAGCTTAGGTTCTTTGAAAGCCTTGCAAGAAGTAGATTTTTCTGGTACTAGCGATCAGATTCGTACTATGAATAACTTCTATACGAAGTTGAACGAAGCAATGGCAGATTTGGGAGATTCTTTGGAAGACACTCGTCGCTATAAAGAGCAAATGTCTGTATTGAACCGTAACTTAGGTTCTTTGAATACTGTGTATGGTAACGTATTGGGTGCAATGACTGGAAACCGTCGTGAGGTATAAGTTAAGTCAGATAGCCCCTAAATCAACTATGCGAGATCATCGCAGTAATTATTAAGAACATAAAAATATAATCATATGTCAATACCTAAGGAACCCCGCGCATTGATGATTAACCTGATGTACCTCGTTTTGATGGCACTCCTTGCCCTAAACGTGTCTGCAGAAATCATGAATGCCTTCTTTGCTCTTGATAAAGGAAATCAAGAGAGTATGGGGATAATTAATACACAGTTGAATTCCACAGAAGAAGGGTTGAAAACCCTTTTAGGTGAAGATTCTAAAAAGAAATACAGACCTATTCTTCCTGCAGTTGCAGAAGTTCGTTCACTTTCTAATGACTTCGATAAATACGTTAAAGATTTAAGAGAAATGTTGATTGATGCTTCTGGTGATAACGACGGTAAGTACGAGAAGGAAGAAGGTCAAGATTATTACATGGATCATGGTAAATTGAAGCCTGTTGGAAAAAAGAACAAAGATGCAACGACTAGAATCTTAGCTAAACCAGTAGCGGATGGTGGTGATGGAAAAGGAGCGGAATTGAAAGATAAGATTTTAGAGACTCGTGAATCGATGCTTAAGACGTTTAACGATTTGTTGGATGAATACGGTGAAAGTGTTTTCGGGTTTAAACCTGAAGAAGTAGCCAGTCGTAAAGAAAATATGGCGGCAAACTTTACCCTTAATATTGATGATAGTGTTTGGGAAGGGACAGATAAGACTTCTTGGGAAGATTACAAATTCCGTCAAATGCCTTTAGCCGCAGTACTACCTATTTTGAGTAAAATGCAAGCAGATGCTAAGACCGCAGAAGCGTCATTGGTGAATGAAATGGCTGGTTTTTCTGGTGGTCGTGTTGTTGAGTTTGATAAGTTTTTCCCTGTTGTAAGTGCGAAAAAAGCTTATGTAATTGCAGGAGAGCCTTTTGAAGCTGAAATCTCAGTAGGAACTTATAGTTCTCAGATTAAACCAGAGAATGTTAGAATTACTGTCAACGGTTCTTCTTTACCAGTAAATTCTGATGGTATTGCTACTTATAAAGCATCAACTAGTTCTACAGGAGTAAAAACACTAAACCTTACGGCGGCAGTTACAAATCCACTTACAGGTGAAACCTCTGATGGTAAAAAAACCTTCGAGTACGAAGTTGGACGTCGTTCTGTAGCAGTTGCAGCAGATAAAATGAATGTATTCTACATTGGCGTAGATAATCCAATTAGTGTATCTGCAGCAGGTGTCTCTAGTAATGACTTAAATATTGATTGTAGAGGTGCAGGTTGTAAAATGAGAGGAAGCGGAACCAAGCGTACGATTACGGTTGCTAATCCAGGAGAAGCTAAGATTACTGTTTCAGGTGGAGGTTTGAGATCTAGTCCATTTGTTTTCCGTGCTAAGCGTATTCCCGATCCAGTTCCAATGTTGAGTAAGAACCGTGGTGGGTCTATGAGAAGTGGAGAATTTAAGGCACAAGGCGGTTTGGCAGCAGTTTTGGAAGGCTTTGATTTTGATGCAAAATGTAAAGTTCAAGGTTTCAACCTAGTACGTGTACCTAAGCGTCAAGATGCCGTAACTTCTACCAACTCTGGAGGAAGATACAATGCAAAATCTTCTCGTTTGGTGAAAGCAGCGAAACCAGGAGATCTATACTACTTCGAGAATATCAAAGCGAGATGTCCTGGTGATAAAGCAGGTCGTCCGTTGGGAACAATTTTGTTCAATATCAAATAGACACAAAAATATAACTTTTCGATTGTCAATGAACTTTGTAACAGAAGCGATTCATTTCAAGCTCGTTACAAAATTCATTGACCTGTGGAATCGAAAATTTATTTTTGTCCACTACAAATGTAAACAGCGAGACTGTTAGATACGAGAGCCGAGACTTCGGTTTTCTATGTCATTAAGCGTGTAATTCAAATAGTGATAACCCAATCATAATCAATTCGGAAGGGAGGACTTCCAAATCCTCTCTTCCCATTTTTTTCTTCTTGATTAAGTTTTAACCACTAAGACACTAAGGGCAGTAAGAGAGGTTCAGTTAAAAATTTACTTTCCCATTTGAATTTCTATCTCAGTTTACTGGCTCAAATCATAACCGAAACCAATTCAATTCTTTGATTAAGCGTAAATTATGAAGTTAACAGTTCACACTTTATAATTTACAATTCCTTCAATTTCAATTTTTTACATTATGATTTTCACTCGACGATTTTTCGTCAGCGTACTGCTGATGGGCTTAACTGCTATTGCCTTTTCCCAAAATTCAGAACAACTTACCATTATTGATGGCGTGGTGGAACGTACCATTCAAGCGGAGAAAGCACCACTTGCCTACGAATCGCTAAGAGAAGCCGATGTTTCTTGGGAAAAGAAAGTTTGGCGAATAATAGATGTGCGTGAAAAAATGAACCTAGCATTCGTCTATCCCAATCGTCCATTTTATGATATCCTGAAGGAGGGAATTGATTCTAGAGAGTTGACAGCTTTCAGCGCGGAGAAAGATGATTTTTCCATGCCACTGAGTACAGAAGAGGCGATGAAAATAGGTACAATTACAGATACTATATTAGTGGCGAATGTAGATTCCTATGGAGAAGAAGTACAAATTATTCAAGACGAAGTAGATTATTCAGAAATCAAGCGTTATCGCATCAAAGAAGTTTGGTTCTTCGATGAAGAATCCGCTAGAATGCAAGTACGCATCATTGGTATCGCTCCAATTTTGGAAGTCTTAGATGAAGCAGGAAATTTCAAATACGAACAGCCGATGTATTGGTTGTATTATCCGCAATTGCGCCAATTCCTTGCCAAAGAACAAGCGCCACATTTCGATAATGATGCGCATCCAATCACTTGGGAAGATGTGTTAGAAATGCGTTATTTTTCTAGTTACATCTACAAAGGTTCTAACATCAGAGATGAACGCATTAAAGACTACATTGCAGGCAGTATGGATCAACTCTTGGAAGCCGAAAAAATTGAGCAGAGTTTGTTCAATTTGGAGCAGGATTTGTGGTCGTATTAGATAAGCACCTGCCTTCTAATTTCTGAGTAATGCTCAAGAAAAAACTCACATTCTTAGCTAGTTCATTAATCCCAAAGAGAAAATTTTTGCGCAGTAAAAATTTTCTCTTTGGGGGGACTTTATGGAGAGAAATGAGGTTGTTTTTTAAT
>JBCDFY010000295.1:0-8064 GCA_039176995.1 Bacteroidota bacterium
CAAAAATCAGCCAAAAGCTGATTTTTGTTCGCTCCTGAAAGAATTTTTCTCACAGCTCACAGTCCGATAATAATCGGACGATGCGCTCTTGAGCTGTAAAAGAACGCTTTTTGCTTAAGCAACTTGATTTCCAATAAGAGCCTTGGAGCAAGAAATGGCAAAAGTGATTGACGCGCAAAAAGGACTCCAAGAAGCAGACATCAGGACAATCAACTACTGGAATGCTTCCTATCCATCCTACCGATGGCATCAAATTATGATGGAAGTCAGCAGGGCGCAAAAAGGACATAAAAATGGAGGTAGAGTGGTGATTCTGCACCTTTCCATTTATGATGCGCTTGTAGAAGTGTGGAAACATAAAAAACAGCATTTAGTAAAAGCCCCATTTCAGCAAAATGCTAACATCCAGCAACTGGGTCGACCAAGAGTGTATTCCAGCTTCATTTGTGAATGGAGCGCAGCAGCAGGTGCTGCCAAAGAAGTCATTGAATATTATTTTCCTGATAGAAAGTCGTATTTGGATAGTCTGCTAGTTCAATTCAAAGAAGCTCGCCTCAGCACTGGACTTCAGTTGCCCTCTGATATAGAAAAAGGACTCTCCATCGGTCAACAAATTGCGCAGCAATACATCGAATACGCCGAAACCGATCGAACTGATCGAATTTGGGAAGGACAAGTACCCAGCGCAGATAGCCTTTGGTCGGGTAAACCAAGTAAATGGGATCCGATGAAACACCAGTGGAAACCGTTAACCTTATTAAGTCCTGATCAATTCAGACCCGTGCCACCACCTACCGATTGGACCGCAGACATGGAAGAACTGCGTCAATTCAATGCTACGCATCAGACGAGCACCATTGCTTGGAAGTGGAAAAGTGCGCCCGTTTGGGACGATCTGCTAGAACGGAAAGTACTAGAATATGACTTGAATCCATTGGAGGCTGCTTTTGCGGGTGCGGTTTTCCATACGGCCCGCTCCGATGGCATTATTGCGGCTTGGGATGGCAAATATCATTATTGGGGGATTCGTCCTTTTCAATATGACCCAACTTTCCAACCCATCTTAGTCGCCACTCCCAATTTTCCAGGTTATCCCGCTGGACATACGACCGTAGCGGGTTCTATTGCTACCGCTTTGTCCTTCCTTTTTCCACAGGATGAACAACATTTCCATGCAATGGCAAAAGAATATTCCGAATCTCGCTTTGAAGGAGGGGTGCACTTTCGTACGGATAATGAAGTGGGATTGATGGTTGGGAGTCGAGTGGGGGAGCAGGTGGTTGAGGTGTTTTTGGGGAGAGGGGGTGGGAAGTGAAGGACGCTTATCGAATGACCGTAATGGAGACAAGATGGGACGCCTTTTCGATTCTACAGGCTTATTGAGATTAATTTCAAAACCTCATATTTCTTCGCCTTCTCTTTCTTGATAGATAGCGAATAATCGCTTCATTATACATTTTTCTTTCTTCCAAAACAGATTCATCAAAATCAATATATTTAGATAGTGTTGCATTATTTGACATGGAAACATATAAGTCAACTTCTGATAAATAGTTTTCCAATCTCTGCATATCACTTTTCTTTATTGGTCTGTTTATATAGACTTTTTCGGGAGGATAAATAGCATCATTTTGATACAAATCCAAAATAGCATCAATATAGTACTCTTCATTATTTCCCTTAACTGGACTACATAAAAAGGCAAAAGCTACTTCTAGGTCAAATTCTTCAAGCTTTTCATAATAATTATCATCATATTTAGTAATTGACTGCGGTAGAATAATGTGCTTTAGTCCATCAGGAACTAACGGTAATCTATCGTAATTCTCTAGTTTTTGATCTAAGTCATAGCCCTCCATCATTTCTAAAATATGGAAGTCTATTCCCATATATGTGTGTTGTAAAATAAATTTTTTATCGGCAACTAATTGCCTAAGTGTTATTTCATCTTTAGGTCTAATAGCAGAAAAATAACCAATCTCATACTGACCGTATCTGCCTGCTCTTCCTGCGATTTGCTTCGCTTCGAAGGGAGTCAGAGTTCTAAATTCTTTACCATCATGTTTTTTGACCTGATAAAAAATAACTTGCTCGCAAGGTAGATTTAGTCCCATCCCAATGGCATCTGTGCTGACACAGATCTCTGTCTCACCATCAATGAAACGCTTCATTTCATACTTTTTTACATCAGGAGGTAGATCTCCGTATATTATAGAAACTCTCCTACCTAATTCTTCTAATTTTTCTTTTAATTCATGAACAATTTTGCGACTGAAACAAACCAACACGGATTGGGCGGGAAGGTTGTACATACTTTGTCTTTCAGGGCTTGGAAGCAGTACACCTTTCCGCTCGTGCGTCTCCACTTCATAACTAACAGCCAATTGCCTAAGTAACTCTTCAACAAGATATTGTGATTCTTCATTTAAGATGAGATGTACTTCATCTGCATTGTTAGTTAGGATTGCTCTTAACCATTTCTCACCTCTATATTCATCATTCAGCTTAGAGCATTCATCAATAATCATAGTGGAAAAATGCTCAGTTGGACACATTTCGACAGTTGCTGATAGGAAGCTAGCGTTTGGCCGAATAATTTTTTCTTCGCCAGTAATTAAAGAACAATCATAACCTTGCTCATTTAGTCCTTCAAATACCTCATAGGCTAGTAACCTTAGTGGAGATAAGTAGCAGCCTGATTTGTCTTGGTCAAATGCTTGTAATGCCTTGTATGTCTTCCCACTATTTGTAGGTCCCACATGTAATATATATCGCTGATGGCTTCTATCTCTAAAATAGAGGTTATTGACATATCTTTCAATATCTCTCTGGCTGCTCGGAATATTATTGATTGACATTGTATTTCTTTGATTTTATGAATAGTTTTATATCTACTTAACAATTGGAAGTAGTATGGACTGAACTCCATCATCAGTCAAAAATCTTAAGATGTAACTTCCTGAAGTCAAATAGCTAACGCTAAGCGAAAATAAACTGTCAAAATCGTTAGGATCATAAGATGTTATTAACGTTCCATTTAGATTCAAGACTTGAACCTGATGTATTTTTCCAGTAGGTTCAATTGATATGTAATCATTAGCAGGCGATGGAAAGATTGATATTTCCTCTTGATTTGAATTAAGATTATGAGTGCCGACAATACTTTCCGTATTAATCTTCATTACATAGCCATCATCAAAACCATCATTACTGATATTTATATTACTTCCTTGAATATCTAATGAGACATCATTTGTAAACCGACCATCTACGATCAAGTTGTTATCTGCATCTATATCAATTTTACCTACTGAAAACCCAAACTCTTTTGCCCAAAGAAAATTTGCGTCACCATCCAAAGTAAAGACTAATAAATTATTCTGTCCAATTGTGATAGGCTCGAATATTGTTTGACTCTCTTTTGGGTCAACGTCGAATATCCCAAAAATTGCCGAACCGAAAACTAAATTATCATTATTGTCAATATCCATATCGTAGAAAAAAGCATTTGATGGAGACTCCCATCTTTCTATCCACAATAAATCCCCTGTTGAAGAATATTTTGCGAGTACCCCATCAGAATTTATTCCTGTGTTTACCAAAGTTGCTCTATCACCCACTCCATAGGTTACTCGACCTCTATTGACACTGAGAACATAGATATTATTCTTAGAATCTAATCGCACATATACAGGAAAACTTCCATTTACAAAACCACTTACTTGATCGTCAGAACCTTCATTGATAATATTAATGCTTAGCATTTCACCTGTTTTCAAAACTTTAGCTAGAATCGTTGACCTTCGGTAGTTTTCAGGAAATCTACCCTCACCTATAGTGATATTTGAATTAGTCCAATTTAAAGTTACAGTTCCGTATAAATCTCCTATAAAATAAATGGTATCCTTCTTCTGCTCGTATATCTCCCAAGTGATAAATCCGTCACTGTCTTCGTTTATTGATTGAGTGACTAGACAGTCTCCATTAGCATTGATAAATGTAACTGGATCTTCGTAATATTCGTCATCACATCCAACATTAACTACTATTATTTCCTCTTCTATGGCAGAGGGTTGATTTATATCAACACTGCCAAACCAAGCAAAATCATTTTGCCATAATTGATTTCCTGATGGGCTGAACTTCTTTATTCGAACATCGTTAAATCCATCTTCAGTGAGAAAAAAATATTCTAAAATTATATTGCCAGATTTGTCATGTGTTATAGCAATATCTACTGAGCCTTGATCAATATAATTATCTACCCTCACGATCCACTGCACAACCCCATCAGGGCTAATTTTGCAGAGGAATATATCTATAGTTGACTGAGCAGTTAGCTCATCACCCGAGATATCGGGAGTTAAGTCTAGAACAGTCGAAAAGTATCCAACCATATATGTATTTCCTTTTCCATCAACCGTGATATTTGAAGATGCTTCATCTAGTTCTCCACCAAATGGAATAACCCATTCGACTGACTGGCAGAAAAGGTTTAAAAAAGAGATTAAAAAGAGAACGATTAACAAATTTGCTTTCATGATAATTTAATTTGTAGTTAAAGGTAATCCGCTTATCAAGGTTATTCTCAAAGATAGAAAATCACAGAAATGATTATAACCAAATTCAAAATTAAGTACCTGATATTCTATAAGCAACATAATAAACTTATACTATAATCAAGTGAATTATTTTCATTCAAAAAAATCTACCCAAAGGACAATGCTTTCTCCCTTTCTTGTACCTTTTGATCCAAATCAGTTCTAGCATGTTCTAAATCCCGCGCGTGCAACTTCCATCAAAAATGAGCAGGTATTTCATTATATGTCTTAGCATACATTAATTCGCTTATTTGTAGGTTATAAGCCTCCCAAACCATTTCCATTTTTCAGTTGTTGACTGAAAAACAGAAATGAAATGTCTAAATATCAACTGCCGCAAGATCGAATGTTCATCACTACGGATTATATGCGCAAAAAATATGGACGGTACGATCCGAATATTTTTCAGCGTTGGATGAAGCAAGGGAAGGTAGAGAAAGTGAGGAATGGGGTGTATCTTCAGACAGCTTTCAAGCCTGAAAGTTTTGTCAATTACTTTACGATTGCCAATAGTATTTATGAACCTTCCTATGTCTCTACTTACAGTGCTTTGCGATATTGGGATGTCATACCAGAAATGGTGATGATTATTAGTTCTGTTACCACTAGAAAAACTGCTGCTTTTGAATATAATGCAAGCCTAACCTACCAGCAGATTAAGCCTACTTATTTTTTTGGTTATGAATGGGTGGTTTGGTCAGGACCAGCCTACAAAGTAGCGAATCGCGAGAAAGCAATGATTGACTTGGCTTACTTGGAGCCACTATTTGCAGATGAAGATTGGCTTTACGAAATGCGTTTTGATGAGGATGTCCTGAAAGAAGAATATCGTTGGGATTTAATTGGGCAGTACTTGGAGGTAATGAAATCCAAAACATTAGACAAAAAAATAGCTGCCTTACAAAAATGCTATGGCGTATGATGGATTTAAAAGAAATTGTCAAGTGTTACCCTGAGTACATTCAGCAACAGGAGTTCAAGAAAGATATGTTGCGTGAATACCTACAACACGAAATCCTAAAAATCATATTCGAGTCGAAACACGCATTGGTGTATACTTTTCTGGGCGGTACTTGCCTACGTTTGGTGTACGGCACAGAGCGATTTTCAGAGGATTTGGATTTCGGTAATATTGGATTGTCCGTCGCTGATTTTGAAGAAACGGGACGTGCTGTAAAGCGAGGTTTAGAGTTATTGGGCTATCAAACGACGATTAAATTCAGTCATAAAGATGCTTTTCACTGTAAGGTCACTTTTCCTGGTATTTTATACAACTATGGATTGAGTGGTCATAAAGAAGCGCGTATTTTCATTAAACTCGATACCGAAAAACAAAACTACGACTATCAGCGCGACCTAGTGCGCATTCAAAAATTTGGGGTGGATGCGGATATATTTGTGACGCCGCCTGCTTTGTTGACAAGTCAAAAGATTGCGGCAGTCTTAGGGCGCAAACGCCCAAAAGGTCGCGATTTCTACGACTTGGTTTGGCTGCTCACCCAAGGACATCTACCTGATTATGGCTATTTAAAATTGCGCTTTGATTTGACTACACCTGCTGCACTTAGAACACACGTTCTGCAATACATCGCGCCTTTCGATTTTGATCAACTGACCCGCGATGTCGCTCCTTTTTTGTTTCGGAAGGAAAGCCGAGAAATGGTGCGAAGGTTTCCTGATTTTTGGCGTAGGGTGAAGTTGTAGTGAAATTTATCACAAGTAAATTTGATACTGCCTTGGCAACACTTGGTATCGCTTAAAAAAATATCACTTTTAACCCACTTATTTCTATTTTTGCAACATCATTGCATTCTTTTGAGTGAGTAATGTAAATGCTCATTATTTAAACTATTGCAAAGAAATCATCCGATTAAAACACCAGACAATGGTAAAGCTCAAACTCTTGCTGATTGCCCTATTATCTTTATCTTCAACCATTGCATTCGCCCAAACAGAAAGCACAGAAAACCTGAACTTCCCTCCACCCAAAAATCCTCCCGTCATTTATGCTCAAAAAACACAGGAAAGCATCAAAATTGATGGAAAGCTAGACGAGGCGGCTTGGAAAGACGCGAAAGTTATTGAAGACTTTTACAAAATGGAACCTCGCCAAGGTGGTAGCTATCTTTATGATACCGAAGTCAAATTGTTATTCGATGAAAAGAACCTCTATGTCGGCGTTTTTTGTGCAGATTCTTTGGGTAAGAAAGGCGTGCGCGTTCAAGATTTGCGAAGAGATTTCCGCTGGGGCGAAAATGATATTTTTAGCATTCAACTCGATCCGCAAAACTTAAAGCAGTACTGCGTTTCTTTCCAAACAACGCCTTATGGTAATCAGCGCGATATGCAGAATTTCAATGATAGTAATATTGATAATGATTGGAATGCGCTGTGGTCGGTTAGAACACAACGAACCGACGAAGGTTATTTTGCGGAATTTGCGATTCCGTTCAAATCTATTCGCTACGATGAAGTTGAAAATCAAGACTCTGTGACTTGGGGCTTGACCTTCAATCGTTTAGCAAGACGCGACTACGAGCAAACCGTTTTTCCTACTATTCCACAAGCCTTTTCACCTTATCGAATGACTTATGCTGCTGAATTGAGAGGTTTGGAATTGCCGCCGCCTAGCACCAATCTTCGCACTGAACCTTACACGCTTTTTCAATACGATCAAATCAAGGAAGGCGCGACAGAAAGTAAGACGGACAATCTGAAATTGGGAGGTGATGTAAAATGGGCGATTTCGCCGGAATCAGTATTAGATTTTACTTTCAATACCGATTTTGCACAAGCAGAAGTAGATCGAGCGGTCAATAACTTAGAGCGTTTCAACATCTTTTTTCCCGAACGACGACAGTTTTTCCTCGAAAATTCAGGGATTTGGGCGGGCGCAGGTAATCAGTCGGTTGTTCCTTTTTTCAGTCGTCGGATTGGCTTGGATGGCAATTTTAATGCTACTCCTGCGCGAATCAATGCAGGTTCGCGCTACACGATGCGCAACGAAGAACGCACCATTGCGGGGCTTTACATCAATCAAGCCGCTACCGATAATTCCCCTGCTGCTAGTTTTGGTGTGGCGCGCTATCTACAAAATTACGGCAAAGAAAATAACATTGGTGTAATGTTGACGCATCGTTTTGATGAGGCTTCTGAGGAACTTAATACCGAAAGAAGTCATAATACAACCTTTACTTTAGATGGCTTCAACCGCCCAAAGGATGACATCACGATTTCTTACATGCTCTCCGCTTCCAGAGATAATTCCAATGATACACTCGGCTTGGCAGGCAATTTTTTTGCGGGATATTTCAAAAATGATCGTAACTATTCAGCAAAAGCTGAGATTCAATAAAATGTTTATTTTGTGTGATGTTTCCAAAAGAGATACAAGACTTGTTCACCACATTGCCTCCAGAGAGTCGTCTGGTAGTAGAGGGAGTAGCTATGCTATATGAGTCAA
>JBCDFY010000296.1:0-8041 GCA_039176995.1 Bacteroidota bacterium
CGTGAAATTATAGTAGCAAGTACCACGGCGTCGGACGCTTTTGGAAGCGTCCGACGCCTATCAGCAGAAACTATGCGCGATAGAATCATACATCGAGAAAGCCTCAAGCACTTCACCCTACGTGGAGAAGCAACACAGCGTTTGGATGCGATGAGCGATGGGGTATTTGCTTTGGCCATTGCAATGCTTTTATTATCCAGTAGCGTCCCGCAACACTTTCAGGAATTACTAGATTTTGTGTACGATGCTGTTCCCTTCTTCGTTTGTATGCTTTTTGTCTTTTGGATTTGGCAAGAGCAAGCCACCTTTTTCTTACGCTATGGCATCTACGATGGTAAAGCAACGCGCTTAAATTTCGTTTTACTTTTCTTTGTACTCTTCTACGTTTTCCCACTCAAGTTCTTGATGAGTTGGATGCTGAAATACTTTGCGTTGGTGCTGGGTTGGCTGACAATTGACAAGAGTTATGCCACAGAAATTCGAGCATTGGGTGAAGTAATCTCTTGGGACAATGTACCGATCTTAATGTTGATTTATGGCATTGGATTTGTGAGTATTTTCGGTGTGCTTTGGTTGATGTATCGCTATGCTTTGCAAAAGAAGGGTATACTAAAACTTACTGACATTGAAACACTAGAAACCCAACTCAAAATAGCGCAGCAAGGCATTTGTGTATTTGCAGGCTCGCTCTCTTGTAGTCTAGCTATCATTGGAATTGTCTTCAATTTATATTGGGTAGGTGCTTTTTTGGCGGGCGTGGTGTATAATTTGGTTTGGATATTGATGATTCCGAGGGTGAGGCAGTATCAGAGAAAATTGGAGATTTTATTAAAAAAGTAGACTCCGCTGTTATTTGCAAATCGTGCGAATGCAAAAACCAATTACTATGAGCAGTACCAACGAAATCAAATGAAATCTCCATCTTGGAAAAGCAACTTTCTCCACTTTTCTTTGATTCAAAGCATTTCCCCAAGCGACGAAAGCATCTGCCATAGGCAACGCACCAAATAAGTAGCGTTTCTTTTTATTTGAACGAATTGGCATCCCAAAAGCCTCTACACTGTTCTGCAAACTTCGAGCAATTTCTATTTCTCCATAGCGCGTAAAAGTGCGCATTGCCACAATAGAAGCAGCACCACCAATGTCCCAAATAACTGGACCAGAATCGATGTCTCCCTTCCCTACTCTGCCTTTTGGATATTCTCGAATGCCCATCAAACCCAAGCGATTTTCTACAAATAGTTCCTTATAAATTTTGAATTGTTCAAAGGCAAAAGTGCTATCTATTTCAATCAAAAAATTGTTGATTAGACTTTGTGAACAACCTCTCGCACCCTCTCTTACTTGCATCGTTTCGGCAACCGTAGAATGAGGAATTAAGCCCGTTTCCGCATCTAAATTTGCTTTGACTCGCAATAGGCAACTATCCACAACCGATTGATATTTGGAGTCAAAAATTCGATCATACAGTCGTAAACTGGCTAAACAAACTACGTTATCCGCTGGCCAAATAGAGCCGTGATAAGATTCCAGATAATTATAATCATTTTGACAATAGGCAATTGCAATTCGATCACAAATTTGCTTGAATCTTACTTCCAGTAAGCTATCTGACTGCAGGATCAACCGATTTCCCATGCTATAAGCTGCCCAACCATTGTAAAATGCACCATAGGTAAATTCCATGCTTTCAGGGAAAATGCGTCTCCCTTCTTCAGATTGGATTTGCCCTAAGGAATAATTGATCTCGTTAATTGCCAGAGAGAAAACTTCACTTTCAGGTTTCACATCGGTCGCTACATCACTCCAAGTGAGCGCATACAAGGAATGCAAAAAGAGGAATCCTTCTGGGAAAAGTTGCTGCATTTCTTGCGCTGCACCTTGTCCAAATTGTTCTTTTAAATGGTAGAGTTGATAGATTACTTCTTGATTGGTTTGCCCTTGTTCGTTTTGGATAATGGTAGGTTGATGGTGTAGTTTGAAGTTTAAGGAAAGTATCCAGAGGAAAAGCAGAGTAAGTGGAAGAAGAAGGAGATATTTTAGGAGGTTGAGCATCCCAGAACAGTTAAGCAGCGACTGCGATTCTACGTTGTTGATTAGCCGCAAATTCAATAGCGGTAATGATATCTTTCTTGGTCAATTCAGAAAAGTCTTCTAAAATTTCTTCTATTGTCATCTCAGAAGCTAAATATCGTAATATATCCTCCACTGTAATACGCATACCTCTGATACAAGGCTTACCAGAGCGTTTTCCCTGTTCCACCGTAATTACATTCTTATATATATACATAGAGTTGATATTTTTTTAAGGTTAATAAAGTTACAAATGAAAGCTCTCATTTGTTGTGTATCAATGATATTTAATAAACGCTTCCAACGAATACCATCTTACCAAAATAGGCATTCTGGTAGATTTCGTTCTGCTCTTCATTGAGTAAATAGGATTGATATTGAAGCGTTCTTTTTCCATATAGAGCTTCTAAATTTCGTTCTCTCAAACTCATTTTGTAGAAAATATTTTCATCAAGGAACATGGTGCCCTGAAATTCAAACTTTGGATAATTCATACGCTCTGTAACAGTTTGTGGTTCAGGATATCCGTTCAAGGCTTGCTGCACTTCTTCCAATTCGAGCAGTCGCTTTTCATACGCTTCTAATTTTTCTCTATGCGCTGTAAAAAGCGGTTTTCGATCTTCTTCATTGATGCAGTAGTAATTTTTACGAAAGTCATAGAAACAACTATGCTGCTGATTCAAAATCAACCTAGGCATCAATACACCTTGTTGCAAGTCCCAATCAGTAAGAGGATGAAGCAATATTACAGAATCTACGATTACGTATTTACCTTTAGTGGTTGTATTTCCATAATGTCCATATGATTTAAAGGTAAAACTTCCATTTGGCTTAAAAATATACTCAAATATAGATTCATGCCACATTCCTTCGTAGCTTGCATCCAAGAGATATTCCTCTTTTTCACAGGAGGAAAACAATAACGCAATCAAAGAAGATATCAGAAGCGATCTGTAGCTGTTTCTATCAATAAAATGAATCATAATTCAGCATTTACAGGAAATCAAATTACAAACTTTCAATACTTTTTCATAAAATGCCATCAAACTAATATTCGGTATTACATCTAAACATGAAAGATACTTACTACCATAAAGGAATGCGCAAAAAACTGGTGCAGCAACTAAAATCAAAAGGCATTGAAGATCAGCGCGTTTTAGAAGCGATTGGAGCAATTCCACGTCATTTCTTTTTGGACAATGCTTTTGAGGAACTGGCATACGAAGATCAGGCACTGCCGATTGGAAATGAGCAAACCATTTCACAGCCATACACCGTGGCTTTTCAGACACAACTATTAGAAGTGAAGCAAGGAGAAAAAATCTTAGAAATCGGAACGGGTTCGGGTTATCAGGCTTGTGTGTTAGCAGCGATGGGAGCGAAGGTATACAGTATTGAACGACAGGAAGCGTTACATCTTTGGACAGTGGAATTATTTCACAAAATGGGCGTAAAAAATGTGCGTTGCTATTTTGGAGATGGCTATAAAGGGCTGCCTAAAAAAGCACCTTTTGATAAAATTCTGTTGACGGCAGGTGCAAAAGAGATTCCAGAACAGCTGAAAGAGCAACTCAAAATTAAAGGAAAAATGGTTGCTCCTGTTGGTGAAAAAACACAAGAGATGTATCAAATCACGCGAGTGGCAGAAGGAGAATTTATCTTCCAGGTGTATGGTAAGTTCAAATTTGTTCCATTCAAACGAGGCGTGAACAAAAAAAAGTAGCTTTGTGTTCGATTTTTTTGAATTGTGAATTACACAAATGCCTGTGTATCAGGTGGAAAAGCTGTTGAAAAGCCACTTATTAACAAACTTATTCACATTCCAAACGCTGTCACAAATTTTTACTTTACAGTAAGTTAAAGTATAACTTACTGTAAATCAAAAAGTTAAGCAAAAAGATTACATTCTCTTAATATTCATTAATTTCAAACTTAGTTTTCCACAAACTTTTCCACACTTCTATTTTTTAGCTGAAAAATGATATATAACATACTAATTAACAGCAACAAAGCGACTCCTTGGTGCATCACGCCATAACCCACTGGAATACTTCCAAAACTATTAATAACCGTCAAAACGCCCAATAGGAATTGTACCCCAATTAATCCAAGCATCACATAATTTGCTCTGCGCAATCGAGCAGGCAAGTGTTCTTTCATTAATTTGATGAAGAACCAAACAATCAAACCAGTCAACAAATAAGCGGTTGTTCTATGAACAATTTGCACCCATGCTTTCACAGAAGCCGAAGATTCATAGTTTACTAAATCTGCATTTCCAGCATTCAATGCACTCATCAAACGATCGCCTTCTACAAACATTGGAAAATAAGGATGAATCAAGCCTGCTTTCATACCCGCCATCAATCCACCAAAAATGATTTGGATGAGGAGCAAGACCGTCACAGCCCAAGCAGTTTTTCGCAATTTCCCGAGCGATTGACTCACTTTTACTCTTGGTTGATTGGCTTTCAAGTACGTCCAAAACAAGTAGGAAAAAACCGAAGTAGCAATGGATAAATGCGCTACCAGTTTGTAGGCACTCACCCAAGTTCGATTGTCCTCGTTCAAACCACTAGCTACCATGATCCAGCCGAAAGTAGCTGCCAAAGCTGCTAAACCAACTACGATGCCCAAGTCCTTCATCAACCATTTCGGAATCCACTTTGCGACAACAAAAAAGAGGAAAGGAATAATGAAAACAAGTCCCATCGTTCTAGCCCAAAGCCGATGAATATATTCCCAAAAGAAAATGACTTTAAATTCAGAAAGCGTCATGTCGGCATGCAAGGACTCATATTGCTTTTTGGCAGCAACCTTATACAATTCAAAGGCTTCGCTCCATTCTACTTCATTCATCGGCGGCAGTGTTCCTTGAATTACTGCCCATTCCGTGATGGATAAACCCGAATCTGTTAGGCGGGTAATACCTCCAACTACGACTTGCACAAAAACCATCACCAAGCCAATGAACAGCCAAGTTCGTACTGCTTTTCTCACTTTTGGTGACTCAATTTTTGGGATATTTCGTTCTACAACTAAGGGTTCTGTATCTATCATTTTCTGCTGTATTTATAAAGTCGTTAACGATATATTGAGTTTCCTGACAAGTTAGTATGTGCCGCCATCAAGAAATAGCTGGGATACTACTTCTAAATTAAAAAACTTGAAATATCGGTTTTTGCGAATATGCGACAAGAAGAAGATACCTAAAATTCTACATTCCCGCATCTTTTGATTTCTATTTCTCGATTCAAAAGTGGACACGTTTCTAGCATTCGTGTAGTCGTAGCCCAAAAATCTTTAAAGGAGGATTTTTTGGCTACTCCAAGGGAGTTTGAGGGAGAAAAGCATGAAAAATCTACAATTTTTCATGCTTTTCTCCCTTAAAATACCCCTAAGCAGAAAGTCTTTTCACCTTTGAAAACTTTAGTCTGCCTAAGGCTGAAAAGACTTTCTGCGAATTTTAGAAACAAAATCCTACGTTTTCAATTCATGCACACTTTTGAATTTATCGACTAACATTTTTCACTCTCACAAATTTCACTCAACTTTGTTTTTTATCCGTCATTTTCCAGTACTTTTTCTCAAATCAACAGATAAACAGATAAACAATACATGAAACTCTGGCAAAAAGCATACGATATCTTCGAGAACATAGAGCGTTTCACCGTTGGGCAAGATCGCGAATTGGACTTACATTTGGCAAAATATGATGTCTTGGGTTCATTAGCACACATTGAAATGCTAGAATCTATTGGTTTGCTGGAAAAAGAAGAATTGATACAACTACAAATAGAACTAAAAGCCATTTATAAAAAAGCAGAAAGCGGCGATTTCATCATCGAAGAACGAGTGGAAGATGTGCATTCTCAAGTAGAATTGATGTTGACGCAGCAGTTAGGAATAACAGGTAAAAAAATCCATAGCGGACGCTCTAGAAACGATCAGGTATTGGTGGATTTACGGCTCTATTTTCGTGCAGAAATTGAGAACATTGCTCTGAAAATCAAGCAATTGTCCAGTACATTGTTACAGCTAAGTGAACAACATAAAGAAATCTCTCTTCCAGGCTATACGCATCTTCAAATCGCCATGCCTTCCTCTTTTGGTTTGTGGTTTGCCGCTTATGCAGAGTCCTTGGCAGATGATTTAAAGTTCTTGGAAAGCGTCTATCACATCAACAACCAAAATCCATTGGGTTCAGCGGCGGGTTATGGTTCTTCTTTTCCTTTGAATCGGAAAATGACAACAGAATTATTGGGCTTTGAAGACCTAAATTATAATGTCACTCATGCACAACTAGGACGTGGCAAAACGGAATTATTTCTTGCTTTTGCGATGGCAGCGATTGGACATACTTTGGGTAAATTGGCGATGGATGTAACACTTTACTGCAACCAGAATTTCGCATTCATCAAACTGCCCGATGAACTCACAACGGGCTCAAGCATCATGCCACACAAGAAAAATCCAGATGTGTTTGAATTGATTCGTGCCAAATGTAATCAATTGCAAGCGGTACCGACGACCGTCAGCATGATCACGGGTGGCTTACCTTCTGGCTATCATCGCGATTTTCAATTATTGAAAGAAAATATTTTTCCTGCTATCGAATCCATCAAAGATTGCTTGAAAATCACAGATTTTGCGGTACAACAAATTCAAGTCAATCCCGATATTCTCAACGACTCAAAATACAATTATCTCTACACCGTCGAAGTCGTCAACCAAGAGGTAATAAATGGTACACCTTTCCGAGAAGCGTATAAAAAAGTAGGAGCTGCTGTGGAATCAGGCAGCTATCATTTTGATGGAAACGTTCAGCATACGCATGAAGGTAGTTTAGGCAATCTATGCAATGAACAAATTCAAGCTAAATTCAATCATACTTGGAAAAACTTTGGTTTTGAAAAGGTCGCTGCGGCAATGGAGAAGTTGTTGAAATAAATTGCTAATTTTGCGCGCCGCTTCCTAGATTATCAATTTTATTCACCCGCTTATTCACTCATCGTATTGTACATGAAACATCTGATTGTAATTCTAACAAGTTTTTTTCTTTTAAACGCTTGCTCTAATGAGCTTGAACTCACCGCTCCTTGGGAGAATATTCCTGTTATATATGGTGTCTTGAACGAAGCGGATCAAGTACAGTACATCCGAGTGGAAAAAGCTTTTTTGGATGGGAGTACTAGCGCATTGGAATTGGCTAAAAGCACTGATTCTATCTATTATTCAGATGTCTTGGTGCAATTAGAACGCCCAAGTTTCAATAGCACATTAACGCTAGAACGCGTAGATGGTGTAGAGGAAGGTTTGGTTCGAAGCGATGGCATATTTGCTACTACTCCTAATATTTTATACAAATTGGATTTAGAAGGTATCGCCCCTTTGGAAGGTGGAGAACAAGTCACTTTACTGATTATAGATAACAAAGATCAAATGTTGGCAAGTTCTGAAACCACTATTGTAGAGTCTTTTGATTTGATCAGAGGGAGACCAGGCGATGATCTTAATTTTAGCAATTACGAACGCGTCGTAAGATTCACTTGGCGACCTACCGAAAATGCCTCCATTTACGATGCAAGCCTAACCATTAATTACAAAGAAAACGTTCCAGGTAGTTCCACCGAGTTTGAAGATAAGTCTTTGAGTTGGACGATTGCTACTAATTTTCTGAAAGAATCTGCTGATAATAAAACTCAAATTGAAATAGAAGTAAACGGAGAAGATTTCTACACTTTTTTAGATGGTGCTTTAGAAACTGACAACAGAATCCGAAAATTCGTAGATATGGACTTTACTGTTACTGCAGGCGGCCGTGAGTTAGCAGAGTACATTCGTATCCGTCAGGCTAACACTGGCTTAACGAGTTCACAAAATACTCCCATCTTTTCTAATATTGAAAATGGACTTGGACTGTTCTCTTCCACCGCTATGGCAAGTAAAACTGGTATCAAGTTAACAC
>JBCDFY010000297.1:0-8002 GCA_039176995.1 Bacteroidota bacterium
AACCATCCTTTAACTAAGACACGTGTTTTAGAGAGAGCCTTAAATGTTGGCAGCCTTACCCCCGCCTCTTATCAGAAAAAGCTAGCCAAAGATCGGGTTTTGGTCAAAGAAAAAATAGGAACGAATAACTACTATATCAATGAGCAACTATTTAGTTTGTTGGCTAGTAGATCGTAAATACAGGATTTAATCTCATACTCAAAAATTATTTTTTCGTAATTTAAAACATTGTATATCAGTTGTTTAAAAATTTATTTCGATTTTTTTCAAAATCTTACCTGATATTTTTCCTCCCTTCCGTCTAGTTAGCAAAAGCACGAAACAAGTGACCAACTCAAAATACTAAATCACTTCATTTTTCTAAAAAAAGAATAAATCGACACCAAGACAGCGATAGGAAATGTACGCTATGCTGCTGGGAGTACTATGCTTTTGAAGAAAAGAAAAAGTGAATAGAAAGAGCAGGACTTGATTCAAAGCTTAAGAAATCGAATAAAAATTATCAAATCTTATTAATCTATTCATCATGAGAACTTTAAAATATTTTTTCGGACTGACTTTAATGATCCTTTTTGCGAGCGTAACAATGAATGCACAAGAACTCCAATACCGTGCAAGTACAACGCTCAACACTCATGCTAATCCGCTAGCAAATATATTTATTCAAGATTACAGTCTCTCAGCAGGCGCAACACCTTCCAGTACAAATGCAACTTCTTATCAAGTGGAAATAAATGCAGGTAGTCGTACTTATGGCAATACAACAGGTATATATGCCTATGGAGAAGGTGATAGATCAGGCAGCGCCATTGGTAAAACTAGAGGGTGGTTAGCTGCTAACCATGTTTACAATTCCCACGGTGGTTTAGTAGGTGTAGGAGGACACGCAGAGAATGTTGATTATATCAGGAGCAATGATAGCAGATTTACAGCTGCTGCTTTGGGTGGATCTTTTTATACCACTATAAACGATCCAGTCAAAAATGACTCAGGTAACGAAATACACATTGCAGGTTCAAGAAGTATTCTTGATGGAACTATTTCCACTTATCCTATGAATGGCGTAGTAGCAGCTAACTATTCAATAGATAAGATCAAGGGGACTGATACTTGGGCAGGCTATTTTGATGGACGTGGACATTTTAGCCAAAATGTAGGGGTGAATACAACAAATCCACTTTCTAGACTAAGTGTAAATGGCGATGGGAATAGTCTTTATGGTGCATACATCACAAGTACCTCTCAAGGTAACGGTTCTACCGGTTTGAGAGTAGAGATGCCTGCTAATACTGGATTTGCAGATCAAAATGTAGGGGTTACTTCTGTCATAGAAGCTGGATTGGGTTATACAACAGGTGTTTATGGTATAGCAACTACAGCAACTCCTTCTTCCGACGGTCGCTCTTACGGTGTGAGAGGTCATGCAGGAAATGCGGATGTTAATTTTGGGCTGTACGGTAAGTTGACTGGACAAAATAGAGGCGCAGCATTATTTGCAGCAGATCACATTAAGCATCCGAACTATAGCGAAGTGATTAGTGGCAACTGGGCAGCTTACATGGTTGGTGATGCACATATTAGTGATCGGCTTTCTATCGGTACAACTAACATGCCAACAAACGTAGGCGGACATCCTTTACCAAATTATAAACTCTATGTATGTGGTGGTATTCTTGCCAATGAACTCTTGATTCCTAATGTGACTTGGTGCGACTACGTTTTTGAGGATGATTATGAGTTGACAGCACTAGAGGATGTTAAAACACATATCGAAGACAAAGGTTATTTGCACAAAACCCCTTCTGCGGAAACGGTAGAAAGTGGTGGCTTGAAAGTGGCTGATATGACTATTAATCAGCAAGAAAAAATAGAGGAAATCTTCTTGCACTTGATTGAAATGAATGAGGAATTGAAAAGCTTGAAAGCAGAAAATGAGGCTTTGAAAGCAGAGGTAAAAGCTTTGAAGTAAGCTCTAAGTTAGGCGGCAACTTCGAGTTGCTGCCTAACTTCAATTGTAATTTTCAAACCAGTAAAAGCAATAATCATGAAACAATTCATTATCATCATAGGACTTGCCACTTTCATTTGCCTGAATTCAAATGCTCAAAAAGCAAGCCAAATAGATTGGGTCGTCTACGAAAATACGACCGATTTACCCGAACTCACGCAAGCCAGCGAGAGCATCCTTACCGAAGGAGAAGTGACCATCGTAGAAAACGCTAAAGTCATATTCAGAACACTTCCTGAAGGCGCTATTCATTTGAACGGACACTTTAAAGTCGAGCAAGGCGCATTTTTTCATGCACACAAAGCGGACTTTGAGCGCAACGAATTAGAAACCAGAAGCACCGCTGTTGAAACGGATTTAGCGATTAATTTAAGCAGTTATCCCAATCCATTCACCGATCGCTTGTTCTTGGAATTTCAGTTGCCACAAGCCGCTCAAATTACCATCAATTTATTTGATGCTAGCGGACGCTTAGTGCAGAATATCGCAACAGATAAATACTTGGATGCTGGAAATCAGCAGGTAGAAATAGCGACTTCCAATTTAGTAGCGGGCATGTATCACGCACAATTAATTGCCGACGGACAAAGCTTTCAGACGTCTCTAGTGAAAGTGAAAAATTAGATTTTTCGTGATGTACAGAACTTTTGGTAGCAAAGATTTGACGAACTCTTTAAGGATTCGTCAAATCTTGCTGCTTTTAAAAACCAGTCAAAATAACTAAAATGAAACTTCAAATTATTCTTATCACTTTGATTATGTTTTTGCTTTCATTCAAAAATATCAAGGCACAAAATACATTTACTTTCGATTTTCATACGGGCATCTCTAGTTCTTTTCTCGATGCAGGTATCCTCAATCCTTTTGAAGGACTTCACCTATCATTGGGCGCGAGTCATCATTGGAATCGAGTTGGTATAGATGCTATTTTCGGAATGAATCGCAATCATTTGGGAGAGGCGCATTCCTATACTTTTCAAGCTTTTCTGTGTCTGCCCGACTTCGAGGCCATTCGCTATCCTGAATTTAAAAATTGGCAGACTTTTTATTTCGGTTTAGGTCCTTCTTTTGTATTTCGACCTAAACACCTAGAAGTATTATTGAGTCCTAAACTTGCTTATCGAATATCGAATAGTGCAGTAGATGCTTCGTTTTGGGGTGGTGAGGAAGGGGAGCTTTTAGAACTTGCTGGACTATCAAGTTTTGCGTTTGGAGGCGATGCAAAAATACGTTATTTTTTGACGGAGCGTCTTGGATGGAGCTTAAAATTGGAGTCCTTTTATCGAGGCGTATACCATTATGGATGTGGACAAAACTACAACCTTGTCTTAAATGGAGCAATAGGCTTTTTTGTAGAATTGTGACAGTATTTTATCTATCTTCTCAAAATATTACTAACTTAATGTCTCGGTAGTGAGCAGATATTCACTCAAAGACACTAGAATAGCGTACCAGATTTTAGTAAAAGCTCAATAATAACTTAGAACATTAAAATTGTTCTTTCGGCAGCTAAAAAACACAAAAAAGTAAGCCCGTCCCAGCTTGCCCGTATGGGTACGGATGCACTGATTTTTTGTATTGCTTAGCTACTCAAAATAACTGCTTTTTCTGTCCCAATTTATTAATGATCTTTTACTTACTCAAAAAATCATCCGCCTACCTTCTAGTAGCTGAAAATTCTGACTGGCTACCTTTATTTCATTTTCTTCATCAAAAATTGACGAGTTCATCCACTCGCTTGACCTTCTTTCTTGAAAACAAAATGAAAAATTAAATTTCTCATTTTGTTTTCAGGAGTCCCTTTGGACAACAATGATGTGTCACCTTTGCGATTCGGATAAACATGTCCAAAAATTCAAATTTAAACCTAACTTATCATGAAAAAGCACACAGCTATCTTTTTCGTACTAATCTGCTTATCAGTATTTTCTACACAAGCGCAAGTAACTTTAAGACCTGAAAAAGTCGGTATCAACATTATTCCTCAATACACTTTGCACATTGATAGTGATGTATCTATGAATGCCGACCCTGCATTTCAACTAGACTTTGAAAACGCTGTCATGGGTATCAATGCCAAAGGGATGCAAGTAGAATCCGTCCCTCTGAATATGAATGGCTCACAGTTTGGTGGTAAGTTTTTTGTTTCTACCACTAGTCCTGCCAACCACATTGGTTCGGCCGAAGGCACCAATGCCTTGATGAGTACAAACAACAACAACGGTTCTTTCAAAGGCGTGTTGGGTTTTGTAGCTTCTACTTCCTTAGATAATTCAAATGCTAGCCAAACCTCTTCGCTAATTGGAGGTGACTTTCGTACCAATCCAAATACTAATTTAAGCTTAAGCGTAGGACGCTACTGGATTGCAGGTGTAAGAGGACGCATCGAGGGTGCAATCAACAACGACCCAGACGATGGTGCGATTGCTGCCGTCTTAGGTGTAGATAGTAACACAGGAAGTGCCGAGTCTTGGGCAGGCTATTTTTTAGGGAATGGACACGTAAGTGATAAACTGACTATCGCCACAACTAATATGCCAACGAGTCTAGGCAGTAATAGTCTTTCTGATTATAAGCTTTACGTCAATGGCGGTATCCTGGCCAATGAATGGTTGGTGCCAAATGTGAGTACTTGGGGAGATTATGTATTTGAAGCGGATTATGCACTCAAATCACTTCCAGAAGTAGAACAACAGATTGAAGCTAAAGGACATCTGCACAATACACCTTCTGCTAAAGAGGTAGAGAACAATGGTTTAGCCGTTGCAGCAATGACTATCAATCAGCAAGTTAAAATTGAAGAGATATTTCTACATCTTATCGAAATGGATAAGCGCATGAAAGCTTTGGAGGAAAAGAATGAGCGATTGGAAGAAGAGAACAAGACCTTGAAGGCAGCTTTGAAATTGGATTAATTAACCACTTAAAACAATGATCATGAAAAAACTATTTTTGATAGTTCTTGGGCTTTTAGGCTTAGGCGTAATAAGCCTAAACGCCCAAACTTACTGTATGCCCGATGGGCAGAATACGTCTGGTGTGATTATAGACTCTGTTAGTTTTGTTGGCAGCCCTCTTATCATACTTGGAAGTACAAACTATGCTCAAGAAGCAACAGATACAATAGATATAAGTGGTGGAGTGCTAGAATTTTCTTTATATTCGAGGGAAGACACTATACCTCCTATAACGGATAGTGTTTATTGGCGAATATCCATTGATGCTGATGCAGATGGGGTTTTTGATGATACAGATGTAATCTTTCAAACGGATACTTTGGTAGCAACAGGTGAATTTCAATCATTCACGAATTTACCAAATTATAATTTCGCTTTTGGGACTACTCGTCAGGTACTCATAGAACTAGCTACAGATACTACTTTATTTGGTACTTGCAATCCTTTACCTGCTGGAACAGTTTATTCTAGTGTTTCCCTCTTTGCTGTTTCTAATAACGGTAAGCTAGTCGTCAAAAACGGAAATAATAAGAGTAAGAATAGTGATGCTAGACCAGAAATATTCAAAAACTCATTAATAGGTAGTGACTGCGAAGATTGTCTTCCATTGAATGATACTTTGATATATCGACTTTACACAGCAGGAGGTGGAGTTGCTTATAATGTCAAATTGCAACAACTCAGTATTTTTGATGGACGATACGATGAATATATACCATCTACAACAACAGTCTACGAAGTCGAATTTATTGATGATTCAAACGGAGGTCAGATAACAGTGGATTCTACGCCTCCATTTGATATCGATATTGAAAATGGAGATACTGCTCTTGTAAAGATAACTTATCAATTGGGAGCAGGAGAAAAGCTTTATCCATCAGGAATGCAGGGTAATATTATAGCTGACTTTGATTATAATAATTCAAATACCTCGACCACTTCTCCTCCAAATCAACTAGAAACTGGAAACATCCAGCTTTACATGGGCTGTCATCTGGATACTTGTGTAGTATATGATCTCCACGCTACTAGCCCAATGGGAAGTGAAGCACAATTACCGTTTTATACAGGTGCTTTTAAAAGTATCACCGCAGAAGATGATGTAACAGTAGAAGCAGGAGACGAAGCTATTTTTAGAGTTGACCAAGATGGTTTCATTTTAATCAAGGGAGGTGTTCAAGTTGAATCAGGAAGTTATTTTTGGGCATACAAAGATACTTTCTGTTTGACACCAACTGTACCAGGTGGGGCAAGTGGTAGCTTACAGTCTGAAACAGAAGACAGATCAGTAGAGCAAAGCTTGTTTCATCAGATTGAAGTCTATCCAAATCCTTTTACAGATATTTTAGCTATAAAAGTTCCATATTCGCGAGATGTGGAGTATATAAGTATAAAAATATTGGATGCCTTTGGTCGTATTCTATCGCAATATACGGGTGCAACAAGTGAATTCATGTCCATTGATACCCAATCCTGGCGCAGTGGAATGTACATAGTTCAAATAGAAATAAACGGGAGCGTTGATGCTAGAAAACTGGTGAAAGTAGATTAATTCAACTTTTACGGATAGGGTATTCCATTCGGGTGCATCTCAAAATGTCGTTTTGTTGATTGAAGGATGAATTTTCGGATGCTCCAAGGGTTTTTTAGGGCAAGAAGCGTTAACGTTTTAACGCTTCTTGCCCTAAAAATCCCACTAGCAGAAAGTTTTTCACCTTTGAAAAAAACTTTCTGCGACATTTTGAGATGCGCCCTTCCATTCTTTGTGGAATACCCTTTACTTTTATGCCTCAATGAAACCTATACTCATGTATCGAATACTATTCTTCCTTTTTTTACTACCCAATTTTTGTTTGAGCCAATCTCTGGAAGAACTGGAGGATGCGCTAAAAGCAGCACAAGACAAAAACAATGCCGAGGAGATCATTTTTACACACAAAAAATTGCAAAGCTACTATGCGAAGGTAACAGATTGGGAAAATTTTACTAGACAATATTTAGAGATAGCAGCGCAGTATTACTACCAAGATGATATGAACGCATTTCAAAGCTATGCTGATTCTGCATTATTGGCTGCACAGCAATATGACATAGATTCGTACTCAGAAGTCTATTCACTTATTTGGAACTATTTGGGCATACACTACAGCTATATTGGAGATACAGAAAAGGCTTTGATGACATTCTTAAAAGATTTAGAAATATCCGAATCTTTGTCAAAGATAGATTCAACCTATGATGATTTATCTCTAGGACAGTCTTATGAAAATATTGCTACTCAATACAGTACACTAGGTGACTACTCCAAAGCATTCGATTATTATACACTGGCCCTCCAAAAATATGACCCACAAGATAAATCTACTGCCACAGCGTATGTGAATCTGGGGGTTGATTATCAAAAGCAGGAAAAATATCAGCGTGCAGCGCATTACTTCAATCAAGCCTTAGAAATTTTTAATCAACTCAAAAATGATCAAGAATATGTTTCCAATGAAATATGGGTGTATAAGCAACTGACGGTGCTTTCTAATGATATGAAACACTTTGACGATAGCTATAAATACTTAGAGCAGGTCAATGAGTTAACACCAAATAAAAATGATCTTGACGCAGCATGGTATTATCAAGTCAGAGGGGGCACAGATTTACAGATTGGAAATCTATCTGATGCTGAACAACATTTTTTTAAAGCCTTAACTATCTATACTTCCTTACTTCCAGAAAAGCATCCTGATTTGTCTGCCTGCTTGGATGAAATAGGAGATTATTACCGTAAACTAGAAAGCCATGAACAGGCTTTGAATTATTATCATTCTGCTCTGGTGGCACTTTTACCTTCTTTTAACGCAAATGCTGTTGAAGTCAATCCTACCATCGAACAAGCCAAATACGATATTGAGTCTTTAGTAATTCTTAAACACAAAGCCCAATCTTTACGAGCAGTCAACAAATTACAAGCCTCCAAATCCACCCTCCAACTCGCCATCCAACTCATCGACCAAATCCGCTACAACTACCTCGCCGAAGGTTCAAA
>JBCDFY010000298.1:0-7997 GCA_039176995.1 Bacteroidota bacterium
CCGAGCGCTTTTGCGACTTCAACAGCCAGCACGGTCTTACCCGTTCCAGGTTCACCTTTGATTAAAAGCGGACGCTCCAGAGCGATTGCGGCATTGACCCGTCAAAGCTAGAAACCAGAGCTAGTGCCTCGGCTTTCTCCTCTTCAGTTTTTAAGAATTTCTTTGCGAAAACAAATATTCCAGACGGGCGTCCATAGCTTTACGTGATGGCTTTTTTGAAAAGCAGACAAAAATAAAAAAAATTATGGCAATTAATGATGCTCAAATCGTTAAAATGGCGACACAGACCATTAAAATTGAAGCGCAAACGGTTGCAGCATTAGCTAATCAACTTGACGAAGATTTTATAGCTGCTGTACACTGCCTTTTTGAATGTAGAGGCAGAGTAATCGTAACGGGCATTGGCAAAAGTGCCTTGATCGGTAGAAAAATTGTTGCAACCTTCAATTCTACAGGGACACCTGCTATTTTTATGCACGCCGCGGATGCCATTCATGGTGATTTAGGGATTATTTTACCGAAAGATGTCATTTTGTGCCTCTCCAAAAGTGGGGAAACTGCCGAAATCAAAGCCTTACTTCCTTTTTTTAAAACTAGAGGAAATACACTAATTGCAATAACCAGTCGAAAGGATGGTTATTTAGCAGCACAAGCGGATTTTTGTATCCATACTCCTGTACCACTAGAAGCCGAGCCAAACAACTTAGCACCAACGGCAAGCACAACGGCTCAAATGGTGATGGGCGATGCGCTAGCTACTACCCTACTCCAATTGCGTGGTTTCGATGCCAATGATTTTGCACAACTCCATCCAGGTGGTTTGCTCGGGAAACAATTGCATTTGAAAGTAAGCGATATTTGTCATTATAATGATCGCCCTGAAGTACTGGAAACCGCTACGATTCGACAAACCATTTTAGAAATGACTTCTAAACGATTGGGGTGCGCTGTTGTCGTCGATAATAGTGGTACAGTAGAAGGTATTGTAACCGATGGCGATTTGCGAAGAATGCTGGAAGAGAAGGAAAAAGTTGCTCATTTGTGCGCAGCAGATATTATGACGCCCAATCCTAAAAATATACAGAGCGACGCCTTGGCAATTGCTGCTTTAGACTTAATGAGTGAATATAGCATTACACAATTGGTAGTGATGGAAGGAGAAGCGTATTTTGGTATTGTACATTTACATGATTTGATTCGGGAGGGAATGGTGGAAAGTGGAAAGTGGAAAGTGGAAAGTTAAGGAATGTGTTTTATTCATATTTGTATATTTTTTGCAAAAAATTGGAATGAACATTCTACAAAATATAAATTGGAAGGACAAACGCACAGAAATAATCGCCTTGGTACTATTTCTACTACTCTGCTATTTCCCAATTTTCCATCATCTAGGTGTGCCGCCCATTAAAGGTTGGGATGAAGGATTATTCGGAATGCGAATGTTGTATTTGTACGAAACGGGCGAATATTTGCCTGCTTTTTCTGCCTTTCCAGGTGAAGTCGTGCATTATAATTTGAAGCCGCCTTTGATGACTTTTGTGCAAGTGTTGTTCTTTCCTTTGCTTGAAAATGCAGACTTAGAATTGACCTTGCGTTTACCGATTGCCTTTTGTGTGCTAGGAACAGTCATTTTGCTGCTTTGGTACTCCAAAAAGGAATCTGGACAATATTGGTGGGGCATGATTGCTGCTCTAGTGCTACTGACGAGTGAAGGTTATACACGCGTTCATGTCGGCAGAACAGGAGACCATGATGCCGCTTTGGCAATGCTAATGCTAATTGGGCTGTTCGCTTTTTTGCGCTATTTAGCAGCAGATGATGATCGAGACCGAAAAGGGCATCTTATTGTATTTACGCTACTCTTATTGCTTTCTTTCTTGACCAAAAGCATCGTCGGTTTCTTTTTCGTGCCAGGCTTTATTATTTATGCTGCCTTGCAAAAGCAATTGCTTCCAATTTTAAAGCGTCCTTCTACTTATGTCGCAGCGGCAAGTTTATTGATTTGTGTCACTTTATACTATGTGCTCATGGACAACTGGATGCCAGGTTTCTTCAAAGGTATCCGCGAACACGCACTTGGTCGCTACACCACTTCGCTAGGACACAATCATCCTTTTGACTTTTATTTCAAACGCTACTACAATTCCTCTTTCCGCATTTGGGTGTACTTTTTACCATTGGCAGCCGCTTTAGTTTTTAGCAAAAAATTGGGGAAATTCAAGTCGCTCGGTCAACTCGCTTTCTGTTGTGGTATCCCTTATCTGTTGATTATTAGCTACTCCCAAACCAAGCTGCCTTGGTACGATGCGCCGATGTATCCGTTGCTTTCCACTTTAGTCGCCATCAGCATCTATCAACTTGGGCAATTCCTATCTGATTGGACAAAACAATCCAAATACTTTCCAATGAGTGCCTTCGCAATTTATGGACTCGTATTCTTGTTCCTAGTACCTTATGTCCGCATCGTCAAACAATTTTCCAATTTCAAATTGGGAGGACAAGACGAGCAATTCGCCTACTTAATGAAGCAAATTGACCAAAAAGAGTTAAGCAAAAGCTACTATGTTTTTGCCATAGGTCAAGCTCCACAACTTTCCTTTTATTCAGGCTACTACAATCGAAGAAAAGGCTACGATATAAAAGTGGTAAAAAATACAGATTCTTTCCAAAGTGGCGATCAAGTGATGATTTGTCAAGACTCGCGCAAGAAAATTATTGATGAGCAATTTGAGTATGCGGCAGTGGCTTCTTATGGAAAGAAGTGTCATTTGTTGCGGTTGATGGGGTGGAAAACTAAAGAATAGTGCCTCAAAACGTCCATCGCTTTTCGTCGATGATTTTTGGGAAAGATAGGGAAAATGTTGGAGATGGGAGGATGGGAACTCGAATTAGACGGATACAACGGATGAAGGACGGATTTTTTAATGGTATCGTCGAAAATGACGATGCTAGAAACCAAATAGAAATTTGACACGTTGATATTAAAAATCTAGTTTGGCTATGACAGATTATAGAATGCTTATTGAATCTAACCCTAAAGTGATGCTTGGTAAACCTATCATCAAAGGTACGCGGATTACAGTAGAACTAATATTAAGAAAACTTGCAGATGGGTATAATTTGCAAGAGATACTAGAGATGTATCCTCACTTAACTGCTGATGCAATTCTAGCAAGTGTTGCCTATGCAGCGGATATTATGGAATCTGAAAAGATGATTGCAGCAGCATGAGTAAATTACTAATCTTAGCAGACGAGGGTTTTAATGGTAACTTTGTTCGTACGCTTCGAGCGAAAGGTTTTCAAGTTGATTGGGTACTTGAAATCGCATCTAGTATTAGCGATGAAGAAGTCATTGAGTTAGCAAAAAGCAATCAACAAACGTTGCTTACGGAAGATAAAGATTTTGGTGAATGGGTTTTTGCTCATCAAATAGAAGGCTTGACTATCATCTTCGTAAGGTATCAAAAAGAAGACTATGAAACGATTCTTGAAAGTCTACTTATTATTCTTTCTGAATTAGAAGAACAAGAAGAAAGCAGCAAAAACGAATTTATTACCATTAATAAGAATAAGGTTAGACGTAGAGCAATTTGATATACCAGTATCTATTGTAATGAAAAATACTCTTAGTAACCTATATTCACATTGGTTAGCATCAAGGAAAAAAATGAGAACTAGAATAAATAAAATATTAGTTGCGAGTGACGTAAGCTCTAGAGATGGAATAGGCGTTGAAATCTATGTGAATGATGAGTGTATTGTTGAAATTTTTAGAGATGATACTGATAAAACAAGAACTATCACTTTATTCAAAGCGGAAATCAGTCTGGAGCTGATGGAAGAATGTATAGAGATTTTCAAAAGGGAAATCTCTTGGGATTTCATAGAATAGGCAGAAGGAGGCAGTCGATTTTCCCGACCGTCTCCTATGGAAAAAATCTGCGAAAATCCGTCAAATCCGTTCCATCAGCGTTCTCATCCTACCCAGTATCTTCTTATCTTGCCCACGTCAAATTCACCAACCAACTTCCTTACTATGCAAACAACAAACAATCGCCGCCGCTTCTTGAAAAATGCAGGACTCGGAACAGCGGCACTACTTACCACCAACTTAGCTAGTGCCAATAAGGCATTGATTTCCAAGGAGAAAAAGTTAGGCGTCGCCCTCTTAGGCTTGGGCTATTATGCCGAACACAAAATCCGTCCAGGCTTACTAGAAACGCAGTATTGCGAATTAAAAGGTATCGTGACGGGAACACCAGCAAAGGAAAAGGTATGGATGGAAAAGTATGGCGTAGAGCAAAAGAACATCTACAATTACGAGAACTTTGATTCGATTGCGGAGAATCCAGATATTGATATGGTCTATGTGGTGTTGCCTAACTCCATGCACGCAGAATATGTGATTCGAGCGGCGAAAGCAGGCAAACACGTCATTTGCGAAAAGCCGTTTGATGTATCTTACAAAGCGGCGGCGGAAGCGGTGGAAGTTTGTAAAAAGGAAGGCAGATTACTACAAATTGGCTATCGCTGTCAATACGATCCTTCGCATCGGGAGTTGATGCGGATTGGGCGGGAGCAAGAAATGGGAAAGATTAAAGTGATACAAGCAGAGTTATCCTTTTTTGGTGTGAAGGGTGATAATTGGCGATTCACGGATAAGTCTTTAGCAGGCGGTGGTGCATTGATGGATGTCGGTGTGTATTGCATTCAAGGAGCGCGGTACAGCACAGGCGAAGAACCAATTGCAGTGCGCGCTACAACGCACAATACTTATCCCAACTTGATGAATGGGATGGAAGAAACGATTCTTTTCACCATGAAATTTCCAAGTGGTGCAGTCGCTAACTTGACGGCAAGTTATGCGGCAAGAGGCAATTACCTTCATATTTCTGCGGAAAAGGGAAATTATGGTTTGAAACCTTCTTTTGGTTATAGCGGTGCAGATGGCTACATCGGCAATAAGCAAATGAATCTTCCCAAAATCAATCAGCAAGCCGCGCAGATGGATGCTTTTGCAAGGAATATTTTGGATAAGACGCCTGTTATTGCTTCGGGTGAAGAAGGTTTGCGTGATATGAGGATTATTGAGTCCTTGTATAAATCGGCGCGGAAAGGAGGGAAATGGATCAAATTAGCCTAGAGGTATTTTGAGGCGCACGCAAAGACGCGAAGATGCAAAGTTTTTTTGCTACGACTTTCTCAAGCTGCAGAGCAGCGAAATATTTGTAGTCCAAAAAATTATTCCAAATATTGAAGCTGCGGCGCAGCGTAACCTATGTAATAATGTTCATTTTACTGCAAAACCATTTTGCCTATTGCACTACGATCTTCTGCCGATGAACGTCTTTTCCTTGTTGTAAATTCACAAAGTACATTCCTTTTGCCAGTGAATTCAAATCCAATTGTAGTGATTGCTGACCTCGTTCAACAATAAAGAATTGATGTAACAAAATCTGTCCATCTAAACCAATAATTTGAAGTTGCAAACTCCCATTTTGATCGGTAGCATAATCTAATTGTACAATACCACCAGGAGAAGGATTGGGGTAGATTTCAAATTCCTTGTGATTGTCTTTTGCTGCCAACGCAATGATCTCGCTGTGAGTAGAAGTCCCGTTGAAATCTACTTGTTTTAGACGATAGTAACTCAAATTTTGAAGTGGCGTAACATCTACAAAATCATAGTATTGTGTTTCCAGAGTGTTGCCACTGCCTTTCACTTTTCCGATTTGTTTGAACATCTTTCCATTCTCACTTCTTTCAATTTCAAAATGACTATTTTCTAGCTCCGAAGCAGTCGTCCATTTGAGTTCCACCCTATTTCCTATGATTTTTCCAGTAAAGCGAGTCAGCTCGACAGGAAGTGGACTATTCACCATGTTTGGTGTTGCTGTTCCGCAAGTTCCCATTGCAATCATAGCAGAACCATCTGGATTTCTGCCTACTGCGCTGCCATCTTGGTCGCGTCCCCAATCTTCATCGGCATCGTACGGAAAAATACAGCCAGTCGGAGGACTGTCGTTATCATTTCTATCTGAACCGCCTACTCTTACTACGATACAAGTATTACCATCAGTTAGGAATATAGTTTCGCCACCATTATTAAGACCCAAATTAGCAGTAAACACATTTGCAGGCTGAGTAGACCCAGTCCAATTCCCTGTGACAACTATATAGCTTTGTCCAGCAATGAATGTATTAGCAGGAAAAGTAAAGGAATTACCATCATCATCTGCTAATGTCCAACCACCAATATTCACATCAATGGTAGTGATATTATATAGTTCTATAAATTCATCGTTATCTTCAAAACTATTATTTCCGTCGATATCAAAACTGTTATCGGCAGCCGATCCAGTACAACCACTTGGTGTGCTACTTGCACTTGGATCGAGCAATACTTCATTGATGACTACACCGTTGATATTACCTTGGGAGAAAAGGGTGCTACTCAGGAGGAGTGCACTCAGTAAGAGTAAGTAATTTTTCATGAGCTATGTTTTAGCAATGGGTAAATAATGTTCTTCTATATTGTTTTACTACGAGAATAGTACTTTTGTTACAAAAGTGAGTTATTTAAACGTTTGGCAATAATGAACCTTCCATGTGACGTTATGCAGCAAATCGTTAATGCTCTACATCGAATTTTTCTACTTCTAACACTTCGCCCGCTTGCAATTGCCCTAAATGAATATTTCCAATCCGGACACGCACCAGCCGAAGTGTTGGGAAGCCAACTGCCGCACTCATTTTGCGTACTTGTCGAAATTTTCCTTCGGTAATGGTGACAGAAGCCCAACTCGTAGGTCCATGCTTTTCATGCCTTACTTTACGGGGTGGGCGTTCAAATATAGGAGGAATTTTCAATCGATTCGCTTTACAAGGTAAAGTTAGATAGAAACCATTTTTAGCCTTAATATTTATGCCATTTTTCAACTGTTCAATGGCGTCTTCCGTAATTTCTCCATCTACTTGAATGTAATATTCTTTTTCCACCCTCTTGCTTCTAACTTGCGCGCTCACCAAGCCTTCTGTGGTTAGCAATAGTAAGCCTTCCGAGTTTTGATCTAATCGCCCAATGGACATCGTACCAGCAGGAAAATCATAGAGTTCCCCCAATAGTTTCTTGTTTTTTCGCCTGCTTTGGTTGTTGATGAACTGCGATAAGTAGCCGTAGGGTTTGTGGAGAAGGAAATGGCGGTTTTTATTCATAGAGATAGTATAACAATTTTTTAGAACAGCTTTGGAATATGTCGAATGTTGTTTATAATAAATCGTAAGTTTGGGTTTTGTTGACTTGTAAATCACTTCGATGGTAAAATTTGCCTACACCATTCTCTACGTCCAAAATGTTACCAAAACCATTGAATTCTATGAGCGAGCTTTTGGCTTCACTAGAAAATTTATTACTCCAGAAAATGATTATGGAGAAGTGCTATCGGGAGAAACAACCCTTGCTTTTGCTTTCGTGGAATTAGCCAAAACAAATTTGTCAGAGGGTTTTCAAGAAAGCGATTTGAACCAGAAAGTATTCGGTATAGAATTGGGTTTTACGACCGAAGAAGTCGAAAAAACAGTCGAGGCTGCGCTTCAAGCTGGAGCAACTTTACTGGAAGCACCAAAAACCAAGCCTTGGGGGCAGACAGTTTCTTATGTCAGAGATTTAGATGGATTTTTAATTGAAATTTGTACGCCTATGGAGGGCTGATTAGATAGCTAACTTTAGCTGAATGAATTAGAATATTTATTCTTTGCTCTGTGAGGCATGGGCAAGAATTTTGGTATACTCTGAACCAAACCCTACTGTACCACACTTAAAGTATTTGATATTTCTATTTTTGTCAATAATCATATTAGTAGGCATACATTTGATATTAAAGGTATTGTCTTCTAAACCAATGAAATCAACGCCTCCTTTTAATTCCCAAGAAATGGGATGCTTATCAAGAAAGTCCTTGATTTTTTCTTGGTCAATCACGCTGAATGAAGAAG
>JBCDFY010000299.1:0-7993 GCA_039176995.1 Bacteroidota bacterium
ATTTTGATGATATTTGTTCTATATTCATTTTTACTGCTTAGATTTTATTTCCTTTTTGCTAAGCTAAGCAGGTTTTTTCGCCCTGATTCCCAATGAACTATGTATATGTTATTTTTAGCTTCGTGCGTATGTGCCTTAGGCAGATTGAAATTTCAAAGGTGAAAAGGCTTTCTGCTTAGGGAATTTTTAGGGGAGAAAAGCATGAAAAATTGTAGATTTTTCATGCTTTTCTCCCTCAAACTCCTCTCGGAGCAACCAAAAAATCTACCTTTAAAGATTTTTTGGTTGCGACTACACGAACCCGAGAAACGTGTCCACTTTTGAAATAGAGCACAAAAAAAGATAAACTTTACTTATCAAAGAGTCGTTTCTACCAGTCGATTTCATTTTTAGATAAAAGTCACATTTTCGAATTAATTCGTTACAATTAAAAATCCATTTTATCCAAATATAAAATAACCTTAGATATTTGCGCTTTATTTGAAAAGCGTATTCGTTTTGATGGAATGGATAAATAATTGATAATCATGCAATAACTCTTGCTTAAGCTCTAAGTTTAAGCAAATTAAACCGCAGTAATAATTAGCGTCTTTATAGCTATGCTATTATTGTATGCTTGTTTTCAATAAGAACAGACACCCTAATATATTATAATATGTCAAAGAATTTATTGATAGTAGAGTCTCCTGCGAAGGCAAAAACAATTGAGAAGATACTTGGAAAAGACTTTACCGTGAAGTCTAGTTATGGGCACGTGCGGGATTTAGATAAGAATGGCGTGGATGTGGAAAACGATTTTCAGCCGAAGTATGTCGTTACGCCTGATAAGCAGAAGGTTGTCAGAGAGCTAAAAGATTGGGTAAAAAAAGTGGACGATGTATGGCTCGCAACGGATGAAGACCGCGAAGGAGAAGCCATTTCTTGGCATTTGTGTGAAGTGCTAGGCTTGGATGCTAACTCTACTAAGCGCATCGTTTTTCGTGAAATTACTGCGCCTGCCGTAAAAAATGCGATCCAGACACCTCGAACGGTTGATATTAATCTGGTGAATGCGCAGCAAGCGCGAAGAGTGCTAGATCGCTTGGTAGGTTTTGAATTGTCGGGTTTGCTGTGGCGAAAAGTAAAAGGCAAATTGTCGGCAGGTCGCGTACAGTCGGTAGCGGTGAAATTGCTAGTAGAGCGCGAACGCCAAATTCAGGATTTTGAAGCGACACCTTATTATAAGGTTAGTGCGATCTTTAATGTAGAGAACGATAAAGGAAAAGTAGTTGCGTTGAAAGCAGAACTGCCAGGAAAAATTGACAAAGAAACTGATGCTGCGGATTTTTTAAATAAATCCAACGGCGCAACTTTCACAATTAAAGATATTCAAGTTCGTCCTACCAAGCGTCGTCCAACTGCACCTTTCACAACTTCTACTTTGCAGCAAGAAGCGAGTAGAAAATTGGGTTTTTCGGTGAAGCGCACGATGGTTTCCGCACAAAAATTGTACGAAGCTGGACACATCACTTATATGCGAACCGACTCGACCAGTTTGAGTGAAGTAGCTTTACAAGCTATTGCACAAGAAATTGAATCTAAATATGGTAAGCAGTATGTGAATACGCGCCGCTACAAAACCAAAAAAGACAATGCACAAGAGGCGCACGAAGCCATTCGACCAACTAGAATTCAAAACAGTTTTGTGCCAGGCGACCGCGATCAGCAACGTTTGTATGATTTGATTTGGAAGCGAACGATTGCTTCGCAAATGTCGGATGCGCAACTAGAAAAGACAACGGTAAAAATTGGTATTTCGACCTTGAAAGAACAATTACAAGCTGTTGGAGAAGTCTTGAAATTTGATGGTTTCTTAAAGGTGTATATCGAATCCAAAGACGATGATGACGAAGAGGAAGCAAGCGGAATTCTACCTCCCTTGAAAGTAGGACAAGAGTTAGATTTGAGGGAAATGACTGGAACAGAACGATTTACGCGTCCGCCAGCACGATTTACAGAAGCGAGTCTGGTGAAGCAACTAGAAGAATTGGGCATTGGAAGGCCTTCGACTTACGCACCAACGATCAGTAAAATCATGGAAGCAGGAAGAGGTTATGTCGTGAAAGATAGTCGAGAAGGCGTCGAGCGAAAATACAACGTTTACACGCTGAAAGATGGAAAAGTAGAGCAGAAAAAAGATAGCGAAATTACAGGAACGACCAAAAATCGCTTGTATCCAACGGATATGGGAAAATTAGTGAGCGACTTCCTTTCGGAGCATTTTGATAATGTGATGGATTATGGCTTTACTGCTAATATTGAGCAACGATTCGATACCATTGCCGATGGAAAAGAGAATTGGCGAGATATGTTGGGCGATTTCTACGTGCCTTTCCACGCCGATGTAGAGCGCACGATGGAAGAAGCAGAACGAGCAAATGGGGAACGCATTTTGGGTAAAGATCCAGAGACAGGTAGAACACTTTTGGTGCGTATGGCGAGAACTGGAAAACCTGTCGCACAGATCGGTGCGCCCGATGAATTGGCAGAAGACGAAAAACCCAAATATGCTAACCTACGCTTCAACCAAAATATGGAAACCATCACTTTTGAGGAAGCCTTGGAACTCTTTGAATTGCCTAAAACACTAGGGAATTTTGAAGATGCGGAAGTAGTTGTTGCCATCGGTCGCTATGGTCCGTATGTGAAGCACGAAGACAGTTTCATTTCTATTCCAAAAGGTGAAGACCCATTGGATTTGACTTTTGATCGCGCGCTAGAATTGATTAAAGAAAAGCGCAAAGCAGATGCGCCAGTCGCAACTTATAAGAGCTTACCAGTAACGAAAGGAAAAGGACGTTTTGGACCATTTTTGAAGTGGAACGATATGTTCATCAATATACCTAAACGCTACAACCCAGAGACGATCAGCGAGCCCGAAATGTTTGAGTTGATTGATGCGAAAATTGAGAAGGAAGCTAATCGTTATATCCACAACTGGGAAGAAGAGAAAATTTCGGTTGAAAATGCGCGCTGGGGACCAATCATCAAATTCAAGAAGAAAAAAGTCAATATTCCAAAGAAGGAAGATGGTAAGCGCGTAAGTTCAGAGGAAGCAGCATTGATGACTTTGGAAGAGGTGAAAGAAATCATCAAAGCGCAGATTCCTGATGCATTCGAGAAGAAAATGCGGAAGAAGGCGGCGCCTAAAAAGAAAGCGGCGGCGAAGAAGAAGAAATAATGGAGAATCAACTCTAGTGCGCTAATGAAAAATATACAGAAAACCAGTTTTGCAGAAAATATTCGCTGTTATCTGATTTTAGCAGCAGCGATTATTTTATTTCCTATGTCTTCTTACACTCAGGATTAAGATGGTTTGGTAGGACAACTCGTTAAGGAAAAATACGTAACGAAGAAAGAGGCACAAAGTGTTGATTCTCTAAACTTTATAGAATCCCTTCACTACATCCATAAAGATTCACAGCCGAACTATAGTAATTTACCTCAAAAATGACTGATTTTTCTGTATCCTCCTGATGGCTAATAAGAGCCTAAGTAAATTCGTTTGCTATGAGCATCCCGTTCTTCGTATTCAAAATAATTAGTTTAAATATCTTGATGCTGCCCATTCAAAATGAGATTTTCTGACCACCGAGCGATACAAATATTTCCCTTGGCGTCCGTCCGATGCTTGGTTCGTAAGCTATCTTTAGCTCTCAACGCTTCTACTTGTACAAGTACGTAACCTTCTTTTATACCAATGATGTAACGTATATGATACTCCAGTACACTTGCTTGGGATAACTCCCCAATAGGAATTTTGAATCAATCTTGAAAAGCACTAGGCTCAATCCAATCTATGCCCTCCCGCATAGCAGAAGAGGAAGGCAAAAAATCCACCTTATAAATCCTTGAGAGATTAGCTTCGCGTTCGGGATAGTTCTCCCTATACTGATTTAATGACGGGTCTTTTAGATGAAACATCGCAAATGCCATTTGCAGATAATCCTCCAAAATACGCTAATTATCATTCTCTGATTACTACTGATACATTAAGGTATAAATCGCAACTTGAAACCCAAATTGCGCCTTCGAAATTTACGATTACAAAATTACAGCGACTCCTTTTATCTAGTACTAAAATATTGAAAAACAAGGAGATAGGATGAAGGAAGCAGACTATCATTCATAAGTTCGAATTGCAAAATCATGCTTGATCAGATACTCATCAACGTTAATTCCATCCAATGTGAAAACTATCGCAAACCAACTTTCCTCTCCACGAAGCTCAGGAGCATCCAGGCCTTGTAATCGAAATTCCTGCCTCCTCAAAGAGGTGTGGAATCCCAGATCAATATCGCAGGTGATTATATCTCCATCATATACTGAAGTAACGAAGGTATTGGTACATGGTTTCTGGGGAGAGAAGATAGTTGAAATGAAAATGAAGTGAAACTAGAAACTAGAGGAAAGTCAAGCGTTTTAGAGGAAGCGTTTAAACAGAGGCAAAATATTTAAACTAAAAATGAAAAGGAGCTATAGCACAATTATAGCTCCTTGACTATCGGTGTCGGGGTGGCAGGATTCGAACCTGCGACCCCCTGCTCCCAAAACTTCACCAAACTGTATTAATATGGTTTAATATGATTTTTAATGTGTTGCTTATCAATGTTTTATGATTTTGATGGGCTTGCTTACGAACAGATTAATACGTAATTTGCGTGCAAATGGCGTGCAAATTTGCACGCACAAATCATTTGCTCATGATTACTGTAAAAGTTGCGTTAGATACTCGTTCTGTGAAGGCTGATGGAAAAAGCCCATTAAAACTAAGATTACTTTACAATCGAAAGTCAAATCAAATCTCACTAGGGTATAGCATTCTTCCTAAAGATTGGGACAGCAAAAAAGAACGCATTAAAGCTTCTTGTAAGACAGTCGATAATCTAAATCGAATCAATGCTATCATCTTAAAGAAAAAGCAAAAAGCTTTTGATATTCTCACTCAATTAGAAGCAGAAGGAAAATTGGATAATTTATCCTTCAAGGAAATCAAAGGATTTCTGACTAATAAACATACAGACTTGATGGTATTCGAGTTTGGAGACGAAATCATTGCTCAATTGAGAGAAGCGCAAAAATTCGGGAATGCTCGTGTTTATGATACGATGCTAAGAAGTATTAAGGAATACGCAAAGAATAAAGACTTCCCAATCAAAAAGGTAGATTACAAATGGTTGAAAAAATATGAGGCTTGGTATTTATCAAGAGGAAATACACTCAATGGCTTGGCAGTAAATCTTCGTACCCTAAGAGCATTATACAATAGAGCCATAAAGCTAAAAAGAGTTTCACAAGACAGCTATCCTTTTTCAGATTATAAGATAAAAAGCGAGAGTACTCGCAAAAGAGCGATTAGTAGAGAAGATGTTCAAAAACTGAAAGCATTTGAACCACAGACTGCGAGACAGACTAGAGCTAAAGATTATTTTTTCATGAGTTTCTATTTGATGGGAGCATCATTCGCAGATTTAGCCTTTCTAAGAGTCAAAGATATTATTCAAGGTCGTATTGAATATAAAAGACGTAAAACAGGAAAATTGCACAGCATTCCACTATCACCACCTCTGCAAAAATTATTGGATAGATACACAAAAGGCAAATCAAAGAAAAATTTCATTTTAAATGTAATCAAGTCAACTGATCCAAAGCAACAAATCGTGAATGTAAGAGACGAATTGAGACGATATAACAAAGTCTTAAAAGAGATTGCTCGTCTATGCGAAATCGAAGCCAATCTAACAAGCTACGTAGCCCGACACTCCTACGCAACTATCGCCAAATATAAAGGTGTGCCAACAGCAATCATCAGTGAAGCTCTCGGACACAGCAGCGAAGAAGTAACGCAAGTTTATTTGGATTCTTTTGAAAAAGAAGTATTAGACAAATATCATCAAATGATAATCGAATAAAGTCACCTAAAAATTAAGATCAACAACTATGGCACATACACTAATCAATCAAGATTTTGGTAGTTCAATCAAAACCTTACGCCAAATCCTTCCCAAGCTATCCTTTGGCTTGTTGATAGCAACCTATTTAATTTCTGCAATTATCATGGGGATTTTCCATGCGGAAAGTTCACCCAACATCGCTTTCAAAGTGGCTGCATTTCTAGTGCCACTAGCCATACAAACTGGACGTGGAGCATTGGTATTCTTCTTTCAATTAAATCCAATTAATTTGCAAAGTCGGCTATCCTTTGGCACGATTGCAGCAACTATTTTACTATTATTATCTTTATGGGAGGCTTATTCCGTAATGATTCCCTATGGTCAGTCATGGACAATTTCGGTAGCGACTTTAATGGCGATCGGATGGATAATTGAAATTATGCTCCTTCGAGAAACTGCCTTTGCCACCAAGTGGGAACTCTATCAAAATAAAGAACTTTGGGCAGAAATGAAAGCTTTTTATGCTGCTCAAAGAGAAATAGAAGCCGTTCTGAAAAATGGTACTATTATTGCTGTTGAAAATAAAAAAGAAGAAGCTACTAAAGATCAAATAGTTGTAGAAAATCAAATACAATCTAAAGTGCTTGAAATAGATGTTCCCAAAGAATTTTACGGTATAGAATTAGATGCAAATAACCCCTATCTATCCCTCAATCTAACTCGCTTAGAAAACCGTTTTTTAGAACGCTATTATCAATCTATCCAAAAAGATGAAGCTAGAAAACATCAAGGAAAAGCTTCACATAGAACCACACTACAATCTATCAAAGAAAACAAAGAACGCTATGAGCAAGTAAGGATTCTACGCCATCAATTACTAGGTGAGGAACTAGATTTGACTATTCGCCCTTTACTTTGCTGAAAAGTCGTTACACTATCACGGCAATTTGTAAACAAACGAATTGAGAAATGAGTATAGAAAGCACCAAACTAGAAATCATCAAAATTATAATTGCCCTTCAAAATGAGGATATAGTAAAACAATTATTGTTATTTCTTTCCTCAATAGATGAAAAAGATACTCTTGCTATTGCAAAGATTCCTGCACCTGAATCTATTGATTTAGAACTGCTCAAAAAGATACAAGGATATGATATAGAGAAGCTAAACCAAGCTCACGCAGCAATAGATCATGATTTATGGAAAGATGAAGATTTGGAAGAACTCTTAAAAGCGATTTAGTCTATCCGCTTATCCTTTTATCCACTTATAATTATAAATGTTAAAACTCCATGAAAAATAGAAAGTACAATTAGCATTTTTCATGGTAAATCTCAAATATTATCAGGTTTCAAGAAGATTGTTATTTAAAGATACCGTCCACTATCTTTGATAATTACAAAAGCAAGGCACGAGCGGAATAATTATCAAAGTCCAACTAAGAATTGCCCACTTCTTTAAACAGGCAATGCCGTTGACGGCACAAAAATATTTTCACCAATTCCAGAAATGCAGATTCAGAGCAATTATTTCTAACTGCTCCAAATCCTATAATTAACCAAATCAAATTTTCTTCACATTCAAAATATAGTCAACTGCTTGCTGTGCCTTCGCTGCACACTTAAAAATAAACTTCTTATCCTTCTTCAAAACACCCAACCAACCTTGTAAATAAGCTGCGCTATTTTCGGTTACTGGCTGTATATCAATTCCAGCTTTAGCACATAAAAACGAAGCTCCCATTTCTGCGATTAGTTCCTCTTCGCTATAAACCAAATTATCAAACAAAACATCTTTGGTAATACCATCACGGTTTAATCTTTTTTGATGTCCAGTAGAATGACTCATTTCGTGAAAAAGTGTTGAATAATATTCTTCTGCACTTTCAAACTGTGATAAATCAGGCATATTAATTCTATCACTTTTGGGCATATAATACGCTCTATTAGCATCCTCAAAAACTATTTCAGGCGCATCCTTATAGTTCTTAACAAGCTGCTCACATTGTTCTATGCGTTCATGTTCCTTTAACTCTACGCTAGGAATATCAATTTCAATTC
>JBCDFY010000300.1:0-7956 GCA_039176995.1 Bacteroidota bacterium
GTAACCGCTTAATAATTACGTATTTTTTCATAAAAATTAAGTATTTTTACTTAATTTTAAAAAATCCTTTTATATTTGCTTCTGTTATTATGAAGTTATTCAACGAAGCACTTTTCCATTTACTACAAACACTTTAACTGTTAACAACAATGAAGGGATTTAATTTACGACAGTATCGTGTGCTGCTGGCTATGCTATTGCTTTGTTGGCTCGGCACAGAACTCCAAGCACAATTCACACTCAGCGCAGAAGTGCGCCCTCGTTCGGAACTCAGAAATGGATTCAAGACACCCACTTCCGAAGGTAAAGTACCAGCTTTTTTCACAGAACAACGCAGCCGCCTTTATTTAGACTATGCGGAAGAAAAATACAAATTCCGCTTGGCTTTACAAGATGTGCGTTTTTGGGGAGAAACGCCTCAAATTTTTAAGCAAGAAAATGGCAATACCTTTCTGAGCGAGGCTTGGGGACAGTATTACTTGAACGACAAATTCTCATTGAAGGCAGGTCGCCAGATCATTTCTTATGACAACCAACGCTTTCTTGGAGGTTTAGAATGGGCGCAACAAGGGCGCCGCCACGATGCCTTATTGATGATCTATGAAGACAAAGAATCGAAGACGAAATTACATGCAGGTTTTGCCTTTAATAATGATGATGACGTACCAGAACCTCGCTATTTGCAGGCAGCAGGAGCTAATTTCTACAGCGTTGGAGGAAACTACAAAACACTCCAATATGCTTGGTTCAATCAGAAATTTGCCAAAGGAAGTATTTCCTTGTTAGCCTTAAATGCAGGGACTCAGCAAGCGGACTCTACGGTTTCTTACAAGCAAACTTTCGGATTCATTCCTCGCTTTGCACTCACCGATGGCATCAAGTTTGGTGCAGATGTTTATTATCAGACTGGAAAAATTGGTGCTAACAATGTAAATGCGTTGCTGGCAGGGGCAAATCTGACCTTTAAAACTAGCGTGACACCAATTACAGTAGGCGCAGAGTATATTTCTGGTAAAAATGATGATGATACTTCCACAGATATTCGTCACTTCACCCCTGACTATGGTACGAATCACGCACACAACGGTTTTATGGACTACTTCTTCGTTGGTCCTGCAAACGGAACAGTCGGAGTAACTGACCTTTACGTGAAAACAAAATTTGGATTAAAGAAAGGTGCTCTAATCGCCAATGTGCATGAGTTTTTAACAGGCTCTACACAGCTTTCTAAAGAAGGAGAAGAGTTGAGTAGTGCAATGGGATTGGAAGTAGATTTAGTTTATGCAGTGAAACTATCTCCAGCAGTTAGCTTAAATATAGGTTATTCTCAACTATTTGGAACAGAGACACTTACTACATTACGTCCTGGAGATCAACGACTGAACAGTTGGGCATGGACAATGATTACATTTAAGCCAACTTTATTGAAGACGAAGAAAGAGTAAAAGCAGAAGAACAACGAAGTAGTTAAACCATAACCTCTTTCCAATTTTGACATTCTGATATTTCCTAAATACAAAATAGACAAACAAATGAGATACTTAATCAATAGTTTCTTGATAGTCCTTGCTATGTCCTTTATCGCCTGTGGTGGCGGTGATGCTATGACGGAAACGTCCAAAGCAGATGTTTCCAGCAGTACAGAATCAACCTTAGCAATTGAAAAACCACAACTAAAATTCGGGTTCATCAAATTGACCGATATGGCACCTCTAGCCATTGCCAAAGAACTCGGTTATTTTGAAGAAGAGGGTCTCTACGTAACAATTGAAGCACAATCAAACTGGAAAAATGTACTTGACCGCGTCATTGACGGTCAATTAGATGGCTCGCATATGTTGGCGGGTCAACCAATTGCAGCAGGCGCAGGTTTTGGTCGCCAAGCAGAACTAATCACACCATTTTCAATGGATTTGAATGGTAATGGAATCACAGTTTCTAACGATGTTTGGGCAAAAATGAAGCCGAATGTACCAAAAGGTCCAGATGGCAAACCCATTCATCCAATCAAAGCAGATGCTTTGAAGCCAGTAGTAGAAGAGTACAAAAACGGAGGTAATCCTTTCAAAATGGGAATGGTTTTTCCAGTATCTACACACAACTACGAAATTCGCTACTGGTTAGCAGCTTCGGGTATCCATCCAGGAATGTACACAGAGAGTAACATCCAAGGTCAAGTGGACGCAGATGTGTTACTTTCTGTGACGCCTCCTCCACAAATGCCTGCCACAATGGAAGCTGGAACTATTTATGGCTATTGCGTGGGCGAGCCTTGGAATCAGCAAGCCGTTTTCAAAGGAATTGGAGTGCCTGTGACCACGAATTACGACGTTTGGAAAAACAATCCAGAAAAAGTATTTGTGATGCGCAAAGATTTCGCAGAAAAATATCCAAATACCGCAACGGCAATTACGAAAGCTCTAATTCGTGCTGGAAAATGGCTAGATGAGCCAGGGAACAGACCAAAAGCAGTAGGTATTTTGTCTATGCCTGACTATGTTGGTGCAGATTCTATTGTGATCGCCAATTCCATGACTGGAACATTTGAATTCGAGAAAGGAGACAAGCGTTCTATGCCTGATTTCAATGTATTCTATCGCTACAATGCGACTTATCCATTCTACTCTGACGGTGTTTGGTTTTTGACTCAAATGCGTCGTTGGGGACAAATTCCAGAGAGCAAATCTGCTGCTTGGTACGAAGAAACCATCAAGAAAATCTATCGTCCTGATATTTGGGAAAAAGCAGCGAATCTGTTAGTAGAAGAAGGTAAAATTCCTGCCACTGATATTCCAGAAACAGATGGCTACAAAGCTGCCACTGCTGATTTTATTGATGGCACTACTTACGATGGAAAAGATCCAATTGGCTATATCAATAGCTTTAAAATTGGGAATAAGGATAAAGAAGCATTATAAATAACTTTTGTTAATTCGTTGATTTGTTGAACTGTTTATTCGATTCAACAAATCAACAAATCAGCAGATCAACAAAAAGAAAATGAGCGATATAATCATCAGTCAAAAATCAGCATCGAAGACCACTATTTTCTCTTCTTTGCTTTCCAAAATCAGTTTGCCTAAAATTGATTGGAGCAGCTTCCTCAAAAATACAGGAATCACCATTGCTTCCATGTCCGTATTTCTACTGGTTTGGCATCTGGGAGCATCCTATCTGTTCAACATTGAAGCAACCGCCAAAATCGAAAAGGCACGCACCGAGCAAGGTGCAGCTGCGGCTACAGAAATGGAGCAATGTATCGCTTCGGGCGACATTAGTTGCCAGCCCAACACCTTGCCTTCGCCTGCACAAGTGAAAATAGCTGCCGCCAATCTCTGGGCAGATCACATTGCCATTAGTGCAAAAAAAACAGAGTTTAGCGCAAAAGTGGCCGCTACTAATAAAGACAGAAAAGCACAAGGATTAGCACCCATCAAATACACGGGTCGTCCATCTTTTATCGATCAAATTGGGACGAGCCTGAAGACCGTATTTGTTGGTTTTTTACTCGCACTCTTTATAGCCATTCCAATTGGGATTTTCATTGGATTGAACGAAAACTTACGCAAAGCCTTCAACTGGCTGATTCAGGTATTCAAGCCCGTTTCGCCAGTCGTTTGGCTGTTGTTGGTCTTTATGATCGTCAAAACAGCGACGCTAGGTTCGGATTCAGACACTTCGTTTTTAATTGCCTTCATTAGTGTTGGTTTATGCGCCATGTGGGCAACCTTAGTCAATACCGCAGTGGGCGTTTCTTCGGTAGATAAAGACTACATGAATGTCGCTAATGTATTGCAATTGAGCGTTTTCAAAAAGATATTTAAGGTCATTCTACCGTCTTCTATTCCTATGATTTTTACAGGAATGCGCATCACGATTTCTGTAGCTTGGATGGTTTTGATTGCGATTGAATTGTTGGCACAAAGTCCAGGTTTGGGTTCATTCGTTTGGGAAGAATTTCAAAACGGCGCAAATGATTCCAATGCAAAAATCATTGTTGCCATGTTCATCATCGGTTTCATCGGCTTCTTGCTGGATCGCTTGATGGTAATTGTTCAAAACGCGGTGTCTTTTGAGAAAACAGCGGCAGTAGGTTAAAATTGTTTATTCGTTTAACGGTTGATTTGTTGAGCTGATCGGTCAGTTCAACAAATCAACACATCCACAGATCAACAATGGAGAATATTATAGAATTCAAAAATGTCAGTAAGTGGTACGACACCAAAGCAGGTCGCGTAGAAGTGTTGTCTAACATTAATTTGACGATCAAAGAGGGCGAGTTCTTAGCGATTGTTGGCTTTTCGGGTAGTGGCAAAACGACCTTAGTCAACATGATGACAGGCTTGCTGACGCCGAGTGAAGGAGAAGTCTTATTCAAAGGAAAACCCGTAGCTGGTCCAAGTCACGAGCGCGGCATTATTTTCCAAAATTACTCGCTATTGCCTTGGTACACCGTCTATCAAAATATCCAACTTTCGGTAGATAAAGTCTATCCAGACTGGAGCAAAGAAAAGCGGGATACACACATCCGCAAGTTCATCGAAATGGTGAATTTAACGCCCGCGACGAACAAGCGACCCAAAGAATTATCTGGTGGAATGCGTCAACGGACTGCGGTTGCAAGAACACTTGCTACCGACCCAGAATTGCTTTTGATGGATGAACCATTGGGCGCACTGGATGCCTTGACTAGAGGGAATTTGCAAGAAGAAATTCTAAAGATTTGGAGCAAAAATAAACGCACTGCTGTACTCATCACTAATGATGTAGACGAAGGAATTTTTATGGCAGATCGTATTATTCCACTCGATCCTGGACCAAAAGCATCGCTCGGGCCAGAGTTCATCATAAATGTGGAACGACCAAGAGATAAAAAAGCCTTGAATACCGATGACAACTTCAAGAGCGTACGAACCGATGTTTTGAATTATTTAGTGGAATTGGGAGAAGCAAACAAGCTTTCTAAGTCGAGGGAATATCAATTGCCAGAATTGAAGCCGATGAAACCCAATTCGCGCACTTTTCCATTTTTTAGAAAAGCGAGTTGATTTGCTGCAAAGACCACGCGATGTGTCAAGTTTCCTAACTTGACACGATTATTGTTGCCGTTTCCCAACGGCAGAATCTCTTTCTCTCGTTTGGAAACGAGAAAATATCCGTTTGAAATCGGGAAACTTCAAACACCCAATATTTGGCTTTTAACTGCTAATAGCATAAAAATTAAAACATGACAGCGATACCGAAACCACTTTCCGAGCACAACATCTCCTTGCGAGATACGATGCTCAATATCAAGGATTTAACAAAAGTATATCCGACTCCAAAAGGAGACTACGTCGTGTTAGAAGATTTGCAACTGCAAATCAAAAAAGAAGAATTCGTTTCCATTATTGGACATTCAGGTTGCGGAAAAACGACCTTATTAACCATGATTGCAGGATTGAATTCCATTTCTGGTGGACAGATTTTACTGAACGAATTTCCAATCAAAGGGCCAGGACCAGATCGTGGCGTTATCTTTCAAGCACCGAGCCTTTTTCCTTGGATGACCGCATTAGAGAACGTAATGCTAGGCGTCAAACAAGTTTTTCCGCACGCCAGTAAGAAGCAACGCGAAGACATTTGCAAATACTATTTAAGCAAAGTCGGTTTGGGTGATTCTTTCAGCAAAAAAGCAAAAGATTTATCACAAGGCATGCAGCAACGCGTAGGTATTGCAAGAGCGTTTGCCCTGAAGCCAAAAGTACTATTGCTGGATGAGCCTTTCGGTATGCTAGATTCTCTGACCCGCGCAGAATTACAAGATGTACTGCTAGAAATTTGGGACAAAGAAAAAATCACCGCCATTCAGATTACGCATGACGTGGACGAAGCCATTTTCTTAGCCGATCGCGTCATTATGATGACCTCTGGCCCACGCGCACAGATAGGTGATATCCTCGACATCGAATTCGAGCGACCACGCGAACGCAAAGAAATTCTCAACCACCCCGATTACTACAAATACCGTAAACATTTGATTGATTTCTTGGAGCATTAGGATTTTTACCACATAGGCAGATAGCGGATTCATATAGTTCAAACAGTAGATTGTAAAAACTTGCTACTATGAACTATGTAAAATACTACTACACCTACATGGTAAAAAGAAATTTCGTTTTGTTTTGTAATGATTTTATTGAAAAATTTTGGAAGCAGTTCATCGTTTTGGTGGGCTGCTTTTTTTGGTTTGAAGAAGACGTTATTTTCAAACATTTTTTGTTTACTTCAATTTTTATAAAACATTTTATGATGTCGAAATATTGATTTGTAAAAATTTAATCTTATGTTTGGTGTACAAATAGCAGAATAGAAATGCAAACAGAGCTGGCGTCAAAAGATATTCAACTTAGAGGTAAACCCTTCCTCAAATGGGCTGGTGGAAAGACCCAATTATTATCTAGTTTAGCTCCATTAATTCCTGACAAATACGATAAATATATTGAACCTTTTATTGGAGGTGGTGCTCTATATTTTCATCTAAATCCAACCCAAAGCATTATTGCAGATCTTAATGAAGAACTGATTGTCACTTACATTCAAGTTAGAGATAAAGTTGAAGATTTAATTATTAAACTGAAAGACTTTAAAAATACAGAAGAAGATTATTATAAAATTAGAGCATTAGAACCCACATCACTCAGCGAAATGGAACGAGCGGCAAGATTTATTTATTTGAACAAAACTTGCTTCAATGGATTGTATCGAGTGAATAAAAAAGGCAAATTCAATGTGCCTTATGGAAAAAGAAGTAAAGTTGTTTTTGATGAGGAAAGATTAAGAAATGCTTCAAAAATCTTAGCAGGTACAAAAATTTTGCACGCAAATTATATAGAAGTATTACGCGATCAGGTAAGCAAAGGGGATTTTATCTTTCTAGACCCTCCATATTTCCCTGTTGGGAAGTTTTCTGATTTTAAGAGATACACGAAAGAGTTTTTTTACGAGCAAGATCATATTGAGTTGAGAAATAAGTTTGCAGAATTAGTTGAAAAAGGATGTTATGTTTTACTAACCAATTCAAATCATCCGAGCATATTAGAATTGTATAAGGATTTTGAAATTATAGAAGTATCTACCAAGAGACTTATCAATCGAAATGCTTCTAATCGAAAAGGAGTAGATATAATTGTTGTAGGAAAATGAGCGATCAAACATTACTAGAACTTCCTAAAAAGGTTGACCAATTTCAAAAATTTCCTGGTACACGGTATATGGGAAGTAAGCGTAAAATAATAAATGCTATTTGGGAGATATTGTCGCAGTACAAGTTTCACTCTTTCTTTGATGCTTTTTCAGGCAGCAACATTGTCAGCTACTTCATGAAGACGAAAGATAAAAAAGTAGTGACGAATGATTTCATGTCAATGAGTTACTACATGTCCAAAGCGATTATTGAGAATGATAATGTGGTCGTCTCTGATGAAATTTGTAGTTTTTTAATGGAAACCTCTAATGATTACAAATTTATCAATCAAACATTTTCTGGAATCTATTTTACAGATGATGAAAACCAATTTTTGGATAGAGTAAGAGGAAATATTGAATCCTTAGCAGACGAGTATCAAAAAGCGATTGCAGTTGCGGCCTTGGTGAGAGCGTGTATGAAGAAACGACCGAGAGGAATATTTACTTACACGGGAAATCGCTATGATGATGGTAGAGTAGATGTCAAAAAATCGCTGCGTAGTCATTTTGTAGAAAGTGTAAAGCTATTAAATCAAGCGGTTTTCAGCAACGAATACAAATGTAAGGCTCACAACGAAAATATCTTTGATCTAAAACAAGGTGAAGGCTTGGATTTAGTATATTTAGATCCTCCTTACTATAATCCAAAAGGTGACAATGATTATGTTAGAAGATATCATTTTGTTGAAGGTATTGCAAAATATTGGAATGGACTGGAAATCCAAGAAC
>JBCDFY010000301.1:0-7878 GCA_039176995.1 Bacteroidota bacterium
ACTTACCATTTTCACACTAAACCCCCCATTGGCCTTATGTCTTAAAACCGCTTACCCGCCCGGGGTTGGGGGGGTTGTGGTCTTAATATGTGCAAAAACAACACGCTTCGCCCCCTTTCCTCGCCGCCCGACGCTTAGATGCGTACCAACTTCAACTCCTCCACACCAATTGCCGACCACGCGTCCTCTTCGCCATCCGCTCCGACCGCATGAGTTTGCTCGACCGCATTTCAGACTACTTGCCCATCGTGAAGCGCGCTTGGTACGAACTCTATGCCCTCACCGAACTACAAGCCGAAGAAGCTATTTATAACCCTGCCTATAAAGAAGGTAACTTCCGCACGCCCATTTTCGACTATTCCGACGACACCATAGATGCCATCCTCAACTACCTCACCAAAGATCACCAACAAAAAATAGAATCCTTCCAACTCCAAATCCTTTGCCAAGCCATTGAGCGCAAAGTGGAGCAGCAAGGACTCACTTTCGTGCAACGCAGCGATCTCGGCAATATCCAAACCGTTTATGAAAACTATTACGATGACCAGATTCAGCAGTTGGCTTCGCCCGAGGATCAGTTGGCGGCGCGGCGATTTATTGAATATGGTTTGGTACTAGAAGAGGAAGAACGCCGCTTGAGTCTCTACGAAGGACAAATCAAACGACAATATGGATTGAGTGACGAATTATTGGCGCAACTGGTCAATACGCACATCATTCGGCGCGAACCTAGCTTACGAGGTGGCTATGTTTATGAATTGAGCCACGATACTTTGGTGAAGCCCATTTTGAAGGCGAAGCAAGCACTCGTGGCGATGGAAGAGGAAGATCGGCAAGCGAAACTGCTAAAAGAAGAACGAAAGAAACGGCGGAGGGCGAATTTGATTGCCATTGCAGGCATCACATTAGCAGTTTTAGCGATTATAGCGAGCATATTGGCAATTCGTCAGACGGCAAAAGCGAATGCTGCTTTGGAAGCTCAAGATATTGCTTTGAAAGAGGCAAAAGCTGCTGAAGAAATAGCCGAAGCAGAAGCAAAACGCGCTACCGAAAATGAAGAAAAAGCACTCGCTAACCTAGATTTTGCTAATAGGGAAACAACTCGTGCCAACCAAGAAGCTGATGCTGCAAAACAAGCCAGAATAAAGGCCGAAGTCAATGAACTGCGCGCTTTGGAAAGCGAAAGAATTGCCCAATCTCGTGCAGAACGCGCAGCTCGACTACGCACTACTTTGAGCGTAGATAACGCTTACGATTACTTGCTCACCACGGGTACAGACCTTTTTACAAAAGGTGATTATCGCAATGCCCTGACTTATTTTGCGAATGCGCGTTTTGTGGGAACGGTAGATACTTTAGGGAAGTTGATAGAGGCGTGTGCTGTTGGTATAGGAGCAAATGAGTTGTATATGGCTGGGAAGTTGAGAAAAGCGGAGAAAGTGTATAAGCGATTGATGCTTAGCGAGTCTCAAGCAAAGCAGTTTTCTGAAATGCAGATCCGATATTTGAATATAAGTTTGGAGGCGTATGAAGAGGCGTTGGCAGGGAAAAAAATGGAGGAAGTGGATAGTTTACATTTTAAGGCGAGTGTTTTGGATATTTTGCCCAAGGAAATAGCCTATTTGAAAAATTTAAATTTAGGAAGTAACGATTTAGACGATCTACCGCAAAACCTACTCTCTTTCAAACAACTCGAAATACTAGATTTGAGCAGTAACAATTTCCAGCGTTTATCTGAATCTTTTGTTCGTTTAAGTTACTTGCGAACGCTCGATTTAAGCAATAATGATGCTTTGAGTGCCTTACCCGAATCCTTTGGCAGCTTAAGCCAATTACAAACGCTTGATTTAAGCTCTAATTCCGCTTTGAGTGCCTTACCCGAATCCATTGGCAATTTAGACCAATTACAAACGCTTGATTTAAGCTATAATTCCGCTTTGAGTGTCTTACCCGAATCCATTGGGAATTTAAGCCAATTACAAACACTTGATTTAAACTCTAATTCCGCTTTGAGTGCCTTACCTGAATCCATTGGGAATTTAAGCCAATTACAAACGCTCTATTTAGGCGATAATGAGGCTTTGAGTGCTTTACCCGAATCCATTGGGAATTTAAGCCAATTACAAGCACTCTATTTAAGCTATAATCCCGCTTTGAGTGCCTTACCCGAATCCATTGGCAATTTAAGCCAATTACAAACGCTCTATTTAACCTCTAATGCCTTGAGTGCTTTGCCCGAATCTATTGGAAAGCTAGAAAACTTAGGTTGGCTAGATTTGAGAAATACACCTAAATTAACTGATTTAGAACCGTTGGCTCAATTAGAGCAATCTATAGAAATAATTAACCGTACAGAATATCTTCGACCTGTGCATAAGGAAGACCAATTAACTATTATACTTATACTTTCTGCGGAACTAGAAACTTTACCTAAAGGGCTACAGTCTCTCAAAAACCTCAAACGCCTAGACGCCCGCAACAGCAACTTCTCCGAAGAATACAAAGCCCAGCTTCGCGAGTGGCTGCCATGGTGTGAGTTGGTATTCGAGTAGGAAGCAACTAAATGAAAAGGCTTTTTGTTATACCAAATACAGAAACAATACAATCAATGAATACTAATCTATTAGAACGAATTACACTTAATCCAGAAGTGTGTTTTGGAAAGCCTACCATTAGGAATATGCGCTATCCTGTTGCCTTTGTATTGGACTTATTATCTGCGGGTATGAGTAAAGCGGAAATCATAGAAGATTATCCTGATATAGAAGAAGAGGATATTTATGCTTGTCTGTCATTTGCTTCTCGCCTGATGTCTGTGAAGAGTATCCAATATGTAAAAGCTGCTTAAAAAATGTTGAAACTTATAATTGATGCTCAACTGCCAATGGCACTCAAAAATTGGTTACTAGAAAGAGGGCATGATGTAATTCATACTAGAGACTTACCAGAAGGTAATCTTACTCCTGATAGGGAAGTTATTGTTGTAGCGGAAGCAGAAGAAAGAATTGTTACCTCAAAAGATAGCGATTTTCACAAGCACTATATTCTCCATGGAAGTCCTAAACGTATATTGATGATTACTACTGGAAATATTGTCAATAAAGTACTACTGGAATTGTTTGAATCCAATTTCCATCTAGTTGAAGAAGCGTTTCATAATGGTAGTTCTATTGTGGAATTTAGTAACGAAACGGTAGTTGTTCATGAGTAACGCCCCCCCATTGTCGCGGAATACTTCTATGATTTCATATGCTCATTACACTTCAAAAATCTCAAACTCCTAGATGCCCGCAACAGCAACTTCTCCGAAGAATACAAAGCCCAACTCCGCGAGTGGCTGCCGTGGTGTGAGTTGGTGTTTGAGTAGAAGTCATTATCTTACAGATGCGAACTATAAATCAATCAAAAATGTTGCCATAGCAAAGCGATAGCATTACGAATGGACTGCAATATTTAACGGATAGTCAGGGCGACAAGACCCATGTGTTAATTGCCATGAAAGATTGGCATCAGTTGGCTAATCATGTGGAAGAAATTCGGCGTTTGGAAGTATTGGCTAAATCTATTAAAGAAGGGATTAGAGAAGTGAAAGAGATGGAGGTAGGATCAAGCAAAACCAACTAAATAAACACTCCATCTGTTAAAAGAGCAAAATCATAGTTGAAGCAGATCAATTGAAAAAACAAATCATGCTAAATACTCAAAATCATCAGTCCGTAGTCAATCAGGAAGGACTAACGACAAGTGTGTTAGTTCCTTATGAGGATTATAAGCAAATGATGGAAGTCTTTGAACGATTTGATTTCTTATCAGAATTAAAGTCCGATCTTCATCAAAGTATGTCGGAACTTAAAGAAGCTGAACGAGGTGGAAAACCACTTCAAAACTTGCAAAGCTTATTGGATGGAAATTGATATAAAGGTCACATCAGTATTTGCAAAGGACTTCAAGAAGCTTTCCAAAAAATATAGAAGTCTTAAGGAAGACATCGCATTACTCCAAAATGATTTGTTGGAGAATCCTTACCTAGGAACTAAAATCGCTGATACTTTTTTACAAGATTCGTATTCAGATAAAAAGTAAAGGCAAAGGTAAGAGTGGAGGAGGTAGAGTTATTTCTCATGTAAAAGAGGAAGACGAAACAACACTAATCGTTCTACTTAAATTGTATGATAAATCAGATCAGGCATCAGTTAAGATCGTAGAATTGAGACAGATTTTGGAAGACTTTGAAGAGGAAGAATAAACTAGATCATCGCAGAATGCTTCCGCGATGCCATACGCTCACTATTCTTGAAAGTTTTCAACTATTGAGCATATTACATCGCAGCTGTAAATGATATTACGATCTCGAAAATCAACTTCCTAAATCACCCGCATCCGCTTCACCTTCTCCTTAAATAAAGGCTTCAATTCTTCTCCCACTTCATATACCAAACTCGCATCGCTTGGAAAAGGTACAGGACGATTACCAATTCTGCGGCAAGTATTTTCGCTCAAAGCGCGTTTATCTCCTTGGAAAGTGGAAGCATAATGCTCAAAAATAGCATCTGCTTGGAGACGTTCGCTGCTGATGAGATTGCGCGTTTTTCGGTCGCGTAGTTCTAGGCGTGCTTCGATGCTTGCTAATTTTCGTTGGTAAGATTCTAGCACTAAAGCACTTACGATGATATTTCTTGGCTGTTTGATGTCATTGCCCAAAGTATCTTTTGCAACATTTCCATTTTCATCCAGCACATACTCAAAACCATCTTCAATTTCTTTATTTTCCTCAAATTCCCGCTCGCGTATTTGTCCTGGACTCACATCCAAATTGGTGATTTTTAAGACCGCTTCGTAGTCGAAGTCAATATTTGACAATTCGTTGGTGTAATAAGTTGTCCAAGTTGCATTCAAGCCGCGCGTATCCAATTGCAATAAATCTTGCTCAAAATCGCTTGGTAAAATGGCGCGAGAACGATTTTCCATGCGCACCAAAACGTGCGTCATGCCTAGTATTTTAGCGCGTTCCATCAAATCTTCTTGATTCTTGTATTGCTTGTAATAATTACCAATGGAACGCAATTCATCATAGGCATTGCGCGCTGCTCTTTTGTTGCCCAATTCTGCTTTTTCTAATAAATTCAATGCTCGATTGTAGTGTGCCAAAGCTGCATTGGAGCGCGCTTCTTGCTCTAATGCATTTACTTTCACAAACTGAAAATCTGCCTTAATACCATTGCGGTCTATCAATGGCAGTAAGGGCTCAACTCTACGCTGACGCTTTTCTACTTGCTTTGCTAATTGATGAATTCTCGCCCATTTATCAGGGGCATCACCTTGCTTCAAGCGATTGATGGTTGCCATGTCTCGATTGGTAGCTTTGAAGAAGGCTTCTTCCAAAGCACGCACGTACTTTTCTTTCTTTTTCTTGCCTACCAATTTATCTACAGATTTGTAAATGGCAGCGTCATAATTTCCATTTTCCAATGATTTTTCTGGCGACATACAAGCCACCAATAAACTCGTCATCAAAATAGCCAAAAAGAAATTCGATAGATTTTTCATAGCGGTATGGTTTGTGAATTAGATGTTCTTTATTTAAAGTACCACTGAAACATAGAGAGGTGTTCTAAGGGGAAGTTAAAAGGAATTGTTTGTTTGTTAAATTGTCTTAAGACGAAGTACACTATAAATTAAATTATTTCGCGTTTTTGGCGCGCCTGCGGCGCGCAGTGTTTTTTATGGAGCGAGCGATTGTTTTCGGGGATTCCCCGAAAACAATTGCTCACTCCTCAAGAATGCTTCGCTGCGAAGCGGCGGAGATAAAACATGAAGAAACTTTTTTCCATTGTACTAAGAGCGTGTCTAAAAATGACGGCTTGATTCCCTATCAAGCCGTCAGATATAAAGTGATATAGGATAAAATTTACTGCTTGGTGAATGGTAGGGTTTCCACCCCATGAATTGAGGTGAGTCGGATTAAATATTGTCCTTTCAGTAGCCGACTGACATCTAATGGAATGCTTTGATCGTTATCAGGAGTAACTATATTTAATCTCCTACCTGTCATATCAAATACTTCAATTTGTTGAATTTCCTGAGAACTTTCGACGGTCAAGGTATGGCTTGCAGGCGAGGGATAGATTTTGGACTCTTCGAATAGTCCAAAAATAGCTTCCCCTCTACCTTCTACTGAGGTATGAGCATCCTCCTCAATGGTAAAAGTTTTAATTTCAGAATAAGGAGATGCTACTTCATCACTACAGTTGGCGCGTACTCTCCATTCATAGGTCACACCTGCTTGGAATCTTCTTCTAATAGTGGTCTGATTTCTACTGACTACTTTCCTCAACCATCTGTTGCTTCCTTGTGCTCTTCCTTCTAGTATATAGCCATTAGGAACTTCCATATCAGACCAGCTCAATTCAACATGGCGCGTACTCTTACTCACTTCTGTTAAATCGGTAGGCGCTTCGGAACAATTTTCATCTGTCTCTGCGATATATCGATGAACTTGAAAAGAGCTTCTATTGCCTGCTTCATCAAACGCCCATACCGTATAATCAATAGAAGCACCTGGCTCATAGGGGAAAGTGATTTGGTTAATGATTTCGTTAGGATCAAAAGAGAGTTGCATACTAAATTGCTCGGTACAATTGTCTGTCACATAAATATCGTGTCTGTCAGCATAAAACCTAACTTCATTTTCAACTACTTCTTCATTTGAAGGAGTGTACTTACTAAAAGCACCACTGGGGAAGTGTCCAACTGGTGGAATATTATCTACTTCACAATCTTCTTCCATCTTTAGAAGTGTAGGCTGTGAACTTTTATTTCCAGCTTCGTCAATTAACCAAATCGTTAGTTCAAGACCTTCTTCTGGAATATTCCTAAATTGCTCGAACTGGCTATCTATGATGTCTGGAGAAAAAGAAAAGATCAAATCTTCATGGGCAGTGCAGCCATCTGCACTACCGTCATCAAAGGCTCCTGGCCATATAATGTGTTCAGATCCACTAGCTACTACCAGTTCTGACTTGAGGTTAATGAACGGTGGCGTGTTATCCTGTTCACAACCAAAATCACCTTCTAATCTGTACGTAATCGTGTAAGAGCTCTGATTTCCTGCCTCATCAGTCACCCAAATATCAAAAGTTGTCTCACCGGGTGAATTTGGAATTAACTTTGAAGTTACAATTTCATTAGGAGAATAAGAAAATAGCAGATCAAGGGTTTCCGTACAATTATCGATAGCAGATAATGCAAATGAACTTAGGTTTAAATCAATATATTCTTGTGGCAAGATAATTGAATAAGGAACGTAGCTAGGGTGGTAAATAACAGGTGGTGTATTGTCTACTTCACAGTTGTCTTCATTAATCACCAATCTAGTTATTGCGGATGTCTGGTTACCATTTTCATCCGTAATCCAAATTTCTATTTCATCCAAGCCCTCACCTATAGTTTGCATAGACCTGTATAGGTCATCAGGGTCAGGCGAGAAAGAGAATCTTAAATTTTCTTTTGTTGTGCAATTATCAGAACTGCCCTCATCAAAGAATCCTGCATACAAATTGAGATCAAAAAGGGCGTTAGTAAAAGTATTATCATCAATTACTAACTCGGATTTTAGTAAGATTGTCGGAGGTGTTTCATCCAATCCGCAGTTTTGTCCATAAATGTAGCCACTGAAAGTAAAGGCTAACAACATAAAAAACGTTCTTAACATCGGTATAAAATTTTAGAATATGTTTGGAATTTAATTTAACTGATAATCAATAATTTGTGGTTTTGCCTAAGAAAGAAATTGTGAGTTTAGCGAGTCGTGGTTCTGAGCGTTGCGACCATCCCCACGCAACAGCGGCTCGACAAAGTGGCGTCCGAGGCCAGCGCCAG
>JBCDFY010000302.1:0-7867 GCA_039176995.1 Bacteroidota bacterium
AGCCTCCTTCAACGGTTTTCCAATGGGTTTTTATTTGGATAAATTTTTCATCCCATTTGATGGACCAACCAGTTTGAAAAGCAGGACAGTCCAGTTTTAATTCGTGTGTTCCTGATTCATTGATTTGTATTTTATGAATCATTTCCACCCAGTCTTTTAATAAAAATGGTAAATCATGTTTATACGAAAATCGAAGGGGAATTCCATTCATCATCAAGATACCAAATTCTCGGATATTGGAAAAAATGCCTTTTACAGCTTCTTCTAAATTTTCAAATGTTTTTGATTGCGCTGTAATACCTTCTACAAAAGCCACATACAGGTGAAAACTATGGACATCCTGCGGATCTGGAATCCCATCTTTGACATAGAAATAATTCTTTTTAAAAACAGTTACCGAAGTGGGTAATTGGTTCGGCTTTGTTGCTTTTTCAGGTGCAAAAATAGTGATGCCATATTTGAAGGAAACCAAGCCATCTTCTTTTTCTTCTATAGCTGCATCCAGTTGAGAAAGCCAGTTTTTGGCTTTCGACCAAGGTAGTTGTAAAAGGTCTTTTCCTTGAAAAATAGCCTCGGCAGGAGTGGTCAATTCTATTGCACCAAGGCAATTGTATTTATCAAAAATTACGGACACGCCTGCTGCCTCATAGTTATCATTAGGCAATCGACCTTCGGGCATAGCGTAAGTCTTGGGGGAAGTCGAAAAGTGCTTTCGGCTTTCGCTTCGTTTGATACCAAAGGGTATTGCTCCGACAGACTGATATGGTTGGATGTCCATCCTCATCTTAGGTGGTGTACATTTTACCTTGCCCTTGTATATGGCTGATTATCAATTGCATGGTTTGTATTTTTTTTTGTTCTTTTTCATCGGTTAAAACGATGTCTGCTTTTCGGATGGCTTTTTCTATTTGCATCCATAGGATTTTCCATTCTTTTAAAAAATCTTGTAGATTCAATCGTATCGTTCCTTTTTGATTCAGTAGGTCTGCCATTTTTTGGAGGCTTCTTTTAGCTGTCCAATCACTTTCAATCGTTAGCATGCCTTCCTCCCATCTGGCTTTGATATTGGTCAAAAAAACATCGGTAGTTAATACAAATTCATAGTCTCCTTTTTCCCTGACCAACATCCTTTCAAACCAAATCAATAGATCATTAAAATTGGCATACCACTCGTAGGTATAGGCAAATCGTATCGGTATTTTACACCAAAATAAAAAGGCAGCTTCGTCATTTTCGCCAAATAGTTTTGGAAATATATCGGCTGCTTTTTCAAAGTGCTGTTGTTTTAGGTATAGGGCTGTTGGGTGTCCTGCTTGTATAGTGAAGGAGGATTTTAGGGTTTGGAGTTTTTGTTTGATTTTTAATTTATCTATTGCCATATACATGTTATGGAAGTACCTTTTTTAAATTCATCCAATCATCAAAATTGGAAAATTCAATTTCAAACCCAGAGTCATTCATACGTTCTATTAAACGAAGTTTGTCTTTGATTATCCTCAGCTTTTTTATTTGAAAAACATTTAGTTCTTGCCAGTTTTTAGACATCGTTTTGGCTTCATTAAATGTTAGTGGAAAATCAGTACTCCAATTTGTGATTTTAGAAATATCTAACAAATCACGAATATTATCCGAATCATTATTTTTGATAGTACGGATTCTAATATTCATTGATGAAAGCATAAAGGAGTGAGAATTTTTAGCTCTTTCCGCAAGAATCTCATATACTTTATTTCCAATAATTGCCCACTTTAAATTTATATCGTCAACTTCAAAAGCTAAGGTTGTTGCAGCTTCTGCAAGTCCATGAAAATTAAAATCAGAAGGGAATTCAACTTCTTTTTTTTCTATCTCATTTAACCAAAGTAGAATATCCTCCTCCTTTTTATCTAATATTTCTTTTAACGTTTTACTCATTAAAGTTTCTTTTTACTTCTAAAAATCGTTGTGAGTGACTTCTATAGGGTTATTAAAATTAAATTCTTCAAACCCTGGCTTTCCAAAAAGTTCGGCACTTTGACCAGAAGGCTTAAAGTGCCCACTATGATTATCTAACTCTAACATATAGTATCCGTCTGTTGCATTTCCTGCAATTTGAGCCTCCCCTGCTGATAAAACAGGATTACCTTCACTAATCACACTATGATGAAGCTCAATCCCATCAATATCTTTTGGTATAACAAGTAAGTCTCCATCTTGCGTTACAGCCCACTTGACCTGCCCATTATTAATTGCTGCATCAAATTCAGGAGTGCCTGGTTCAATTGGTTTGACACCTAATTCTTTTGCTTTTGCTAATTCTAAATCAAGTAAATCGTCCATTTGGTTTTCAAAAGGGTTTCTAACGATTTCCAATTTAGCTTCAATATCAGCATGCTGCTTAATTAACTGAGGGTTATCTGGGTCTACATCTAATTTCTTTTCTAAATCATCTAACTCTTGCTTAATTCTATCATTTCTGGGATTTTCTAATTCCGCTTTATAATTTTCTCTGGTAATTGAACATTTAGAACAAGTGGCTACTTGCCCATCTTCTAATACTTTCTTTGTATGCCCATTTGGCAAATCAACTTCTGCATCAACTTTCTTCCCTCCGACATCACCTAATGCTCCTTTCTCTTTTGGAACTCTAACTCCATCTGGGGTTTCAACAACTTTACCTTTTTTCCCTTTAAACTTATTCTTCAAATTCGTAATACCCCCTTTTACATTATCAGCCCCTTTCGTCACACCACTCTTTACTTTCTGAATTGCTTTCTGAATACCACCTTTCACTTTGGTTACACCCTTCTTAGTCATAGACTTAGCACCTTTTGCCAAGCCTTTACCAAAGTTACTCATTTTTGTTAAACCTGACTTTGCCCCGCTTTTGAAATCGGTGAATTTACTCTTTCCAAAGTTCTTTGCCCCACCTGCTGCTTTGATTTTTCCTTTCATGGCGTTTGCTCCTGCTTTATCCCCTTTTCCACCTACAACTGCCATCGCAGACGTAAAGCCATCCGTCATGTTTTGTTTTAACTGGTCACTTTCTGCCAGTAATTGGTCAGAGTTTTCGGCAACACTTGCATCATGTAGGTTTTTAATATAGGTCAAGGCATTCAATGCCAAAGCAATCAATCCTGTCACAACTGTCCAACCTCCTACGGTAGAAATCACCGTTGCCATCCATCCGATAATCGGTCCGAAAATACCTGCCAAAGTTCCCCAAGAGGCAATAATCAATGCCACACTAATAATGGTTATCGCCGTTGCTAAGCCTGTAATAGACATAAAAATCGTCGTCAAGCCCGTCGCAATATCCGCAGCCGATTGAAGTAAAGTGCCCAATGGGTCTTTTCGCCAAGCATCGGCGCAGAAGAGGTTGTAAACACCCGTGGCAATTTTACTTGCTCCATCAATCACACCTTTGAGGGATTCGACAGGATTTATCATGCCCATTATCATACCCTTGCCCATCTCCAAAATATTGATGTCAAACAAGCCACTTACTGCATCCTGCATCGCCAGTTTTTGCGACAACATCATTTTTTGCTCGGCACTCAAATAACTAAAATTGGCATCTACCGTTTGTTTGACACCTGTCAAGCGACTTTCCCGTTTGCCTTCAATGGCATCAATCTCTTCCTGTCGTCGGTCAGGTGCAGGTTGTTCCTGATTGCCCGACTCAAAGAGCTTCATCAAATCCACCTTGCTTCTTCCCGATGCATCTGCCTCCCCGACAATGGATTTTTTCTCTTGCTCTTCTTCCGTCTCCATGCCATCCAAAGTGGTATTCAGTCCTTCCAATTCTTCCTCATCCATAGTCATCAACATGGCGTCTAATTCTCCTTCGCCCATATTGGACATCCGCATCAACATTTCTTCTTCGGGTGACAAAGCTTGTTCTTCGGGTGGATTTTCTTCTTTTTCTTTAGCGTCCAATTCGGCTTGAGCATCTTCCTTGCTTTTCAAGCCTGCCATACTGCTTAAATACTCGTCTTGAATATTAACCAATTCTTGATTGGCATTTTGCGCGATGGTATATAATTCCTCTCCTGATTGGGCACGTTTAGCCGTTTGTTTTTGCACCAATTCAGGATAGTGGTCTAATGCACCTAATTGGGCTTCGGATTGCGCATTATGGCCATCTATTCGAGCAATTTCTGCCCCTGTTTGCTCTAAGATGCCTTTATTCTCTTCGAGTTTACCTTTGGTTTCCTGATTTTTTTGTTCTCCTTCAACGGCATCATTGAGATAGTTTTCTGCACAATCTCCAGTTCCTTTAATCGCACTATCGGTCGTTTCCGCCCCTTCGGCAGCTTGTTTGGTATCTTCACTTTGCTTTTCGGCATCTTTGGCAGCATCAGGGTCATCAGGTTTTTCATTTTCCATCTTCTTCTGATTCTCTTGCGTTTCTGCTACCAATCCACCTGATTCTTCTTTTGCCTTAGCCGACTCCTGCATAATATTCGGCGCTTCGGTTTTGACCATCGTAGTATCTGCTTCCACTTTGGTCAAGGCTTCTTGCTCTTTGACATTGACTTCTTCACGAGATACCTTATCCTCCTTCATGACCTTAGAGCCTGCCTTCACTCGACGAGTTTTTGACCATGATTCATCCAATTTGCCCCGCATATTCCAACCTTCTTTGGAATCTACTGCTGCCTGATAGATTAATTGGAAAGCACTTTCTGCTAATGCCTTAATCATTTCATATAAGCCACGAGCGAGTTTGGTTAAATCAGCTCGACCTGGTACTTCTTCTCCTTTTGAGTCTTTCGGTTTATCAAAATTAGGCTCGGCAAAAGGCTCTCGTTTTACGGGCATTTGAATTTGCTCGGCAGTTTGGACTGCCATTAAGCCGCTTTGTTCTTTTGCGTCGGAAGCTGCTAAATCAGCTCTTGGTTTCTTTTTTTCTTTTTTCTCTTCTCCTTTTTGTTCAGGGTCTTCTTCCAGTTTTTCTTTTCCTTCCTCGGATGCTTCTTCTACTTTTGGTTTTTCTTCGGCAGGTCTATCCACATCGGGTTTGGCAGTTCCTTCATTTCTTACTGCTACCTTTTGCTTATTCTTTTCGGAGACATCAGGATTATCTGCTTGTTCTCTTTCTTCTTTACTTAATTGACCTTTTCCTTTGCTGAAATCGACATCACCATCTGCTTCATCTTTAGCTTTCTCTTTCATTCGTTTTTCCACATTATCACCGTCTGCGCTATGCTGGTGGTCTTGTGGTTTGGTTTGAATGGTTTGGGACGATGCGCCTTGCTGAATCGTATGGGTTAATTCATGTGCCAATAGATTTTTTCCTGTACTTGAACCTGTATCGTATTTTCCTTCATTGAAATGAATATCCGAACCATGCGTAAAGGCTTGTGCGCCTAATTCTCGATTCATTTGGATGGAATCACTTCCTGTATGGACTCGGACATTGCTGAAATCTGCTCCCATTGCGGACTCCATGGAGGTTTTTGTTTGCGTTGGGAGCGATTGTCCTGAACCTTTAGAGGATTCTAAGCGGCTTTGAAGGTCGAGAGAAGCAGTGTTAGTACCATTTTCAGATTTAGCTTGTACACCTCTAGGAGCTTCTTCTTTCTGCTCACAATCGGCACAGGTTTTTTGTATATTATCATCTGTATGATTACTATCAAAAATTGTTTTTTTATCAACTTCATTTTCACTTTCGCTTATTTCTTCTTCTTTCTTTTGAAGTTTTTCTTTTTGCTCACAATCTGCACATTTTGTTTGAACATAATTAGGAAGCAAAGAACGTTGAATATTCGATTCAGTTTCTGCATTCGAATCAAAAATTGGTTTGCTTTGTAACTCTAATTTAGTTTGCCCAATCTCTTCCTCACTTTCCATTTTCTGTATTTCTTCCTCTTTACCACATAATGAGCATGTTCTTTGGATAGTTTGATTGGAATTAGAATGATTGGATGGATTTTTCTTTACATTTGATTGCCCCAATTCTCTAACCACTCTATCCGCCGTCGCATCTGCTTCTTTTTCATATTTATCATTAGGTTTGCCTATTTTTAGTTTGGTTTGAATCGGTTTCTTGTTTTTAGTTTCTTGTTTCTTGTTGAAAAAGGGTTCATTCTTGTAAAATGGGTAGCGTTGGAGTATGTCCTTATCCGTTTCCGACAAAAACGAGCTTCCCTCCCCTTCTTTCTGGAAGAAAGGTGCGTTGTTGGCAGCTTTATGGTGTTGCTGCGAGGTGGAAGTTGTTTTTGTTTCGGCGGTTTTCAATGAATCTTTTGATTTTGAACCACTAAGACACTAAGAAAACGAATTCTTGTGTTTTATGGATTCCATTCTACAATGAGTAATTCTTTTTTCCAAGCCAATTGAATCATGTTAATGCCCCAAGGAAGTCGGTCTAGTAATATATCTATGGTTTTGGGTTCTATTTGTAGTCGCCATTTGTCTTGGTCTTGTACTAGTTTTCCAGTGCGCTGGAGAAAGCCTTCGCGTAAGCCATCGGGGGAAGTATTTCCTAGTGCTGACCAGTGCTGAATAATGGTTTTCAGGAGATGGTCGGCTTCTTTGAGTGTTTCTTTTTTCAGTTCGATGTCTTTTGGGATAGGATGATTTAGGGCTAGTCCACAAAGAAATTTAGCAAGTACGAGTTCGTATTCGTGAGCATTGGTATTGCCGCTGGCTAGATAGTGAAGTAGATAGATTGCTTTGTACTGTTCCGTTGGGGACTTGAACCCTTTGCCTTCCAGCAAATCACAGGCAGTAAATAAAGGTTTTAGGAAAGGATGAAGTAAAATGATGCCTGCATTTTCGATGTAAAAGGCTTGGGCTGTTGTGCGCTTCTCTTTTTTGAGAAAAGGAGTATCAGATGCTTTGGGCATTTCATCCGATAGGGCTGTAGTTTCTGTTTCACTTTGTTTAGTGTCCTCTTTTTTGAAAGTGGTTTTCGATTCCTCTTCATTTAGCTCATCAGCTGTTGCTGCTGCCTCTCGCTCGATGGCTGTTTCATTAACTAGCGTTTTTGGGTCATCCAGTTTTTTAGGATCATTTGATGATTTTAAAGTAGCATTTTCTTTGTTTGCTTCTGCTTTGCTTGCATTATTCGTTGCTTTGAGATCGTCTGCTGCTTTGGGGGAATCTGTGTTGCTCGAATTAGAAACAATGTCTGTATTATCGCTTGTAGTGCTTGAAAAATCTTGCTGTTGTTGAGTAAGATGTTTTAGTTTGCTTTGTAATTGTTGAGTAAGTTGGGGTAGTAAGTTTTGAATAGTACTGTAAGTTTTTTCTTTTGAAGACAATAAATCGGATATTTTTTGGAGAAAAGCGGCTTCTTCTGATAAGGTGATTTCAAAAAATTGTAATAGAAAATCTAGGAAAGAAGCAGTTTGCTCATTAGCGCACCATTTGGCTTTTATTAGCCAAGTCCAAATAGCTGTCCTAGTGGAAGAAGTCGTATTTTGAGTATGTATTTTTTTGTTTTTATTTAGGTTAAATATCAATTCTTCTACTTCTTTTTTCCAAGGAATAGTTTGCGCTGCTGTCCAATTAGATAATTGTGTAGTGAGTTGTGCTAAAAACGAATCTTCGTATTGTAAGATCAAGCGTTGAATCGCTATTGGCTGTTGCTGTAGTTGATTTTTGAGTGCTGTTACACTAGACGGGTTGTTTTCTAATGCTTGCAAAATCGCTTTTTGCCAAAGTACCGCCTCCATTTTAGGGGCATTCCATGGGAGATAGCCTTCGACAAGAAACATTAGCCATTGTTGGAAGTGTTGCTGTGTAGTCGCTATTTTTGTATGCTGTTTTTGCTGCTGTTGCCTTGTTTTTGCTTGGCTGTTTGTTACTGCTGAGTCTGCTTTTTCAAAATCTTCTTGTTGGGCTTCTGCTGTACGAGTTGTCGTTTTTTTAGCTGTAC
>JBCDFY010000303.1:0-7835 GCA_039176995.1 Bacteroidota bacterium
AAACTTCTGCTGCTCCCTTACCTACTCTTCCCGTTCCTGTCAGAACGATTTTGATTGGAGGAAACTGAACCGCTTTGTAAAATGCTTTTGCTTCGGCGTAATCTTTATAATCTTTCATCCGCTTCAATTCAAAAATACCCGTTCGTTTTCCATACGTCCATAGACCATTGTGCGCACCAACCATACCTGCAAAGCGACCAAAAGCAATTAATCGCCTGCTTTTTTCATCCGTCAATACTTCATAGTCAATGAGTCGAATATTTTTAGCCAAAATTGCTTGCAACAACTCGCGATTATACACTTGTTCTTTAATCGTATGCGAGAAAAAGAAGTAGGTTTTGTTAGGAATCAAGTTGTCAATCGGCACCTCCTTTACGCCCATCAATACCTCGCAATTTTCCATATCTTTGCTCAAAGTCACTTCTTGCTTTACATACTCTTCATCTTTAAAAACACGGTTTTCAGATGGCTCAACTGAAATATCAACTGGAAAATTAGCTTCTATTTTGCGGCATTGTTTAGGAGTGAGTGGTACGCGTGCATCTGGCGGAATTTTGCCTTCTCTGATGATTCCTATTTTCATGAGTTGCAGATTTGATTAGATAAAGGCAAATGTAACTTTTTATTCAGCCTTCTACAACCTCATGTTTATCAATGTATGCTTGATCAATTTTTATGCCCAAACCTGCGCCCGTTGGAACTTTCACTTTACCATCTTTCACCTGCTGTAGTTGAGTAGTCTTAGTGCTGCAAGTTGAAGAAGTGAGCATTGGAAGACTCGTTAGTAAAGCAGTGTTTTTCAGGAAAGAGCGTCTTGAATTGTTTTGCATAGCAATGTTTGTTTAAAATGGAGACGAGCGGGTGTTGCTTATGCCATTTAAACAAAAAGCTATTTCTCCCTTTTGGAGACCTTGATAGAATCGGATGAACTCGATATCCATCCAATTCTACGATAAGTCACTTTTAGCGAGTATGGTCGGTAGTATCACAAGACAAAAACTTTGCGCCTTCGCACCTTTACGTTCGACTTACTTCACAACTTGCCTTGCCGCCTCAATCGCTGCATCCAAACCACCAATTTCTTTACCGCCAGCCGTTGCAAAAAACGCTTGTCCACCACCACCACCTTTGATGTGTTTCGCCAATTCACGAACGATATTGCCTGCGTGCAACTCTTTCTCTTTGGTCAAGTTTTCGCTGATAGTGACCATCAATTGCGGCTTGCCTTTAATGACTGCTCCAAAAACAATGACGGCATTGCCTATTTCTTTTTCTAATTGATAAGAAAGGGATTTTAAGGCTTTGCTGTCTTCCAAAGTAACTTTGGTTGCCAATAAATTAATGCCATTTTTTTCTTCAAATTGATCTCTTAATTGTCCTTGCATCGCACTCGCTTGTGCTGTCAGTAGTTGCTCAATTTGCTTCTGCAATTTTTTGTTCTCGTCTTGCAAATCCGAAACGCTTTTCACCACATTTTTCGGATTTTTGAAAAAGCCACGGATAGAAGATAATTGATCTAATTCTTTATTGATATAGCTTTCTGCGGCATCTGCGGTCACTGCTTCGATTCGGCGAACGCCCGCTGCTATTGCTCCTTCGCTTAATATTTTAAAGTAGCCAATTTCGCCCGTCGCATCTACATGACAGCCACCGCAAAGTTCTCTACTGAAACTAGGGTCAAAGGTAATCACACGCACCTCATCGCCGTATTTTTCACCGAAAAGCATAGTTGCGCCTGATTTTCGTGCCTCCTCAATTGGCATATTACGCGCTTCTTCCAAAGCGATATTTTCGCGGATTTTTTGATTCACAATTTGCTCCACTTTTGCGATTTCTTCTTCGCTCATTTTAGAAAAATGTGAGAAATCAAAACGCAAGTATTTTTCATTGTTCAGAGAACCTTTTTGCTGCACATGATCGCCCAGAACAGCTTTCAAAGCCGCGTGCATCAAATGTGTTGCAGAGTGATTATTTTCGGTTAGCTCGCGTTTGTTGACATTGATTTCTGCTTTGACCGAAGCCTTGATGTTTTCAGGCAGTTTTTTCAAGAAGTGAATAATTAAATCATTCTCTTTCTTCGTGTCAATGACAGGTACTTTTTCCTCTCCAAAAAACAACAAACCAGTATCGCCCACTTGTCCACCACCTTCTGCATAAAAAGGTGTTTTGTTCAAGACGACTTGATATTGATCGCCTTTCTTCGTTTTGACAGTTCGATACTTGATGACGTGCGCATTTTCAACCTCATTTTCATCATAACCCAAGAACGCAACGCTTTGATCGTCTTGCAAAACTGTCAAATCGCCTACTTCTTTTTCCGCTGCTGCACGTGAACGACTCTTTTGCGCTTCCAACGCTTTCTCGAAAGCCACTTCATCTACTTTTAAGCCTTTCTCACTTGCCAGAAGCCTCGTTAAATCAATTGGGAAACCATAAGTATCGTATAACTCAAACGCCGCTTCGCCATCAATCACGCCATTATTAATTTCTATACTTTCAAAGCGATTCAAGCCACTTTCTAAAGTTCGTAAGAAGGATTTCTCTTCTTCTAGAATGACTTTTTTTACAAAATCTTCTTGTGCTTTCAGTTCAGGAAAGACGGTGTCAAAACGACTCGCCAGCAACGGAATCAATTGATGCAAAAACGGTTCTTTGATGTCCAGAAAGGAATAATAATAACGTACTGCACGACGTAAAATGCGTCGAATAACATAACCTGCGCCTGTATTACTCGGTAGTTCTCCATCGGCAATCGTAAAAGCTACGGCGCGAATATGATCGGACACCACGCGCATCGCAATGTCTGATTTTGCACTTAGCTCGTAACTAGAAGTGTACTTTTTGCCCGATGCTTTTTCGATGTATTCTATAAAAGGTGTAAATACATCCGTATCGTAATTAGAAGTTGTGCCTTGCAATGCCATACACAATCGCTCAAAGCCCATACCCGTATCTACGTGCTTCGCTGGCAATTCTTCTAGTGAACCATCGGCTTTTCGATTGAATTGGATGAAAACCAAATTCCAAACTTCGACGACCTGTGGATGATCGGCGTTCACTAAACTTTTGCCATCCACTTTTTGGCGTTCTTCCTCGCTGCGCAAATCAACATGGATTTCTGAGCAAGGACCACAAGGACCGGTGTCGCCCATTTCCCAAAAATTATCCTTTTTGTCGAAATATAAAATACGTTCCTTAGGCAACCATTCTGACCAGTAACCTACTGCCTCATCGTCGCGTTCCAGATTTTCTTTTTTATCACCTTCAAAAACAGAAGCATACAAACGATCTTTGGGTAAGCCATAAACTTCTGTTAACAACTCCCAAGCCCAATCAATCGCTTCTTTCTTGAAATAATCACCTACCGACCAATTGCCCAACATCTCGAACATGGTATGATGATAGCTATCAATGCCGACCTCTTCCAAGTCATTGTGCTTTCCACTCACACGTAGGCACTTCTGCGTATCGGCTATTCTTGGATTGTCAGGTGTGGCATTTCCTAGAAAGAAATCCTTAAACTGATTCATGCCTGCATTGGTGAACATCAGGGTTGGGTCGTTTTTTTGGACAATGGGGGCTGAGGCTACAATTTTATGTTGTTTTTCTTCAAAAAAATCTAAAAATTGCTGTCGAATCTCACGGGAAGTCCATTTTTTCATCCGTTCTGTCATTTTTTAGTCACTAAAAAAGCGTTTTCCTAGGCTATGTACAACGTTTCTTTTACCTATGCGTTCCCTGTTGGCTTTATGAAATTTAGACCATTCTACAGGTCTAACACTATAATTTTCTATGTCACTTTAACTAAAGCTAAAACAGTAAGAGAATTAATTCGTAAAGCATTGAAAAACAGGCGTTAAAAAATTATAAATCGCTATTATTTAAGCAAAATTGTTATAGCCGAATACAGCTATTTTTCCATATTTTTTTGAAAATATCAAATGGAAAATTAACTTTGGCTTAGCAATCGCCTTAATCCTAACATAATCAAAACCTAAATCTTAAGGCTAATTTGCCGCAAATTTAGGATATTTGTTAAGGAACTAAAACACTTATGGCTAGGGAAAAATTTGTCTACAACACACAGACACTTAGATACGAAAAAGTTGTAGAACCGCTTAGCAAACAACTCCTGCGTATTGCAGGCTTTATTTGTGCAGCCTTGGTAACCGCTTTTCTTTTTACATTAGTATCACACAAGTACTTTCCGTCTCCAAAAGAAAAGCAGCTCATGGAAGTCATTGACCAACAGAGTTTGAAAATCACAAGCCTTGGAGAACAGTTCGAACTGATGGGTTCTTCTCTTCAAAGCATACAAGACCGCGACGCTACTGCTCACCGAATGATTTTCGGAATGGATCCGATAGATCAAGATGTTTGGGATGGTGGTGTTGGTGGACATGATAAGCACACCGATCTTATAGATGCAGGTAATAGTACAGAGGTTTTAAAGTCCACTTTGGATCGAGTAGAGAAATTGAAGTGGAAAATGGCTTTGCAGTCTCGCTCTTTGGATACTATATTAATGGAAGCACAGCAAAAAGAAGAAATGTTAGCTTCTATTCCTTCGATTAAACCTGTACGTTCAGACAAATTAGCAAGAGATATTAAATTACTTTCTGGATTTGGAATGCGTTTGCACCCAATTCATAAAGTAAGAAAAATGCATGCAGGTATTGATTTCACGGCCCCTCGTGGTACAGATATACTAGCTACTGGAAATGGAAAAGTGGTAAGAGTAGAACGTAGAAGAACAGGTTATGGCCATAATGTCATTATTGACCATGGATATGGTTTTAAGACGTTGTATGGGCACATGAGTACAATTGATGTAGTGTTGGGACAAGAAGTGACTAAAGGACAGCGTATCGGTTTGGTGGGAAGTACAGGAACTTCTACTGCACCACATTTGCACTACGAGGTAATTTTGAAAGGAAGAAAAGTTAATCCTATTCATTATTGTATGGATGGCTTGACACCAGAAGAATATCAAGAAATGGCAGAAGCTGCTGGAAAAGTAAATCAATCTTTCGATTAAGCAGTAACGCCTTCAATACAAAACGAAAAAGCGGCTAAGGGAGACCTTAGCCGCTTTTTTTGTTATAATCAGGAGTATTTCGCAGCATCTAAACATTCTTTATCTTTGTAGAATGAAATTACCGATCGGCATACAAACTTTCAGCAAAATACGCGACCGCGATATGGTCTATGTAGATAAGACGCAAGAAATTTGGAATATGCTAGAAAGTGCACGCTATTTATTTTTATCCCGCCCGCGTCGCTTTGGAAAATCTCTTTTGGTATCTATTTTAAAAGAATTGCATGAAGGTAATCGTAGCTTGTTTGAAGGTTTGTGGATTGAACCTTATTGGGATTGGTCGCGAAATCACCCTGTCATTCATTTGCAGTTTTCTAAGATTGACTATCAGGCAAAAGGATTAGGAGCTGCTCTTGTGGAGGAACTTCAAGAAAATGCAAAGCGATTAGGAGTTGAGTTAAAACCTGATTCTGCTAAATCTAGTTTTCGGTATTTGATTGAAAAAGCTAGTGTACTGGGTAAGGTTGTAGTATTGGTAGATGAATATGACAAGCCGATTATAGATTATTTAGATGATTTAGAACAAGCGAAGGCTCATCGGCAAATACTAAAAAATCTGTATTCTGTTCTCAAAGATAGCGATCCTTACTTAGAGCTAGTTTTTATCACAGGAGTTAGTCGCTTTGCAAAGACTGGTATTTTTTCCGACTTGAATAATATCGTCAATCTATCGCTAGATCGCTATGCTAGAACCTTGTTGGGTATTACTTCCTCTGAAATAGATACTTACTTTCATAATAGAATTGAAGAGATTGCTGAACTCAAAGACACCACTGTTGATGAAGTTAAAACTCAAATGAAGTTCTGGTATAATGGCTATTCTTGGGGAGGGGCAGAGCGCGTTTATAATCCATTTTCGCTTTTGAATTTTATGCGTAACGCAGAGTTTAATAACTATTGGTATGAAACAGGAACGCCTAGTTTTCTGATTAACCTGATGCGAGAAAACCACCAATACAAAATAGAGGATTTAGCAGTGCCAGATACAACCTTGAGCGGTTATGCTTTAGAAAACCTCAATCCAACTACTATACTATTTCAAACAGGCTATCTTACTATCAAGGAGCGAATAAATTTAGGTGTATACCTTTTAGGTTACCCAAATCAGGAGGTCAAAGTTTCACTAGAAAGCCATTTGCTAGATGCTTTTTCGTATGACCATACACAAACCAGCAAAGTCAAGGCTTTACGGATAGCGACTGCGCTGCAAACGGGTGATTTAGAACCAGCGATTAATACGATTAATGCTACTTTTGCTAATATTCCTAACCAACTTTGGCAAAAAGAAAATGAAGCATTCTACCATGCTTTGATTCATTTGACTTTTTCATTAGCTGGTGCATTTATTCAATCTGAGGTTAACCATTCCACGGGCAGGTTAGATGCGAAAATAGAAACGGAGGATACAATTTACATCCTAGAGTTTAAGTTAGATCAATCTGCAGAGATTGCTCTGGCTCAAATCGGAAACAAAAAATATTTCCAACCTTATGAGGATAGTCCTAAGCAAAAAATAGGCGTTGGGGTTAATTTTTCTACAGAAACAAAAACCGTAACAGCGTATAAAACTCAGCTTTTCTAAGGTACTTATTTACTTTCTCCCAAACTCACCACCACTGGATAATGCGTTGAAAATTTATGGGTAAAGCGATCTCGAACGACTTGTGCATCCTTCGCTAGATTCCTCAAATTTGGAGAAAGCAAAATATAATCTACTCGATAGCTGCGATATTCTGGAATGTCACCCATTTTCTTACTTGGGAAAGTGTACTCTACTTTGCCTTGCGTACGCACTGCTGCAATTGGGTCGTAAAATTCTTTTTCGGTGAAGGCTTTTAGCAATTGGTAATTTTTGCGCTTGCTATAACTAGAGATTTGTTTGATGATTTCGCGGTTGGCGCGATCTCTAATTGGAATCATGCGGAAACGCTGTGTGTAAGCAGAACTATCTGATTTGGCGTATCCTTCTACATGACCTAAGAAAACTACTTTCACGCCAACATTGGCTTGCTTTTGCATGGATTCGGTAATTTTATCTACTAAGGCTTGCTGGATATGTAAACTGTCTTTATTGACTTGCGCTACGTAGATTTTTAACTTATTGATCGTTGCTGTTAAGTAACCATTGGCATTACCTAGTTGAATAGGATATCTAGAGGTTACCAGCAAATTTTTTCCTCCGACATTGACCAAAGCGGTATGTTTGTGCTTCCATTTTTTAGCAATTTTTTTGGCTTCATCTTCGCTTACATTTGCTTCTTGAAAAGCAGCGATATCCACTTTTTGCTCTTGCATCCAAGTTTGCAATTCTTCAGTTTTCTTGCCAAAGCCTTCGGCTACATTGTAGGTCATAATTTTTTGTGCTGCTAATTGCCCAGCAATTAAAAAAGCAGCTATTACTATAATTGTACGCATTGAATTTGTTCTTTTATTTGTTAGATATGAGATGTGAAATTTTCTACATCATTGAAGCTGTAATAAATTAGCGAATGCAAAAGTAGAATGACCAAATGGCAAGTAAAAATATAGTGTCTTAAAGTTTTCGTAAGTAATGTTTTGCTGTCCACTATTATTCGTAAAACAAATTTTACTTTTACAGAGAATAAGAAGTAACAAAAATTCTGATCTCTGTTCTTGTCAACTCGTGGCGGCATCGAACCGCCACGAGTTGATCAGGTTTTCCAAAGGATAAAAAATGGCAAAGCCATTTTTTATCCTTTGGAAACCCTGATGGAAT
>JBCDFY010000304.1:0-7834 GCA_039176995.1 Bacteroidota bacterium
ATCAGAATGTATTTTCATAAAGCTGGTTTTCCGGCCATCGTAAATCTGGTTTCTTATTTTGAGTTGATCTTCAAGAGTATCTCCTGACTTTAATTGTAACTTTTTTATTTCTTCATTCAAACAATAGGAAAAAATTAAGAATTGACGATTCATGGTTTGCCACGACAGTTCTAATACCCCTTTTTGTTTGACGATTCGGCAATATAAGCTCGCTAACCCTTTTACATTCGAGAAGTCTTCATTTTTTGGGACATCCAATACAATACGGTTATCACTTGATGGGATAAATATGCTTTTTTGAATCTCTTTTTCTTGTATCAATTTTATGAACAGATTTGTTGTGGAGCGGGTAAATTTGCCAGAATTACCAAGCGAACTAAAATATTGATTTTTTTGCTGAAAAGTGGTATTTACGATACAGTCATTGGGACAAGTAAAACAAATTTGTTTCTCAGCGTTTTGTTGAAAGCCATTGAAAGAAGGTATTAATGTCTCTTGTTCAATGAACACAATAAACGTAACATGGTTGTAATGCGGTTCAAAAATCAATTGTTCTTTATTTTTCTCTCTTTGTAGGCTTTGAGTCGTCCTTCGTATTCGATCATATCTTCCTCTGTAAATTCCTTTTTCATCCGCTCAGGTATTTCTAATCTTTCTTCGACTTCTTTGGGTGCCAAATCTGAGAATAGATTGCGACCATTTTTCTGCTTTTCTAGCTCAAAAGCATCGTACAATTCTCCCGTCACAGTGTAAGCCTCATATCTTAATTGGTTGTTCTCAATATTGATAAGTTGATAGAGTTGTGTATTTGACGCAGCCCTTTGCATCCATTCTTCTAAACCAATATCATACATCTTCGGGCCACTTACACTCACCACATATATTGGTCCGCCAACCGTTTTTTGGCTATTCCCGAGCGGTAAATTTGTTCCTCTTCCATAAGTATGATCGTGTCCTTGTAAGACCAAATCTACCTTGTATTTTTCAAAAAGAGGCTGTAGTGCATTCCTCAAATTGGTATTGTCTCGACCTGCCTTTGAGGAATAAATTGGATAATGCATGGTCACCACTGTCCATTTTTGGTTATTTCGTTTCAATAGTTGCTCTAGCCAATTCACCTGTGCGGTACTGTCTTCGGAAGAAATTTGTAAGGAAATAGAATTGAGAGAAATGATTCTAGTATCTTGATAGTCCACATAATAAACTGCCTCTGCGGAGTTTTCTGGACCATTTTCAGGGAACGTAAAAGTAGGTTGCCAGTGCTTAGAAAGCAGGAATTTTCTTTCCTCACTTCGATAATATTCGTGATTGCCAGGCGTAGCAATACTGGGCACACTGCTGTGTATCCAGCCTCCTGCGTAGAACCATTCTCCCCATTCATGGTCGTTATTAGCACGATTAATTAAATCTCCTGCATGAATCATAAAATTGGCTTCGGGCATTTTGCTGTACGCTCCGCGAATGACTCGCGACCACATGGATTTTAAGTTGTTCTGAGCATCTCCGAAGTACAAAAAGGAAAGTGGCTTTTGCTCGGAACTAGCAGTCTTAAACTGAATCCATTCACTCCAATGTTCGCCATTTCCTACACGGTAAGCATATAAAGTCTCAGGTTCAAGTCCTGTCATCACCGCAGAATGGTAATTTGCTCCATTTTTATCACTTAGAAAAGCGGTAGTCTCTCCTTGAAACATCTGCATTCCTTTTGTGAAATCAGGAGAAGCATCTGCTTTGGCAACTTGCACCAAGGCTTTATCCACAGCAAGAGCAGTACGCCAGTTTACTGCCATACTGGTGTCTGGAGCTTCCGTTAAGGTCAAAATAATTCGATCAGGAACAGGTGTAGGTGGATAGAAATCTATATTTTCTATTTGTGCCCAAGCTAGGCGGAACAAAAAAATAGTAATAAAAGTAGTGATGAATATTACTCGCATTTGAGTTTTAGATTGATTATAAATACTTGGACAAATTTATCATTTTTTTGGAGCTAGACAGCTATACTTAATCCACTATTCTTAGGATACTTTTGGGCCAAGGATCCGAAAAGATATGACCTTCCTTCCAAAGACTTATTTCGTCTTCTGTGAGAAAGCAAGATTTTAGGGCATCCGTAAAGCGATCTACCTGTGCTTGATCTCCTATTACGGTGATGTCACATTGGCGATCTCCAAATCGTCCTGGTTCACTAGCCAGTCGCTTTTTTAATTCTTGTACTTCAAATTCTGTAATGCCATGGTTTTCATCTTCCACAATTCCTGCTCGCCAATATCCAATCAACTCCAGATTGATACTTCCAGCTGCTTGATTCCAAAGTAGCGAAAGTTTATCTCGACTAGCCAACCAAAAAAATCCTTTGCTCCGATAAATTCTCTGATCAAGGTGCTGATGACAGGCGTCCCAAAGTCGCTGTGGATGAAATGGACGATCATCTTTGATGACTCTAGTGGCTAAATCGTAAGGTCTGTCTCTATCCTCTTCTGCTTCCAATACAGGCTTCAGTTCTTTCACTAGCTGAGTCACTTTAGAATAATCGTATTCCGGAAGCTCAAACAAAGATTCGATTTTGAGTCGTCCAAAATGTACTGCGTGTACTGAAACAAATGGGTTTAAGGCTTGAATGTGAGCGGCCATCTGCGGCAGTTGACTTTCTCCTACACGGTCAGTCTTTGTTAAGAATAGGTGGCTACAGAACATAATTTGCTCCACCAATAGGTTGACCGTACCTCGCTTTCCTTGCGCTATATTCTGTTGCATTTGAGGAACCAGACGCTCTCCGTAATTGTAATCATGAGCGAGCATTAAGGTGTCTACCAGTGTAAACAATCCAGTAAGGACTACTTGTTTTTGATTTTTAAAATACTCAACAAGTGGCATAGGGTGGCAACTCCCAGAGGTTTCGATAATAATGAGTGCTGGATTTTGATTGGACAGCAGTTTTTTAAGCGTTTCATCCAGTTTTCTGATTCCTTTTTTACTGCTCAATACACAGGAATGTATGGATTCTAGGATTTGCGTGTTGTATTCTACCGCTTCGCCTGTACTAATTAATTCTCCATCTACATCTAGTTCGCTCATATCATTGACAATGGCACAAACGGCGATATCCCTCTTTCTTGATTGAGCCAGTAATTTTCTAAACAGGGTCGTTTTACCAGCCCCCAAAAATCCATTCAGGATGACGATAGGGACTTTATTTATTGAATTCATTGATTTTGAATGTATTTTTTGATAAGTAAAATTTTACTAGCTTAATTGATTAAACACCAAGACGTAAATTAAAATGTACTCAATATCCAATAACTACCATCCATAGTAGCCTTTCGGTACAATACCATTCAAGCGCAGATACACAATACACTGCCCGCGATGATGAATAATATGATTCTCCAGTGCATAAAATAATCGCCAAACAGGAATTTTTTCGCCTGCAAAACTACAAATAGTAAGCAGCTTTTCGTCGGATAGTTCTTGAATGGACGCATTCACAAAGGCATACATCTTCCTCAATTCTTTAATAATATTTTGCTTAGACATTTGTACAGGAAGTTTTACACTTTCATAGGGATTCTCTACACCTGTAAGCCCAGCTAATTGCCCGCAAGTATAAATCACACAATGTTGCCATTGCTCCGCAAAAGTCATCGCTTCCTCCGTGTATTTAAAAGTGAAAAGTTCAGGCGGCATCTGTTCTACATTTTTCAGCGTCATATTTCTTGAACGTAGCCAAGCCGCTGTTAGCTCTTCTCGGAGCAGTTGTACTTTATTTTGTTGTTCTGACGAACTTGCGTTACTCTTGAGGGTAGTATGGTTTGCTGAACTACGATCAGCTTGACAGGCGTAAACCGAAAAAAATCCTAAGCCAAAAATATTTCTAAGAAAATGAGTACGTTTCATATCAATTTGATTAACAATTAGTTGAGTAATTAATTCCTGTAAGATTTTACTCCTAGTGAGACAATCAAAATAGTTAGATAAAGAGAAAGAAAACTGCAAGGCAGGAGTAGTTTCAATCTATTTTGCAATCAGAATTAGGTTTGTACGAAGTATTAAGTGTAAGGTATTGAATGAGCAAAATCTAGCTATCAAGGTATAAAATCTAGTATTTCTAGTAGGTTAATAATTCCAAAATTCAAATGTTGTTACAAAACTTGTAGTCCCAGTACTTGATTTCTAATACTTCGTACACGACTGAATCAGAATGGAAAAAGAAAAGATACAGATTAATTACAATACTTGTTTACGAATAAAAGTATGGTTTGAGATACCCCTACCGCCAATCAAAACTGTCTATCGTTTCTCGTCTATTCGATAATCTTAAAAGAAGTTCGACGATTTTGCTGATGATCTTCTTCGGTACAGCGATTACAGTTACAATCTACACGCGGTGTTGTTTCTCCGTATCCTTTCGCCAAGAGTCGCTCTGGATTAACTTTATTGGCAATCAAATAATCCACTGCTGACTGTGCCCGCTTCTGTGATAAGTCTTCGTTGTAGCGATCACCACCTTGACAATCCGTATGGGATGATAGTTCAATCTTCAAATTAGGATTCAATGTAAGAGTTCTAATAAGGTCATTCAAAGCAGGTTTTGCATCCTCACGAATTTCCCAGCGGTCAAAGTCATAATAGATATTTTCAAGTACAATTTCTTTGTCCCGAAAAATTTTGTCCAGTTCAATTTCTAACTCAAACCGTCGTGTTGGATTATTTGGATCTTTTGCCACTTCCTTAGTTGAAAAAGTATTTGCAGCTCGTAAGTATTCTTCCTTATTAGCGAAAAAGCTATAATTCATATCTTCTTCTAGCTCAAAAGAAAAATAGCCATCTTCTCCCGTTTCAAATTGTTTCTTTTCTCCATTTTCTAATGATACATCTACTTTCGCGTTCGCTAAGGGTTTTCTGCCCAATATTTTACTACTTGGATCATTCGCCACTTCATAAATTTTCTCTAGGATGTAACCATCCAAAATCATTTTATAGACAATGACGGGTTCCTCTATTTCTGGTTCAGGCAGAGGTGGAAGCACTTTTTTCGTGAAATTGTAAATATCATCGGCGCCTTTGCCTCCCTCACGTGAAGAAGTAAAATAGCCCGTGTATATGATTTCTTCCGATTCACGGGCAGCTTGATAATCAATGACATACCCAAAATCATCACCTCCAGAATTGATGGGTGCGAGTAGGTTTTCAGCCACTGTCCATCTACCATTCACTTTGTGTGAGCGAAAAATATCTAAGCCTCCCATACCGCCATGATAGTTGGAAGAAAAGTAGAGCGTATCACTATCCAAGTAAGGAAATCGTTCATCACCTTCTGTATTGATACTTCTTCCTAACAACTTAGGCGTTCCCCAAGTCTCTCCTTCCCGCTGCACCATCCAAATATCAATTCCTCCCCAACCTTCTGGGTCGTTGCACTCAAAATACATCGTTTTGCCATCTTTGGATAGCGTTGGCTGTCCATAGTTAATTTCGTCTTTGACAAAGGATAATTTTTCCGGAATAGACCAACTGCTACCCGTTCTTTTACTGACCATTAGGCTACAATACGCATCTTGGTTTTTGCCTCCATCGCAACGCGTGAAATACATTTCTGAATAGTTGGCATTGAAACCAGCTGTACCTTCATTTTTTGGAGTGTTGATGAGTGGATCAAAACTAGCAACATTCCTAGAATCTAAATCCACTACAAACAAATCAGAGAAAGCATTACCTGTCCAATTATAAATTTCATCCCCCTCTGCGGTTCCACGATCAGAAGTAAATACCAATTGATTGTCCGCATACAAACTCGGTGCATAGTCAGAAAAGCGACTATTGAAGCCCAGTGGTGTCACTTCGTATTCTTTGCGATCGCTTTTTTGCCAAGTCATCGCCTGCTCGCAAGCTCTCACTTCTTTTCGATATTCGTAGGGACTTCCTATTTCGATACCTAAATTAATGAAAGCTTGGCGTGCTTCGGCATACTGTTCCGATTGTTTCAAAGCATGTGCATAAGAACGCAGAGCTTCCCAGCCAAACTGGTTATCATAAGCAATTTTGAACCACTCAATAGCATCTTTGGGTTGATTCAAAGCTTCATAAGAGGCTCCTAAATAATACGCAAATTTTCCTCGCTCCAAGCGAGTTTTGGCTTTATTATACTCTTTTTTAAGCATTGGTACAGCAACATCATACTGCTTACGGTCATAAGCAAACTTGCCATCTCTCACTTTTTGTGTGTAAGTGCAGGAAGCTATTGTAAAAAGAAGAAAGACCAAACCAATCAGTAAATTGCCAATTTTCATCATAGCACTATTCGATTTTTTTTATTGTTTGGAGTATTGAAGTATAGGAGCAGTATTATAACGCTTGAAGGACTTAAAAATGTTTATGAAAAAGTATAAAGTGTCTTTTGAAATTGGGAAGGGATACTAGAGGAAAGTCATTTATTCTATCATTTTTGCTATTATTGCTGCATTTTGATCGAAAAAGAATCATTAAATCATTCAACTATCACATAAAAATATGCAAACTAGACAACACGTCATAGAAAAAGCATGGGAAGACCGTGGTCTACTCATGGAAAAAAGTACACAGGATAGCATCCGCGAAGTAGTAGCTATGCTTGATAGAGGAGAAATTCGAGTAGCTGAACCTACGGAAAGCGGTGAATGGAAAGTAAATCAATGGGTTAAAAAAGCGGTAATTTTATATTTCCCAATTCAGCAAATGGAGACGCTAGAGGTAGGAATGTTTGAGTTCCACGATAAAATTCCTTTAAAGCGCAACTTTGCCGGTTTAGGCGTACGTGTAGTACCACACGCGATTGCAAGACATGGTGCATTTCTGGAAAAAGGAGTAATTATGATGCCTAGCTATGTAAATATTGGAGCTTGGGTAGGTAGCGGAACGATGGTAGATACTTGGGCAACCGTTGGTTCTTGCGCACAAATTGGACAGAATGTTCATTTGAGTGGTGGTGTTGGAATTGGTGGGGTACTAGAGCCTTTGCAAGCAACACCAACTATTATTGAAGACAATTGCTTTATTGGCTCGCGTTGCATCGTTGTGGAAGGAGTAAAAATTGGTAGAGAAGCTGTGTTAGGTGCTAATGTGGTTCTAACGAAATCTACCCGCATCATTGATGTGACGGGTGATGAACCTGTGACCTTAAAAGGAGAAGTCCCACCAAGATCAGTAGTAATTCCAGGCTCATATACCAAATCTTTTCCAGCTGGAGATTATCAGGTTGCATGCGCCTTAATCATTGGAAAACGAAAGGAGAGCACTGACAAGAAAGTGTCCCTAAATGATGCGCTGAGAGTATATAAGGTATCAGTGTAAAAAAAGAAGGCCGGATGCAGAAGATGGGAGCATCCGACCGAATAACAAAAAGGCATGTATATGAAAAGCTAATTCCTTAGGTTTCTTTAGTATACGAACCGATCGTAGATACTCGCTTATACTACTCGGCTGCGTTACAAATATCTAAACTTTTTCTTAAAATTCAAACAAAATTATTACAATTTTAGGAATAATTTGGAACTAAAATCCTCCTATCAGAGAATTATTATTCTTGAACAATCTTTTTAAATGTCACAATTCCATCAGAAATATAAAAATAAGGAGCGTTTACTTTTCAAGATTTCATGCAAAAAAAAGAGGCACACCGAGAAGTGCGCCTGCATAAACTATAAACAAACAAAAAACATTAGTCCTTTATGTTTTTAGAATTATCTACTATTACAGCCTCTAACAAAGTTTTTTCTATTGGGTTTAAAAAAATTAATATTTTTTTGAATAACTGTAATTTTAGAGTTTTTTAGGATAGAAAATACTCGCCTAAATCCCA
>JBCDFY010000305.1:0-7680 GCA_039176995.1 Bacteroidota bacterium
ATATTTTTTAGCATTCAGAATTCTCACTACTTAATTTTTTCAGGGAATTTCACACACAAATAAATGAAACTTATATCTAACCAAATGGCGTGGATAATTTACCAAATAGTAGGAAATTATAAAGCCATTCCTAAAGATTCCTGGAGAAAGAAGGGTGCGTAAAAATCCTATTTTCTCAAATATTTTACTCAGGTGTAGACCGAAATAATAAAAAGAGATCATGTAACCTGATACCTTAATCAATCCATTTGAGAAAATCGAAGGACTTGTTAAGTCCTTCAATAGAGGAGAAAATCGTGTGATTCTCTGCTGCTGCTAGTCTTTTTCAAGTGGAAATTGAAAAGAGATTTTTTCAACTCTCGCTAAAATAATCAAAGAGCCTAATATAAAAATATATAGCTACAAGCAATAGGGTAGGGGAGAAGCATCACTAATTCGTAGTCTATACTTTCCTTTTATTCAAAAATATTCAAATTAACACGAATGAGCCCTTGATCCGATAACCACGTTTTCTATGACTCAAATTAGAAGATATGAGCGTTTTGGAATAAATACCTTCCAAATTTCTCATACTTTGTCTTTATGATTTTCTCATTTGGCATTTAGAGCTTGTCTAGGGCAGGATTGTACGGTAAGCTAGCAGTTTCGTAAATCATAAAAGTGCAATTAATACCAGACTAGCAGCAATATTGAAACCAATATATGAGAGATTTAGAACTACAATATAAAAATATGAGCGTTTTGGAACGCTGTATTCCAATCTCTTCATGCTGCGCATTGGTATGGACTAAAATATTGACTATGCCACGATAGGTGTAAGTCTCCAAAGCAGCTATGTCGGCTATTTCGTTCATTTGAAAATCCAACAACACCATTTTTGCTTCGCTTTTGTTGTTGTTTTATCTATTTTATAGCTTTTTACCTTTTTTAGTAAGCAATAAGTCCCTCATAATCAATGCAATGTAAGCTTTACCATGAGAAATTTGGAAAAAGATGCGAGTGAATTGGAAAAAAGCATGAGTATTTTGGAATAGATAAGCGAGAAATTTGGAAATTTCATATGAGAGATTTGGAATCTATGAGTAACTTGGAATTTCACTGTGCGTTTTATGAGTATCTTGGAAACAAATTCTATATTTGTGTACCATTTTCCTTCCAAATTACTCATAGATATGGCAAAAAAACGTACAAAAAAGAAGAATAAGGGGATTGTCCTCATCAAGAAGTCCAATAATCTCATAGAATCGAGATATAAATTCGATATTTGGGAGACCCGCTTCTTTCTATCGGTTCTATCGCAAATTCGCAGAGATGACGAAGAATTCAAAGTGTATCGCATTCGCTATCGTGATGTCATTAAGACCTTTGGGCTCAAATCGGGGGATTCCTATCGCTACTTGCGGGAAGCAGGCAAAAGTCTAATGAATAAGTCCTTTTACGTCAAATATGAGAAAAATGGAACAGGTCGAGAAAAACAATACCATATTCTGAGAGAATTGGACTATTTGCAAGTAGGAGAGGAGGGACGTGCGCCTAGCAGTGAAGAATACATAGACGTGGTGATCGAACAAAAAATGAAACCTTTACTATTGCAGCTACAAAGAAACTTCACTGCCTACGACCTACAAAATGTCGTCGATCTTGGCGTCTATCCAGTTCGTGTGTATGAGCTACTAAAGCAATACCAATCTATCGGAAAGCGCACCTTGACAATCGCAGAAATGAAAGAAATGTTTGAGGTGAAAGATAAATACAAAATGTTTGCCGACTTCAACCGTTGGATTGTTAAACCCGCTGTTAAGGAAATCAATAAGCACACTGATTTAATCGTTTTCGAAGTCTCGAAAATTAAAGAGGGTAGGAGTGTGGTCGCACTCTGTTTTGAGTTCCGAGAAAAAAGCAAGGAAGAAAAAGCCAAGATGCAAGGCGGTAGCAACGAGAGCATCCAACAGCAACAGCTACTTCTACAATTTGAAGAACAAAACCAAGAAAGCGAAATCGAGGAGACCAAAGCCGATGCTTTGTTCAGCAAATATCACGCTCAACTAAAAGCCAGTTTTGGTGTCACGCCCTCCAAATTCATGCAAGCACTACGTGTCGATCCACGAATTGACGAGGCACGAATTGAAAAAGCTATGCGCGTTACCCGACGAGCGAAAGCCAATGGGGAGATCAGGAAATCAGTGCCTGGCTTCTTCATCTTTTGCCTGAAAGAAGAATACACCGATCATCAAGAAGAGCAACGCAATAAAAAGAAAACTCAAGCTGCCAAATCTGCTGCTATCCGCCAGCAATTACAGCACTTAGAGATCGAAAAAAACAATCGCATCAATGATCGCATCCGAACGGTCGTGGAAGAAGCCCCCAATATCACGGCACAAGCTATCGAAGCCCTCCAGTCCAATTCGCTCACAGGTAAAATGATTGCCAACAAAGCCGAAGTATTGGGTCGTGTACTCACCATCGAAGACTATCGGCAAGATGCCAGCTTGCGTGAGTTGGTCAAAATCAAGATTATTGAATTAGCGAAAGACCGCTTTGCAGATATATTAGCAGATTACGAAAGACAGAAAAAAATGTTGAAGCGGCAACGCTAGTTCCGAATAGCTTTGTTAAGAGCATTACTTCACTCATGCAGACAAACGCTGGATGAGGTGAAAGTCATTTTTTATGATTTTAGTCTCCTTTTCTAGGATGGCGTTGGCAGCAGTAATACCCATAGTTTTAAAATCTGTGCTAATAACCGTGATACCTAACAATGATTTAAGTGGTGTATCATTGTAGGAAATAATACCAATATCTTGTCCCATGTTATAGGCACGATCTCTGGTTTGTTTGACCAGATTAACTAGGTCAGACTCCGCAATAACAATATATAGTGCGTGCAGCTCAGGCGTGCTGTCTTCCTTGAATTGTTCTAAGACTTCGTAGCATAAATTGCAGGTAGAGCAGAAATATTTGAATCCAATAATAATCGCTTCTGGATAAGGATAAAAGGATTTGCTTGGAAATATGAGAATAATTTTTTGGTACTGCTGGATTTGTGATAAATAGTTACTCAGCGCATTAAAAATATCCAGTTTAAAGTCTTGGTATATTCTACTGACCTTGGAGGGTAAGCGATCAATATTTCGATCCATGATAATTAACTTATGCTCCGGGAGTTGTTGCAACAGCTTCAAAATGTCTGGTGGGCAGCCTACATGTTTAAAGTTCTCGTTTCTGAAGTGGGGCATAACCACAAAGAAATCGTATTGGTCTTTCTTTTTATTCAGTGTATTTATAAAAATAGAAGGTTCGCAGTGATATATGTCTAAATCTACCTTAGCATTTTTCCCAAGTTGTTTCACAAAAGCATTGAAAATACGCATCTTGTAAGAACTCAACTTATTGATAAGAAACAAAACACTTATCTGGATAGATAAATCTGTTTTTGCAATATAGTATCCTTTGCCTCTGACCGATACAATAATGTTTCGCTCTTTCAGTTGGCTGTATGCTTTCTCTACCGTATCTCTTGATAGATCATACCTTTCACTCAAAGCGTTGATGGATGGAATTTTATCTCCGAGTTGTAATTTTCCTGCTTTGATACCATTGATAACTGACCTTATGACCTGCCTATACCTAGGCATCTTGGAAGACTTATTAATCTCAATATAATTTGAATCTTTCATTTTAAACTTACTGTATTTCGTATGACGAAGACTGGTTTTCACTGAATCTTGCACCTGATTGAGATGGGGGCATCTCAAAATGTCGTTTGTTGATTAAATGTCGAATTTTCGTTTGTATTTCATGCAGTCGCATCCGAAAATCTACAAAGGAGGATTTTTGGATGCTCTAAGGACTTTTTAAGGGCAAGAGGGATCAATACCTTAAACTAAAATTTATGCTCCTTCATCTATTATTTTGTGCAGTATAGTACATGATACGCACCAATTAGCAAGGTAGTATTTTTGAAGAAAAGACTTTAGATAAAATTAAATTTTGTGTAGTTTTAATAAGCCTTCAATTGATTCGAATACGATCAAGTATGGCTAGATACATAACTTATTATTTCCCCACTATTAAATATCTATCAGCATAAAAATTTAGACTATGTCAAACGAAAAACAGCAAAGTAATATCTCGGAAGAATTTGAACGGCAGCCCGTTCCCAAAAATCACTGGAAGAGTTGGAAAAGCTTTCTTGGAATGTATGCAGGAGAGCATGCTGCGGGAACAGAATTTATGATTGGACCGCTTTTTCTAACTGCTGGGGTAAGTGCTTTTGATTTGCTGATAGGACTTTTGTTGGGAAATTTGCTGGCAGTACTATCATGGCGTTTTCTAACCGCTGAAATCGCTGTTAAACATCGTTTGACCCTTTACTATCAGCTAGAGAAAATTTGTGGAAAGCGTTTAGTCACTTTCTATAATATCGCTAATGGTGTACTATTTTGCTTCTTGGCTGGTGCAATGATTACGGTTTCTGCTACTGCCGTCGGAATTCCCTTCGACATGGAAATGCCTAAATTATCCGATACTATGCCCAATGGTATTACTTGGGTCGTTATCGTTATTGCGATAGGGGCAGTTATCTCGATTATTGCTGCTAGAGGCTATACTACCGTATCTAAAGTCGCTAATTGGATGTCACCTTTCATTGTATTGGCTTTTCTGGCTTGTGGAATAGTGGCTTTGGGGCAATTGGAAGTGAAAAGTTTTCAGGATTTTTGGAATATCTGGGGCGAAGGCTCAGAACCTTTTCCAGGACAAATCAAATATACCTTCTGGCACGTTGCCATTTGGTCTTGGTTTGCCAATGCTGCCATGCACGTCGGAATGTCCGATTTATCCGTTTTTCGTTTTGCCAAAAAAGCAAGTGCTGGCTGGACGACTGCAGCAGGCATGTATGTGGGTCACTACATGGCTTGGATTGCGGCGGCTTTACTCTATGCCGTTTATTTAAAATCACCAGAAGCACAAGGTTTTCTTGCGAATGGAGAAGCTCCACCAGTTGCACCTGGCCCTTTAGCGAACAATGCAATTGGTTTGTTTGGCATCATTGCGGTAGTGCTAGCAGGCTGGACGACCGCCAATCCAACGATTTATCGAGCAGGTTTGGCGTTTCAAGCCATTATTCCTAAAGCCTCCACTTTTTGGGTAACTATTTTAGCAGGGACAATTGCAACGATTGCCGGTTTGTTCCCTGCTTTTGCCATGAAGTTGCTAGGATTTGTTGCCCTCTATGGTTTTATTCTCGCACCAGTCGGCGCAATCATCGTATTTGAGCATTTCTTTGCCGATCGTTTCCAAGTCGTAAAAGCATACGCCGCAAAAGTAGGCATCTCCTTCAATGTGGCGGTTCTGTTGGCTTGGGGCATTAGCTTTGGTTTGTTTTATACGCTTTCAGTCACACAAGGCATCTTTTTGTCTTTTCTAACTTTACCTGCTTGGCTGACCTGTGGCGTGTTGTTTTTGGTTTTTAGTCGGTATTTGCAGAAGCGGGGAGGGGAGGATTAAAGGATGAGAATTTACGAATTCGGAGCAAAATTAGGCTATCAAATAGTATGCTAAATACCTCCCAAATAGACGCTCATAAAGCAGATCGAATGTCAACCTTTTCAAAGAATAATGCAAAGTGAGCAGATAAATTTGTCCATTACTTTTTCTGATATGAAAGATGCCAACTTCACGATCTAGAATAACGAGTAAACACATGATACGATGGTTTTGACCTACTTATTTGGGAATAAAAATTGAAATCGCTAGTAGTAGCGGTAAGGAAGAAGAAGAGAAAAGGAAGGCACACAAAATTTTGCCTATAATTAATATTATGAATAACTAAAGAAAATTAGCGAAGATTAGGTACTCATCTTGTTGAATAACCACTACTCAATAAGATGCCTAGGTAAATCTACAACCTCCTCACAGCCGAGTTGCTCCATCACTTGCTGAAGCTGCATTTTTAAGATAGAAATGGTATGATTACCTCCTTTTTGGCCTAGCGCTGCTACGCCGTACATAAAAGAACGTCCCAAGAAAGTAAAGCCTGCGCCAGCAGCTAATGTTCTAGCGATGTCTGGACCTGTACGAATACCACTGTCCATCATAACTTTAATTTGATCGCCATATTTTTTAGCGATAGTTGCTAAAGGCTTAATTGTAGCTTGCCCAGCGTCTAGTTGTCGTCCACCATGATTAGAGACAATGATGCCATCTAGACCTAAGCGAATTGCCTTTTCTGCATCTTCTTCACTCGCCACACCTTTCAGAACCAATTTCCCTTTCCACATATCTCTGATGGGCTTGATTTTTTCTTCATTCATTCGACCCGTAAAAGTCTTATTCATAAAGAGTCCCAAATGGCGAAGACTCATTCCTTTTGGGATGTAGGGTTTCAAGGTTTTGAACTCAGGTTGTCCCGCAATTAAGGTATTGATCGCCCAGTTGGGATTACCTAAAATTTGTAACATATTCGATAAGGTCATTTTGGGCGGGATAGCTAATCCATTCTTGATCTCCTTAGGTCGATAACCAAAAGTAGGCGTGTCAGATAGCAAAACCAAAACTGGATATTCTGCTGCTGCTGCCCTTTGAATCAGTTTATCTCTCAGCTCATCTTCGGTAGGATGATACAATTGAAACCAAGCCTTTCCTTCTGTAATTTCGCCAATGGTTTCAATACTTGCCGTACCAACCGTGCTTAAAACAAAAGGAATATTGTGATTGAAAGCTGCTGCTGCTAAAATTTCTGAAGCTCTTGGCCACATTAGACTTTGTAGTCCGATTGGAGCAATTCCAAAAGGAGCATCATAGATATGCCCAAACAATTCGGTTTTCATAGATGCACCTTTGTAATCTTGTAGATACCAAGGTCTTAATTCTAGTTCCCGAATATCAGTAGTATTCTTTTTTACATTAACTTCCTCATTACAGCCGCCATCCAAATACTCAAAAGCAAATCTTGGAATACGTTTTTGAGCCTTATTTCTCAAATCTTGGATAGAAGGATATCTTGGATTGTAGCTTATTTCCATACTTACTGTTTTTTCATTGCATAATGCTTCTTCAAAAAATTGCTTTTGACTTTCTTTTCAGATAAGACCATCGCTGCACCCAAAGCAGAACCCAAGGGAGATTGAGTCGTTCGTATTTTGAGATTTTTGAAATGGCGAGCAATCAGTTTGACGAATAGATCATTATCTGCAAAACCGCCATCAATGAATATTTTTTCAACTGCTGTTTTTCCAATTGCTCTTTCCGCATGTGCAATTTGTAATTCGACTAGCTCCATCATCAGTTGATGGTAGGCTATTTCAAAAGTAGCGAAACAGGATAAGATGGTCGTTTGAGGCTGTTTTCTTTTGGTATTGATGGCTTCAAAAGTGAAGTAGTGCTGAATTTTTTTTGTCAGTTGTTGATAAATGGATTCACTAAACTTTACTGCCCTGTGGGCTTTTTTATCAACTTTATAATAATCACGCAATTTTTTCAACTGCAAACTATATTCTTTACCTAAAAATAAACGACTCGCTCGAACAGGATGCCCATCAATTCGCATATAGTTTAAGCCATCTTTTTTGAGGTCTTTTTGGCTTAAATCACTGTTATTGAATGGGTTGAGTACAATACTCCAAGTGCCTGTGGAGATAAGCAAAAAGGCTTGGTCGCTTGCTTTAAAATAAGGTAGCA
>JBCDFY010000306.1:0-7581 GCA_039176995.1 Bacteroidota bacterium
CGGACGCTTTCAGAAGCGTCCGACGCCTAATCCATAGCTAAACTTCTCTCCTAAATTCAAAAAAATAATGAGCATCAAAGACATCAACTTTCAAGGCAAAAGAGCATTAATCCGCGTGGACTTCAACGTACCACTGGATGGCGACTTCAACATTACCGACGATAATAGAATTCAATCGGCATTGCCTACCATTAATCATGTGCTAGACAATGGCGGTTCCGTAATATTGATGTCGCATTTGGGCAGACCGCAGAAGAAACTGAATGAGGATGGTTCTATTAACGTAAGAAAATTCACTTTGCGCCACGTGGTTGGTCATTTAGGTAGCGTGCTTGGAAGAACCATCAAATTTGCCGAAAATACCGTTGGAGAAGAGACGCAAGGCTACGCAGATGACTTGCAGCCGGGCGAAGTTTTGGTGATAGAAAATACACGTTTCCACAAAGGGGAAAAGAAAGGTGACGAAGCGTTTGCAAAGCAATTGGCAGCATTGGGCGATATTTACATTAATGATGCTTTTGGTTCTGCACACCGCGCTCATGCTTCTACCACAACTGTCGCGCAATTTTTCGCACCAGAAAATAGAGCATTTGGTTTGTTGATGGAAAAAGAAATCGAAAATGCCACCAAAGCTTTGAATAGCGATGACCGTCCAATTACTGCTATCACAGGTGGCGCGAAAGTTTCAGATAAATTATTGTTGCTAGAAAGTTTACTAGATCGAGTGGACAACTTGATTATTGGTGGCGGTATGGCGTACACTTTTGCAAAAGCGCAAGGTGGGAGCATTGGAAATTCGATTTGTGAAGATGATAAAACTGACTTGACGCTGGATTTGCTGAAAAAAGCAGAAGAAAAAAGCGTAAAAGTCTATTTGCCAACCGATAATAAAATCGCTGACGACTTTTCTAATGATGCCAATACAAAATTTGTTGCAACAGGCGCAATTCCAGATGGCTGGGAAGGCTTGGATATTGGACCAGAAACCATCAAAACGTTTGGTGAAGTGATTTTGAATTCTAAAACGATTCTTTGGAATGGACCAATGGGCGTTTTTGAGTTTAAAAACTTTGCAACTGGCACAAAATCCATTGCAGAATTCGTGGCTCAAGCGACTGAAAAAGGTGCATTCTCTCTCATTGGTGGTGGTGATTCCGTAGCAGCAGTGCGTCAAATGAATTTAGTCGATCAAGTCAGCTTTGCTTCTACGGGCGGTGGCGCGATGCTAGAGTTCTTGGAAGGAAAAGAATTGCCTGGAATTGCAGCAATTTCTTAGAGGGGTTTTATGGTTTTAGTGTTATATGGTTTCATGGTTGATTAGCCACAAGACCATTTAACACTAAAACCATATCAAGCAACCATCAAATAATTTCAAACTAACAAATAGACCATTTCCACGCCACTCCACATACTCAAGCAATATTGGGGATACGATAGCTTCCGATCTCCGCAGGACGAAATTATCCAATCGGTTTTGGATGGTCGAGATACGCTTGCATTGATGCCAACGGGTGGTGGGAAATCCATTTGTTTTCAAGTGCCTACGCTTTGTCAAGAAGGAATTTGCATCGTCGTTTCGCCACTCATTGCCTTGATGAAAGATCAGGTAGCACAGTTGAAAAAGCGAAATATTCCAGCAGAAGCGATCTATTCTGGAATGCACTATATGCAAATTGATCGCATTCTCGATAATTGCATTTATGGCAATACTAAATTCCTCTATCTTTCTCCTGAACGCTTGACCACTGATCTCGCCATTGCGCGAATTGCGAAGATGAACGTGAATCTTTGGGCGGTGGATGAAGCGCACTGCATTTCGCAATGGGGCTACGATTTTCGACCACCGTATTTGCAAATTGCGGAGATACGCGAATTGCATCCCAAAGTGCCCGTTTTGGCATTGACGGCAACCGCGACGAATACTGTCGAGCGCGATATTCAAGATAAACTCGCCTTTCAAAATCAGCAGGTGTTTAGAAAAAGTTTTGCTAGAGCAAATTTGGCGTATGTCGTTTTGCAAGAAGAAAACAAAGAGAAAAAACTACTTGAAATCGTCAAAAATGTAAAAGGAACAGGCATCGTTTATGTACGCAATCGTAGGAAAACCAAAGAGTTAGCTTTAGCCTTACAGAAAAGGGGCGTTTCCGCAGATTTTTATCACGCAGGCTTGGATGCAGACGAGCGCAGTCGAAAACAAGATAATTGGATCAATAACAAAACACGCGTTATTGTCAGTACGAATGCCTTTGGAATGGGCATTGACAAACCTGATGTGCGCTCGGTGGTACATATGGATTTGCCTGATAGTTTGGAGGCGTATTTTCAAGAGGCAGGTCGAGGCGGACGAGATGGAAAAAAGTCATTTGCGGTGCTGCTTTACAACCAGACGGACAAGTATCGTTTGGAGCAGAATTTGGAGCAATCTTTTCCTTCTATGAAAACGATTCGGCAGGTGTATCGTGCTTTAGGAAGTTACTATCAATTGGCAGTCGGTAGTGGCGAAAACAAGAGCTACGATTTTGAAATCATTTCCTTTGCGACTACCTACAAACTCAAACCCGTTGATGTGTTCAATAGCTTGAAGGCATTGGAACAAGCAGAATGGCTGACGCTTTCTGAAGGAGTTTATACGCCTTCGCAATTTATGATTAGAGTCTCCAAAGAGGATTTATATGCTTATCAAATTCAAAATGCGCGCTTTGATAAAATCCTAAAAGTCATTTTACGTTCTACGCAAGGTGCATTTGGCAATTACGTTAGAATTCGGGAACACCAACTCTCGCAAGCACTTGGAATAGAGCGCAACGAACTCTCTAAAGCCTTGCTGCAAATGCACCAAGATCGCATTGTTGAATATTTGCCGCAAAAGGATAAGCCGCAGCTCACTTTTTTAATGGAACGAGTAGATGCGGATAATTTGACTATTGATCGAGCAGTTTATAATTTTCGCAAGGAACAACATCGAATCCGCGTAGAAAACGCTATCGAATACGCCGAAAAATTGCAGTGCCGAAGTCAGCAACTCCTCTCCTATTTTGATGAAGAAAATGCTCCAGAATGTGGTATTTGTGATGTTTGCTTAGGACGACACGAAGCAAGTGTGACTCAAGACGAAAAAATGACTTATCAACTGAAAATCAAAAACTTACTAACTAAAGAATCCCTAACGCTACATCAATTGGTGGATAGTTTTACCCCCAAAAGAAGACAACAAGTCATCACCGTCATCGAACATCTTTTGGACGAAGGCATCGTGGATAAAAAAGGCGATCAAATCACTTGGAAGGGATGAAGAGAATCATTTGCACCGTCACCAACGACCTCACTTACGACCAACGAATGCAGCGGATTTGTAGCAGCTTATCCAAAAAATACCAAGTCACTTTAGTTGGCAGACAACTTTCCAATTCCAAACCACTCCCTCAAAAATCTTTCCAACAAACTCGCTTAAACTGCCTGTTTAATAAAGGCAAATTGTTCTACCTCGAATACAACATTCGCCTTTTCTTCTTCTTACTTACTCAACAAACCGATGCTTTTTATGCGGTAGATTTGGATACCATTTTACCCAGTTATTTAGTCAGCCGAATCAGAAAGAAGCCTTGTGTTTATGATGCGCACGAGTACTTCACAGAGACTCCCGAAGTTGTGAGAAGACGTCCTATACAGCACGTTTGGGAATGGGTGGCGAAGTTTTGTATCCCACAAATGTCGGCTTGTATTACGGTTGGGCAGGGCTTAGCAGAAATTATGGGAGAGCGGTATAAGAAGGAGTTTTTGGTGGTGAGGAATGTGCCTTTTCGCACGCAGAGGGCACAGAGCACGCAGAGAAAAAATGGGAATGCGAAAAATTCTACGAATTTTTCTGTTCCGATTTTGCTTTATCAAGGGATGTTGAACGAAGGGCGTGGTTTGGAGTCGTTGATTTATTGTGCAGAAAATTTAGAAGAAGTGAAGATTTGGATTGTTGGAGAAGGAGATTTATCTGAGGAATTGAGAGCGTTAGTGAAAATGTTGAATTTAGAAAAAACGGTCAAATTTTGGGGATTCGTTGCGCCTGATGAATTAAAGTCTATTACTTCTCAAGCGACTATTGGCTTAAACTTATTGGAAAACAAGGGACTGAGCTACTACTACTCTCTCGCCAACAAAGCTTTCGATTATGTACAAGCTAACATTCCTTCCATTCATATGGATTTTCCTGAATATCGACGGTTGAATAAGGAATATGAAGTATTCAGTTTAGTTCCAAACCTAGAAATCTCGACTTTACAAGCAGCTATTCAACAATTGATACACGAGCCTGAATCTTATCAACAATTGCAGCGAAATTGTGCGCGTGCAGCAGCAGAATGGAATTGGGAGCGAGAGGAAAAGAAATTACTACATCTAGCTAAATCAGTTTTCGGGAATAAAAAAGAAGGCTAAAAGTTAATGATTTCCTATCTTTAAGCAGCAAATACTAAAACCTATGAAAATCCATTTAGAACGCATTGCACATCGTGGAGTAACTCGAATTCGCCTCAATTTTGAGCGAAATGAAGCAATCATTGCCAAAATCAAGCAAATCAAAGGACGCAAATGGAGTCAGACCAAACGCTGCTGGCACTTGCCTTACACTAAAGTGGCGTTTGAAGAATTGAAAGCGATATTTGGGGAGGATTTGGTACTGCCTGACGGCAAAAAAGTCTTAGAAAAAAACAAAGATGAAAATATTGCTTCTACTACGCCATCTGAAAAAATACAAGTACTACCCGAACATCAGCATCGCGTGAAAGTCTTAGTGCCGTGGCAGCGCAAAGATTGGATTGAAAAGATCAAAAGTCTTCCTGATCGAGCATGGAATATGGAAGAAAAGTATTGGAGCGTACCGAAAAAGGAAGCTACTTTACGACGGTTGCAGCAATGGTTTGGTAAATCCTTGCAAGTGGACGCAACTATTCGGTGGAAGACAAGTTTGGAAAAACAAATAGCTGGTGTTTTTAGGACAGCTGAGGCAAGCGATTTGCCTGCTTTTGAAAATACAGTCACACCACAATTTATAGCGATAGAACGCTATGGGCAATCCTCAAAAGTGGTGACTGGTAATCAGGTGATTGTGCAGCAGAAAAATGAGAAATGGTTGATGATTTTTGTGCCTTATGATAAGAAAGGATGGGTGGAAGTAGTGAAAAATATCATAGGCAGCAAATGGAATACCGCGCAAAAGCATTGGGAACTACCTTATGTGAAAGTAACTTTTTATGCCTTAAAAAATCATATTGGTTTGGAACATTGCCATTTCAACTTTGTGATAAAGACCAACATTCCTGATGCTTACAATCCTCCTGTTTCACTCACCAGAAGTGATAACAAAAGGAAATTTGGTTTTGAACAGTTGAATGCCCTTCAAAAAGATGCAGTTACACAATTAAAAGAGCAACTCCTTTTAGAACGCCTCAGCCATTCTACCTTAAAGGCCTACAGTCATCATCTTACGGGGCTATTTCTTTTTTATAAAGATTTTCATCCGCACGACATCACCAATAAAAATGTTCAACAGTACTTATTGCACCAAATCAAATTCAAAAAGATAGCGGAATCTACTCAAAATCAAATTATTAACGCGATAAAAGCCTATTGGGAGCGGGTACTTAAAAGACCGAAGTCTTGGATAGAAATTCCGCGTCCTAAGCGTCCAAAACAACTGCCGAATGTACTCTCAACAGCGGAGGTGCTTAAGCTGATAGAAAGTCCTAAAAATTTGAAACACAAATTGATTCTATTGTTAATTTATTCCTCTGGTCTTAGATTAGGAGAAGTGACTAATATTAGAACGAAAGATATCAATATAAACAGACAAGTGATTCACATTAAGGTAGCAAAAGGCAAGAAAGATCGCTATGTAGTATTAGCGCAATCGGTTATTCCTTACATCGAAAAATACATGAAACAATATCAACCTTCCCATTGGTTTTTTGAAGGGCAGTATGGAGGTCAGTATAGCAAGCGAAGCGTACAAAGTATATTTCACAAAGCGCTTGAACAATCAAAAATCAATGCCTATGCTACTGTACACACGCTGCGGCATAGTTATGCAACCCACTGTGTAGAGGCTGGCTATAACTTAAAATTCGTGCAAGAAGCACTAGGACATGAATCTCTAAAGACGACGGAACGATATCTTCATATTGCATCAGAAGCCCTCAGGAAATTGAAAAGCCCATTAGATAATTTGGATTTTAAGTAACATCAATTTATCTTACAGTAAGCAAAATATATCATATGGTTATTTTTATAATTTATATTGCGTGATATTAAAATAGTAAATCACAAAAAAATGATATTCAAACTTATATAAAGCGTTTTTATGAGTATATATCATTGCAAACGGGATACTGCTACACGCAATATTGCTCGTATCAACGAGTTAGGCTCAATAAAGAAAAAATAAAAAAATGTACAAAGTAGAATATCTGATACTGCTTGATAACGACAAGACAAGATGTAAAACTGTAAAAGCACTAAAAAGTCTTTTGCAAGCAGATTCAGATATCAACATTGAAAAGAATAAAGTAACTCACAAGAAATATACAACTTCGATTTCGGTTAAATTGGGAAAAAAGGATGATGCATCACATCTGTTTTTCAATATTTCTTTAAAGTGTGATTCAGAAGAAGACATCGAAAAATTTTCAAAACTTCTGAAAGCGATAAGAAGTTCTTTTAGTTTAGTTACGAAAACCCATTATGTAATTTGGGATGATTTAAGTTTGTTTTATGCACAAAAAGCATATCCAATAATTTTTGACATAGAAAACTTGATGCGACTTTTGATAACCAAATTCATGTTAACCAATATTGGGGTTGGCTGGACAAAAGATAGAGTTCCTACTGATGTGCAACAATCTGTAAACCCTAACAACAAAGACATCAATTATCTCAACAATGTTGACTTCATTCAACTGAAGAATTTTTTGTTCAGCGAAAACTATCCAAATCATAAAGAATCATTAATTAAAGAATTGAAGAATGCAAAGGATTTCTCAAATTTAGATTTGGAAGAAATCAAATCATTGCTTCCTGAATCAAACTGGGATAAATTTTTTGAACCAATTGTTGGATGTGATGCTGAATATTTAAAGAAAAGGTGGGATAAGCTATATGAATTAAGATGTAAAGTTGCTCATAATAAATCTTTCAATAAAAATGATTTAGAAGAAGTGAAAAAATTGGTGAGCGAATTAAAACCACATTTGGAAAAGGCATTGGGAAGTTTAGATGAAATCGTAATTAATGAAGAAGAGAGAGAAAATGTAGCTGAGAATGTAGTCATAAATATGCATAAAGCATTTGGTGGATTCATTATGCAATTTAGGCAATTAGAAAAAATATTAAATTCCACCGTTAATCATCCGAATTTAAATCCAGATAAGAGAAAGTTAAGAGGATTCGGAAATCAAACAGGTTTTTTAAGAGAGAAGGGTATAATTACAGAAAAGCAATACAAGGAATTAAAAAGAATATTTTATACTCGAAACAAGATTGTTCATCCTGGAGATTTATCTCTGACTATAAGAGATATTGCTTTCTCCGAAAAAA
>JBCDFY010000307.1:0-7558 GCA_039176995.1 Bacteroidota bacterium
GCCCGATGCCGTGCTCGGCGGAGAAGGAGCCGCCAAGGGACAGGGTGACGTCCTCAATGGCCTCGGTGATCTCGTTCATGAGCGCGGCCTCATTTCTGGATTATATTAAAAATATTCCTACATTTGAGACAACGAAAAGACATCGTCTTCCGTATATAGCAATTACAACAACTTTAGCCACCAAATTCCTTGTTTCCTGCTTGCCTTAGTCCGTCGATTTCTGATTTTTAATTACACGACTTATACAGATACTTTACAGTATTGGAAAAATTGGTAATATGTTGACACTGAGGAAGTTTACAGTTTCCGTGCTTGGGATACTACTTTTCATGATTTTTGGTTTGGGAGAAATTTCCGCACAGTACGTGGTTGAAGCAAATGTTGCTTACTCAAAAGCCATTGCATTAATTAAAAGAGGGAAAGAAGCCAAAGCCATCAAGCATCTGAAAAAAGTAATGGACGAAGAGCCGAACCACGATGCCGCTTGTATTTTACTCATCAAACTGCATCTTGCCAAAGATAATCGCAAACAAGCCTCCACTTATATCGGAAGATTAAAAACCATTCGCCCCACTTCCACAAAAAGAAACATCGAACGCGATTATTACTTGGCGTTCAATGACCTTCTCAATGGACACTATGCTACATCGCGCAAGGGTGTTATGAATGTTATTACCGACATTCACAAGCACAAAGTCTTCGATTTCAATCTGTTAGCGCGTGCTTATAATGCTCTTGGTTATCTGGATGTTGTAGAACATCAATCAGAAAGCGATCAGAAAAACAGAGTTGCAGTACAGGATAGAATACTGACGAAAGCCCAATTTTTCTTTGAAGAAGCCCTTCGTTACAAACCCAATAGTCCAATAGCTGCAACCAATTACAACCGAGTAAACACCGCATTGAGAACACCTCCAAATCGGATTGATCCCTACGACTTAGAAAGCATTCAATTATCAGATTTCGCCCCTTCCGTGGTGGTCAGTAATGACTATAAAACTACGGCAGATTTGGCGATTGAAGAAGATTGGCTGCCTGCAAGAGTTCGTTGGGTGATTGAAGATTTTTCTAATTATGATGAATTGATTTTTATGATGGATGCTTCGGGTTCGATGCGCGTTCCATCCGAAATCAATCCAGAAACTACGCGCGTCCAGTGGATGAAGAATTTTTCATATTACTTGATTGATCAAATCGCCTATCAAACCTCCCTTGGCGTCATTGCCGTTGGTGGAGAGTGCGGCGAACGTCCACCTCTTTTCATGTCCACCAGCACGGCTCGTTCTCAACTGGTCAGCTCCATCCAACGCTTAAAAGCGGATGGACACACACCCGTCAATGAAGCGATGACCATTGCACCTGATATGTTCAGCAAAAGTGGTAAGAAAAGAGCCATCCTCTTCATTACAGATGGTATGGAAAGTTGCGAACCAGAACTAACCTGTAAATTGTCTGCTCAATTGGGGCAGCAAGGAATCGAACTGCACATCCTTAGTTTCCTAGATCAAGCCTCTGCACAGAATGAGTACATTAGCTATACTTGTATGGCGGAAAGCTCCGGTGGCTCCCTCAAGGGTATTAATAAAGATGGTGTAGAGAAGCGAGATTATCAGTACATTATGGAAGAGCAATTGATTATTCCTTTGCTAGAAAAGCGCGAGAGCTTAGAGCAGAGTATTGTTATGGGTTGGTAGAAACTGTTTTTGTGAATAGATAATTTTTTTGATTATTGACTTAACTTAAACAAAGCAATCACATCAATTGGCAGACATCCTTCGGGAAGTCTGCCAATTTTTTTTGTGCCAAGTTAAGGTCTTTACTATATTTGGTGGATGTAGAGTGTTTTGGATGAAGTGAATATACCCCAGAAAGTCGTATATTTCGATTACTACAAGAAATGGAACACGAGTACTTTACGTCTCATATCTCATTATCTCATATCTTTCAATCTAGCAGTCTACTAAAATACAAATACCCAAAATAATGATCAAAAAAATTCTCCGTGGAATTGGTAAAGTGATGCTTGGACTTCTAGGACTTATCCTATTGTATTTTTTGTCAGCAATATTGTTGTCTTATATTCCAACCAACACTAAGAACCTAAAGTGCGTAAAAGATTGCACGCTCTATGCCAGCACCAATGGTATTCATGCAGATTTAATTCTGCCCGTTGAGCAACTACCGAACAATTTGAAAGAACAACTAAACTTGAAGCCATCCGATGCCTTCGTTGGCTTCGGTTGGGGAGATAAAAAGTTCTACCTAGAAACGCCAACTTGGAAAGATTTAAAATGCTCAACCGCACTGAAAGCCATGTTTTGGAAAAGCGAAACTGCCATGCACGTCACTTACTATCGTCGTGCCTCAAAAAATTGGAAAGGTCTTGAAATTTGTACGAATCAGAACGAAAAACTTAATGATGCGATCCTCCGTTCCTTTAAAAAACAAGAAGGGGAAAACATCATCTGGACAGCTGAAGGCTACGGTCAATACGATGAGTTTTATGAAGCTGAAGGCAGTTACTCTTGCTTTAAAACTTGCAACACTTGGGTTAATCAAGCCCTTAAAAAAGCAAAAATTAAGACGCCCATTTGGTCTCCTTTTGATTGGGGAATTTTGGGGTATTTTGAGTGAGTGAAAGGTGAGTGTGTGGCATCTCAGTCGTAGGCTGAAACGATCTAAATCTAGTTGTTAATAAACGACAATTAATAAATGAAAGTACTATTGCATAGCGACATTCGAGAGATCCCATTAAATATAAAAATTGGGCAGTCAGGAAATCATGGTAGAATTGGATATTTGGAAATTGAGCATGAAATTTGTGCCAAAAATTTTATTTTGCCAATAGCAAACTACCCTAAGGATCAGCGAATGATAAAATGGATTCGATTAATTTTTCCTAATAAGTACAACTATTCATATTCTGATGTAGAGCTATTAGCAGAACTCTTTGAATTAAAGGAGCACAAATCATCTACAAATGGCAGAATCTCTTTTAAAGCAACTACACCTCATGAATACGAAGTTACTGTAATGGCAGCATTATTTAAGTGTGAAGAGAATGAAAGAATCATAGCGGCTGGCATAACGCTCTATGGAGACTATGGCAGATATCCAGGCTTGTGTGTTCATCTAGTAGGTATTGAAGAAGTACCTGAACATATCCAAAAGAATTTAAGCTTTTTGAAGGAAGATATATAATGCCGCTCGTGCAATATATTCCGAACAACCAATGAAACTAGCTTACTTGCATGAATGTATTATTAGCCACAATGGCAGCGTACGTTTGTAGCATTTTTTCATCTCATTTAGTATGTAAAATTCCCGATTTTCAACTCAACAATCACACTCTTTATCCAATCCTCACATATATTCCTTAATTTGTCGCTGCTTAAAAATTCAACAATTCAACAACACTTCCAATGAGCGACGCTACTCAATATTGGCTTTTTCAAGCAAATCCAAAAATTTTTCGATTGCGAGAAGCATTGCGTGCGGAGGTTTTGGAGACTTTTGCGGTAAAGTCGCATTGGCGAAGCGTCCAGAAAGGCGATAAAGTCATCATTTGGCAAACTGGTAAAGAGGCAGGTGTTTATGCTTTGGCAGAAGTAGCGAGTGAAGTAGGTGAAATTGAGATTGGAAAGGCAGAACGTGCTTATTTTCAGGTAATTCCAGAGCGGACTCCTAGAGTGAAATTGGAGATAGAGTACAACCTTTGGAATCAACCAGTAACCAAGGAAGTAATGCCCGACGGCAAAGCATTTGATGATTTTTATGCAGGTTTGCCGAAGACGAATTATCAAGCCACCGAGGCGCAGTACAAATCCATCATTGAGTTGGTTCGAGGTTTAGATCGCGCGGAAGAGCCGCAAGGTAGTTATGAATATCGCCCACTTTTACGGCAGCCACTGAATCAAATTCTCTACGGACCTCCAGGCACTGGAAAGACCTACCAAACTATCAATCACGCACTTTCCATTATCGAACATCGAACGCTCGAAGAATTAGCACTCGAAGATCGCATTGCGCTGCGCGAACGATTTGATTATTATCTACAGCGTGGTGCGATTGGTTTTGTGAGTTTTCATCAGTCGTTTACTTACGAAGATTTTGTGGAAGGCATTAAACCACAACTGCTGGACGCACAAATTATCTATCAAATCGAAGATGGCATTTTCAAGCAAATGATCGAAGCCGCCGAAGAAGGTTGGGAAGAAGGCAATCGCTATGTTTTGATTATAGATGAAGTCAATAGAGGTAATATTGCTGCTATTTTTGGGGAACTCATTACGTTACTGGAAGATGACAAACGCATGGGCGCGCGCGAAGAACTTTCTGCCATTTTGCCTTACTCTAAAAAGCGTTTTTCCATTCCACCGAACCTCTACATCGTCGCGACGATGAACACCGCAGATCGCAGTACTTCTAATGTAGATATTGCGTTGCGTCGGCGATTTACTTTTAGTCACATTACCCCGCAACCTGAATTATTGCAGCACCAATCTGTTCTAGCAGGCGTGGACTTGGTTCAATTGCTTACCACCATCAATGAACGGATCGCTCTTTTGCTAGATCGTGATTTCTGCATTGGTCATGCTTACTTTTATGATGTCTCTACTCTGGATGATTTGCGACAGTTGTTCGCCTATCGAATTGTGCCGCTTTTGGAGGAATATTTTTTGGGTGATTTGGCAAAGATTGGTTTAGTATTGGGTGCTTCTTTCATTGAAGAAAAAGCACGTCTACAAAGCGATATTTTGGCTTCTTTTAATTACGATGAAGAGCTGTTTGATAAGAAAGTCTATGTACTGCGAAATATTCACGAATTAATGGAAGGTGATTTTATTCGGATTTATGAGGAGGAATATAAATAGACCGCTTTGCTGCGAGAAGTCAGACCATTTCATTGCGAGAAGCGAGACAAATTTTTTAGCTATACGTGACTGCATGAAGGTATCGTTTTCTATGATATTCCCATTTGGGGTATAATTGACAGCTTCATAGAAAATGAAACCGTCAAGAAGGACTCGTATCAGAGAATCGAATGACTATGAATGAAAAAAGGAGGACAAAAATGTGGGCAGTGGCGAAACGTCGGCAAAGCAATTTGACGGTGATTTTGGAGAACGTCCACGATCAACATAACATTGGCGCAGTGTTGCGCTCTTGTGATTCGGTTGGCATTCCTGAAATTTATATTCTTCAAAGCGACCCCAATTTGCAAAAAACAAGACTCGCACTTGGCAAAAAGACTTCCGCAGGCAGCCGAAAATGGGTGGACGCGCATTACTATACCGATACTGAAAAATGCTTCCAAAAAGTGCGCGAACGCTACGATTTTATTTACAGTACACACCTCGCAACGGATTCCAAATCGCTTTATGAATTGAATTTAACCACTTCTGTCGCGCTACTTTTTGGCAACGAAAAAAGTGGGCTTAGTGAAGCTGCCCTAGCGCACAGCGATGGTAATTTTATTATTCCGCAAGTTGGTATGGCAAGTAGTTTGAATATTTCGGTGGCGTGTGCGATCAGTGTTTACGAGGCTTTTCGGCAGCGAAAACTGAAAGGTTTTTATGATGAAAACTTAGTACAAACGGAAGGAGAGCAGCAAACGATGTTTGAGAATTATGTGGAGCGACATAAAATTGGTGATCCGCCGAAGAAGACGTATCGACTAGATTAGCTTGCCAAATTCAAAGATTAAACTTATTTTTAGTTATGCTTTAAAAATGAAGAAAAGCAATAATGACAATCCAAAAAATTAATGTTTACGAACTTGAAGAATTGAGCTATCTGACGACCGTAAGATGTGCAGATTTTTCAGAAGCAGCTGCGGTATGTTTAGATCATAACTGTCATAACCAAGAAGCTACTCTAAGCGTAAGTGGGGATTTACAAGCAGAGTTTAATCTGATGTGGAAAGAGGTGAACCAGCAAATGAGAGACTCTAGGGAAGATATGCAGGATAGTGTAGAATCAGGTGCTTATTGTTTAGCGATGTTAGTCATAGAAAAATTGACCAAATTAAAGGTTTTTAAACAATCTCAAAAAGGAACGGGTTTTGATTTCTGGCTCTCTGATGAAAGCATAGATGGGTTTGAAGCAAGTGCTAGGCTAGAGGTTTCAGGAATTTTGAAAGGGTCGATGTCTCAAATAGAAAACAGGTTGAAGGAAAAAGTGGAACAAACTAGAAGAAGTGATACAATGGAGCTACCTGCATATGTTGTAGTAGTTGAATTCAGTCACCCACATCTAAAAATTGTCAAACGATGAGTAAGAAGAATATCGCTCCAATTGATGAATTGCATAATAAAGCAATGGCTTTAGCTGATGAGGCTTACTATGCTCGCAAAAAAGGAGAAATTGATAGTCTTCAAACGCTTTATTATCAAGCATTTGAATACGAGAAAGCGGCAGCTATGTTATTGGTAAATGACTACGAAGCAGAACCAAGTCGCTCCGTTTTGTTTAGAAGTGCCGCAAGCCTTCTACTCAATCTACCTGAAATTTCGGAAGCAGATTTCAGAGCAGCAGAACAGATGATCGCATTTGGTTTATCTGGAAATCCTCCCGCTGAAATTGCGGACGAACTAAGAGACGTCTGGATGCAAATTAAGCAAAAGTATGTTTCAATTCATCAGAGTTTTCAAGGTCAGGCAAATACAGCATTTGATAAAATAAAGCAGCTTTTCAGTGCCGCAGATTCTTCTGTGGAAAGCAAAACTTGGCTGATAAATGAACTGAAAAAGGTAAATGCAGATTTAGAAATAAAAATCTAAGATTTTTTATCGAGATAGTTCTTGTATTGCCTCAAACAACAAGTCTTCATCTCCCATTCGGTACTTCTTTTTATGATATACGATTTCTCCATTTTTATCTAAAATAAACGTCTGTGGCAAACCATTTAAACCGTCTGGCATAATGCGACGGAAGACGCGATCAAAATCATAATACGCTTCAAACTCCCAGCCTTTTCGATTCACATAAGGTGCAAAACGATTCGCATATTTAGGCAATTCAATGGAAATCGCATACAAATTAAAATCTGCTTCTTTCTTCCAATCTGCGTACTTTTTATGAATGTTATCCAATTCAAATTGACAGGGTACACAACTTGTCATCCAAAAGAGTAAAATGGTTAGTTTTCCATTGTCTTTCAATACTTTAGAAGAATTAACAGTGTCACCAGACAAAGTTAATAATTCCATATCATATGGGTAATTTTGATCTACATCAATTTTGAATTTATGGACTTTTCCATTGACTTTGATGACGCGATATTGGCTATTGTCTTCTTGTGCAGAGAGTGAGGTGATGTAAAAGAATAGAAGGAAGAGAAGGATAAAGTATCGCATATTGTTTTTTGCAAAGATATTGATAAAAAAGGATCGTTTTATTAAGATAATGGGATGGTCGTAACAAATGGTACAAATACCAAGTAATACTTGCTTAGAGGGACTTATTTTGGAATTGGATGGACATCGAGTCCATCCAATTCCATCAAGGTTTAATAAGGAGAAAAAATCGGCAATTGCCGATTTTTTCTCCTTATTAA
>JBCDFY010000308.1:0-7535 GCA_039176995.1 Bacteroidota bacterium
CAGCAACTTCTCATATGGAAATTTCCTGCCTTTTTTGGAACAAAAAATATCATTTTTGATCTCGAACCTGGGAATTTTCCTCATTCCTCAGGGCAAAAAATGACACTTTTAAACATCATATGAGAAACTGCTGGTTGAATTGTTTAACTGTTGATTTGAGTCTAACAATCAGTGACTTACATCAAATCTATTGTATGATTGTGACCTCAGTCCTCTACAGGCTCAAAATAAAAAGGGATGCGAACGATCTTTTGTACATCGTCTTTTGAGAAGTAATTCTTTCTAATTTCTAAGATATTTTTACCTTTCTTGAAATCCTTGGTTGACAAATAGGTTAGTACACCTTCTTCATTATTATTAGGATGGGTGTAATACTGAAAATCTAGCTTTTGATAAAGAGAATCATTTACCAAGATTTGATTGAAGCTAGCGTATTGTTTTAAGTTTTTCACTCGCATAGAATCCCGAAAAGTACGAGTGGTTTGAAACTTCTCTAATAAGTTAAAGGTCACAATATTTATGGAAGGTATCTCTCTTTCAATGGTGGGGATAAATAATTTCAATTGATGACCGCGTACCATATCAGAGGGAATAATGGGTGTAAAAATAGTGGCCTCTTCTGGTTTTAGATTTTCATAATTATAAGGGAGAAAATGCTCTGGCTGATTATTGAAAGCATAGTAATCTTTAGGTGCCATATGCTCGAATATAGGATTATCTTCTGTTTGCATTCCACTGATGAAGCCGAATACAACACTAACGCCCATCACTATGAAAAGAGATTTCTTTGATTGATTATTTGATGTCATAATTGAGGTAATATAACCTACGGGTTTTTTGAAAAAATATAGACTAAAAAAGTTACTGAATATTTCACCATAGGCATCTATAAAACGCTCTACTCTATCATTATTAGGATACTTTTTTGCCATCAATTGAACACCAAAACCAAATAGGGTAAACAGCACATACAAAGCAATTCCGATGGGGATGACATAGTCATTAAATGCAGGAAAGAAATGGGTGATTAACTTAAAAAGTTGGTAAACTAAAAGTATCAATAAAGAAAGAGAAGTACACAAAACAGAAGTGCTGGCAGCGATAGAAAAAACAAGACTACAAGACTGGTCAAGTTCTTGATTGTAAGCAGAAAGATCAGGGTATTTTTCTTTTGCTTTCTTCCAATATTTAGGACCTGCGCCTTGTTTAGAATGAACATTGATGCCATTGGGATAAACAGAATTGAGCCCTAGCAATGCAATCCAAATACTTCTCATTAAAAAGTGAAGCGCAAAGAAAAAAATCAAGGCATTGATGGCAGTGATTACAAAAAGAGAAGCCATACTGATGAACCCAAATCCCAATTCATTGGACTCTAATAAATACGCTTCTACCCAATGTAGATAAATTTTAGGAAGCCGAAGCAAGCCTGCGATTATTACGCCTGAAATCAATAATTCTGCTTGCCAACTCTGTAATTCTAATATTTTCAGCCAGTTAGAAGAAGTTTCTTTCTTAGCATCATTCTTGCTTAGGTCTTCACTTTGCGTATTTTCTATCGTTTGTTCTTTTGATTTCATAGCATCAAAAATCTTCAAAAATGAGTAAAAAGACAATTTTTGAAAGATAATTTCGACGAGTGTATCTACTCCCTTGACATTATTCTGAGATGTTAAGCAACGCCGTGCGAAACTGCGTAGGCGTCACTCCCGCAAATTGCTTAAATTCCTTGATGAAATGTGCTTGATCATGAAAATCATAATCTGCTACGATTTGCATCCAATCCGGGCATTGAGCCTGCTCTATTTCATCTAAAATACACTTGAAGCGAGTGAGTTGGATAAAGCGTTTAGGAGAAACCCCTACTTTTTTGTTAAACCAACGATCAAGACTTTTATAATTGGTATTCAGTGAGTTAGCTAATTTTTGAACGCTAATCAAGCCTTTATTTTGTTGAATTTGCTGTATGCCATAATCCAAACGATGATGTAAATTGCTTTTCTGATAGAGTTCTTGTAATAAATTTTCTAAGAGCAATATCTTGGCTTCATCATCCTGAACTTCTACTAATCTTTCGTGCCATTCTCTACTGTTTTCTTTCAGTAATATTCCCATCTCAATTTGACTATTCAACAGCTCTTGCATCGGAATTTTGGTCAACGGATAAACACCATTTGGGCGAAAGCGAATGTTCAAAATTTCTAATCTCCCACGAGCACAGATTTGATAGGCACGATCAAAATATCCAACGAAAGTGCAAGGATTTAAGGATTGAAATACATTCTCGGTTGTGGACAATTCAATATTTCCTTCAAAGAAAAATACCATATCCATCATCGTGCGAGGAAAATCTTTTATGGACATAATTTCTCTGGGTTCAGGAAATCTCCAAATGCGATAGTGGCTAATAAACGGCTGTAAAGCCAGACTTGGATAGAATATTTTTGTTTGCATGATGATAGGACGTGTTCAGTTTAGGAAAAGTTGCGTCCTATTACAATCAACGCTTCTTCTTTTTACCCCCAAATAATTCATAGCTCATTTCTAAGCCAATGAGATCGGGGCTGCTATGTACGTAATCGTAGTGAAGCATGGTTCTAATTCTACTAAATGTAAAACCTGTTCTTAGGGATAAGCTAGGTACAAACGGAAAATCATATCGGAAATGATGTCTACTATCCCTAAAATCTTCCTCCGAACAACGATAGTTTGGAATGTTAAATGGACTATTATTATTAGCAGTAGGATGATAATAAACTTCAGTAGTAGGATTCATTCGATAATTGCTTCTCCAAACTTCGCTAATACCAGCACTTGCACCTATGATAAATGCGTAACTCCTTTTCCAGTAATAGCGTTCTGCTAGCAAATGAAAACTACTATTTTTTTCTCCTTTTGTCAGATCGCTGTATCTATTGAATGAGATAATGGGTTCGTAAGGAGGACAATGATCAAATAGCTGAATCTCATTGCTTGATAATGCACCTATATTGATGCCTCGCAAGTTGTAAGCTACTTCTGCACGCACACCTATTGCATATTGATCATTCAATCGATATTTTGCAGTTGCAAATAGTTTTTGACTACCAATAGAGGATTTATAGTAAGGAGTTGCCATACCCCAGCCGATGCCTAGAAGAATTCTTTTTCTATTGTTTGTAATTTCTTTTGATACTTCTTTCTTTTTGTTTTTTATGCTGCCCTTTTTCAGTGGTAGCATATAGGAATTACTAAGACTCAAATATATGGGAATTTCACCCCAATCAATGATACCTTTGAAAAGACTAGCGTTTATTGCCTGTATTTGAAATAATTGTCTAAATCGACCAAAGCTGTAACCTAATTGAAGATTACCTCTCCAATCTATATCATTGTATTTGTTGTTTCTAGAGGCTCCATAAGAAAAAGTACCATCACTATGAAAGTAAGTTATTGCTCGGTTCTTACTAAAATATCTGCCTAGACCTAAACCAAACCATAGTTTTGAATTGGATTTATTTTTGATGCTAGGATGATAAAACAGCGAAAACTGTAAAGAAGAAGCATCCAAAATATCATTGTAACCTGAAATTTGAAGCCTATCATTTCCCAAATTGGTTGAGCCTTGAGAAACACTATGTGCTAAATTTCCATCTGTCCCAAATCGAGGAGTCCAGTTTAATAAATCTCGATTGAAATTCCAATAACCATAACTGTTATCAAGTCCTTTTAATCCTTGTTCATAGGTAATAGAAGTTGACCAAGACTTACGAAATTCATAGCGTAGCCCTACACTTCCTAAAATTCCTAAATCTTCAGGAAAATTAGTACTTAAACCCAATCCAAAGCCTCCTTCTAAATAAAACTGACTGAAATTAGGACGAAGCCTTAAATCTGTAAGTCGAAACCTATTTTCTTCGTACTCTTTTTGTTCTTTTAGAGCTTCTTTAATTTCGCTAATGTCCTGATAGTCTTCAAAGACTAAAGGGTCTCTTACACTTTTATAAGGAGAGTGAATTCTATACTGTGCACCTATGCCAAGGAATATTGGACGATAGTTGCGATCAATAGAGTAGGAATCTTGATCTTTACTAAAGACATTACCTAGCAATTGTTCTGCACTGGCACTTAGACCAATTTTGTTGGTTAGCCAATAGTTGATCCTAAAATCATAAGAAAAATTAAGGTTCCCGATCGAAATATTGCTAGTTAACTCTTCCTCCCTAAGCTGATAAGTACAAGTATTGGGATTTGTACTATCATCTCTGTGAATGCTTGCATACTCTCGATATCTTTTATAATGGATAGGAGTAATGAGCTTGATGCCTGTTGAGATATCCAGCTTTTTAGGCAGAAACTCATAATTAAATCTTATTGGAAGTTGTAACTCCGTTAGTGTGTAGAGCGCACCATCTCTAGGATTTACATCTTGATATGAATTTGTAAAATTACAAGCAAACCTTGAAGTTGGTCTTGAAATAGTCGGAATGGTATCTATTCCAGTTGCACGCCTTCGGGAACTAACAAACTCATCTTTTGTATCAAACTGCCAATGCCTAAACTGGATACCTGATTCTAGCTTCCATTTATCATTCAATTGCCAAAGAATATCTGCTCCTCCAGAGAAGCTATATTCAGGTTGATATTTATTTTGATAGATAACGCTATAATCATATCTCTGAATGACTGAGAAGCTATCTGTGCGTTCTAAAATAGAAAAAGACTCGAAGTCGCTTTCGTAGAAATCTTCATCAAAGGTACTAACATATTCACCTCCCACTCTAAGGCGAATTTCTTGTGCATTTGAGGTGCAGAAGGAAATAAATAGCAATAAAAGAACAAGAATAGTATTTAGTTTTTTCATGTTATCACATATTTGGATTTTGTAAAACGCTGCTTATGACCTTTAATGTAGAACTAATGAAGTGTAGACTCAAGAACTGATTATACACAGCACAGTGTTTATGCAAAAAAGTCTAGGAAAAGATAAAGCACACCTTAGTATCACATAAAACTAATCAAATTTCTCTGCTTTTCCTATCTTTAGCCCAAATTAACAGAAAATACAAATCGGTTACTAGCATGAACAATAGACCTTCCACAGCAGACTACCCTCCTTATTATCACAAATATGTGGAAAGAGTAAAGACTAACGACGGATTGGAAACCCTCACCCAATCCTTGCAAGATACTTTGGTTTTCCTAGCAGCTATTCCATTGGAAAAATGGGACTACAGCTACGATGTTAGTAAATGGACGCTTAAGGAATCTTGGTTACATCTTATTGATTCAGAGCGTGTTTTTGCGTATCGTGCCTTGCGCATTGGTCGAGGAGATGAGACGCCCTTGGCGGGTTTCGATCAAGACGATTACGTACCTAATTCTAATGCAGCGAACCGAACGCCCGAATCTATCGTAGAAGAATATAAGAGCGTTCGAGAAACAACCATTCAGTTGTTCAAACATTTTGATGCAACAGCATGGTCACGTATGGGAACTGCCAGCGGTGGAAAAGTGAGTGTGAATGCACTAGCTTTCATTATTGCTGGACACGAAGCACATCACGTCGCTCTGACGAAAGAGCGGTACTTGTAATACGAAAGTCTCATAATCTCGGCTCTTTTATCTAGTAGTCCATAAACAAACGTACTATTATGAAAAACTTGTTCTGCTTGAACATCCTAATTATTTTATGCTTCACAGCAACTGCACAACTCGATTTGTCAGGAAGAGATTTGCTTGGAATGTGGCACAATCAAAAGGACAAAGACGACCCTTCGCGTTTAGTAATTGAGTCTTTTGATGTGAAAACGGGTGAATTGAAAGGGCATTTTCTATCGCCTTCGGGCACAGATGGCGGTAATTTTAAACTGCAAGGTTGGGTAAATAGTCGTCCAATCACAGAGGAGGAAGTCGCAGCAGAAAAACATCAGGCATTATCTGTTACTTTCAATGTACTTTGGGATCAATACGGCAGCATTACTTCTTGGACGGGCATTTGCTTCAAAAAGGATGACGAGATTCAACTGAACACAAGTTGGATGCTAGTGCGCCCAGTGACGGAGTATGAATGGGACCATATTTTGACGGGTTATGACTTGTTTGTAAAGCAGTTATAAATTGAGGCGATCACCTCAAAGTGACCTCCTCAAATTAGTATTCTCACTCAATCATCAATTCGATTGGAATTCTCACCATGGTGTTCTCCCAACCAATAATCATGTGTACATTTTTATCGTCTTTCTTATCGAAGATGATACCCAATGCCTCTAATGTCTCAGGTGTCTTTTCTGTCTGCACTGTGAATTCAGCTACATTAGTCTCTGGATCATGATTCGCATTGCCCCAAGAAGGTAAGTTGGTATGCAAGACTACGTCCCACTTATCTTTATAAGGCGTCGCAAACATACCATAACGACCTTTCTTCACTTCTTTTCCACCAATTTTTACGTCTTGGAAAAATGTGATTTCTGTAGTTTCATTGGCGCCTACTCTCCACATTTCACCATAAGGCCGCAATTCTCCAAAAATAGTTCTGCCTTTCATTTGAGGACGACTGTAAATTACTTTCACTCTAGGAATCGCCGTTCTGCGATCTTGTTCGCTAATCAAGTTGCGTATTCTGGAATTGCTAGGATATTGAGCAATGTCCATTGGGCTAGCATTATCTCCTGCAAGGTCAGCTGTATTGAAACTAATAGGTAAAACAGCTCTAGTGCGATCCCACTCTACAATCATATTACAGTTTCCTTCATCTACTTTTTGAAATCCAATAGTGAAGGATTCTCTAGTTTCTGCTGTAAATTCTAAAGGTACACTTACTGCCACTACATCTTGACTCTTATCCCGATTTCTTGTTCCACCGATATTACGTTCTGTAGAGAATTTGATGACCCAGTGATTTCGATAAATTTCCGCAAACATGGTGTAAGCACCTCTCAACATTTTTCCTCCAATTTCTACTGGTGCGTAGAACGTGATCTCCGTTGCTTCGTTTGCCCCAAAACGCCACTCTGCACCATAAGGCTCCAATCCACCAAAAATAACGCGATCATTTTTCTTTGGACGAGAATAAATGACTTTAATCAATAAATCTTCTTTTTCTTCCAAATAGTTATTGAATGCTGCTCTGGAGGGATAATGTGCGGCATCTAGTGGACTTTTGTCCATGCTAGGAAATTTCAAATCTTGAGCATTGGTAGTAAAAAAGCCACCTGACAAAAAGCAAATCAATAGTAAAGCATTTCTTAAACGCATATGAATTTAGTTTTAGAAAATGTTTGGAATTTAATTTAACTGATAGTCAACAATTTATGGTTTTGCCTAAGAAAGAAATTGTGAGTTTAGCGAGCTAAATGAGCAATTTATTTCAACGGCAAGTTCATGAAGCGTTGGTTATCAGGACTAGAAAATTTGAACATTTTCTTAATTAGAAGCAAAACTGTTCTTCGGTTAGAGCAAGTTTCGCTATTGTAAATAAGATGTTTGCTATGAGAATGAATCGGATATTCTCACAAAGCGCACAAATGTAAAAGTTAAATTCTGAAAAATTGAGA
>JBCDFY010000309.1:0-7461 GCA_039176995.1 Bacteroidota bacterium
ACCGATGCCGCAAAAACCGCTTATCGCCAAATCATTGATTTACGTTTCAAAGAAGCTCAACCTCTAATTGATCGCATTAAAAAAGAGACGCCTAATAATTTAGTAGTCTATCACTTAGAAAATTACATTGATTTTTTAACGGTTTACATTGAGGAAGATAAGGAAGCCTTCGCACGCGCAGAAATTCGGAAAAATCAACGCCTGAGAAAGATCGAAAATGGAGATCGAAAGTCGCCGTATTATCTTTATTTACAAGCAGATATGCGAATGCAATGGGCTTTGGCGCGCATCAAATTTGAAGAGTGGTTTGGTGCATTCAAGGATATTAATCAAGCCTATAAGTTATTGGAAAAAAATGAAGCTCAATTTCCTGATTTCATGCCCAATAAGAAAGATTTGGGCATCATTCATGCGATGGTAAGTTCCGTGCCAAGTGGCATTGAGTGGATAAGTAGTTTGGAAGGTGATTTGAAAAAGGGCAAGCGAGAGTTACAAGAAGTGATTCGGTATGCTAGTAAAAACGACTTTCTGTTTGAGCAGGAAACGTACATTTTATATGCCTATGTTTTGATGCAATTTGGAAATGATGAAGAAGGTGCATGGAAAATCATCAATCAAAGCAAGCTCAATCCAAAAGCAAGCCCAACTGCTGCTTTTTTAATGGCAAATATTGCGATGAAGAGTGGTTACAATGATGAAGCCATTCAGATTTTGGAGCAATGTGCAAAAGGTACAAAATTTCATCCTTTTCCTTATTTGGAGTATATGTTAGGCTTAGCAAAATTGCACCGCTTGGATGGAGATGCCGATCAAGCCTTGAAACGATATTTGCAAAACTTCAAAGGGCGCGACTACATCAAGCAAAGTTATCGCTTGCTCGCTTGGCACGAATTGGTACATGACCGACCTGCTGGCTATCAAAAATATATGCAGAAAGCACTCACGGAAGGCAATACTTTCTTGGGAGCAGATGAAAGTGCGATGCAAGAAGCGCAGAACGGCGTCGCGCCCAATAAAGACATTCTGAAAGCGCGACTGTTATTCGATGGAGGCTATTTTCAACGCGCGTACAATATGCTAATTTTACAATCGAACAAGCAATTTGAGCACCAAAAAACAGAATTAGAATATCACTATTTCTTGGCGCGAAGTTTGCATTCGTTGAAACGCTACGATGAAGCACTAAAACAGTACAAATTCGTCATTTCCAAAGGTAGAAATGCAACTTGGTACTATGCTTGCCGCGCTGCACTCGAATCTGGAAGAATTTATGAAATTTTGAAAGATAAGAAACGAGCTAGAGTTGCTTACGAGGATTGTGTAACGATTAGACCGAAAGAGCATCGTTATGATTTGCATCAGAAGGCAAAGACGCAGTTGAAGAAGTTAGAGAATTAAAACATCTAAAATGAAAATAGAACACCTCGCCATTTGGGTAAAAGACCTAGAAACAATGCGCAGCTTCTACGAAGAATACTTCCAAGCTAACGCTGGTGAAAAATACCACAACCCCAACAAGAGTTTTACTTCCTACTTTTTGTCTTTCGAGCAAGGCTGCCGTTTGGAATTAATGCACAAACCCGAAATCGCGGATAATCTAAATAACGATCAACACCTTGGCATCATTCATTTTGCGGTTTCGGTTGGTTCAAAAGAAAAAGTGGATGCGTTGACCGAACAATTGAGAGGAGCAAAATATGTAATAGTTGGAGAACCAAGAACAACCGGCGATGGCTACTACGAAAGCGTGGTACTCGACCCAGAAAACAATCGAATTGAAATTACGATTTAACTCATGGCTGGAGGGTTTTATTGTTTCATGGTCAGTGCAAGAAACCATATAACCCTGAAACCATTCAACCCTAAAATCTTACGCTGCCAACTGTAATGCCGTAGAACGATCTAATTTTTCTATTGCATAATCGCGACTCACGGTAAAGGTATGTATACTCGCTTGAGAGGGCAATTCAAACATCGCATCGGTCATTACGGCTTCACAAATGGAACGCAAGCCTCTTGCACCCAAATTGAACTCCAATGCTTTTTCCGCAACGTATTCGATAGCATCTTCGGTGAATTCTAACTCAATTCCTTCTAGCTCAAATAGGCGTTGATACTGCTTGATGAGTGCATTGCGCGGTTCGGTCAGAATGCGCTTAAGTGCTTCTTTATCAAGAGGTTTGAGATAGGTCAAGACGGGTAAGCGACCAATCAATTCAGGAATGAGACCAAAAGATTTAAGATCTTGTTGATTGACGTATTGGAGTAAATTATCGCGATCAATACGATGTCTTTTCGATTCTCCTTTGAAGCCAATCACTTGTGTATTGACTCTATTGGCAATTTTCTTTTCTATACCATCAAAAGCACCTCCGCAGATGAATAAAATGTTAGAAGTATCGACTTTGACGAGCTTCTGCTCAGGGTGTTTGCGTCCTCCTTGTGGCGGCACATTCACTTCCGTTCCTTCCAGCATTTTCAGCATGGCTTGCTGCACGCCTTCACCCGAAACATCTCTCGTAATGGAAGGATTATCGCCTTTACGCGCTACTTTATCAATCTCATCAATGTAAACAATGCCACGCTCTGCTGCCGAAACATCAAAATCGCAAACTTGTAATAAGCGACTCAAAATACTTTCCACATCTTCTCCCACATAACCTGCTTCCGTGAAAACTGTCGCATCCACAATAGAAAAAGGAACATTTAGGAAGCGCGCAATCGTCTTAGCCAATAAAGTCTTTCCAGTACCTGTTCGACCTACAAAGAGTACATTCGATTTCTCGATTTCTACTTCGTCATTGAAAGGTTGCTGCAATCTTTTGTAGTGATTGTAGACTGCAACGGAAAGGTATCGCTTGGCATCGTCTTGACCAATTACATAAAGATCTAAGTAATTTTTGATGTCTAATGGACGAATATTTTCAGGAAGGTAAAAATCTGAAGATTTGGTTTCTTCTGCATTGGCAGAACCAGCAGGTTTTCCACCGTAGAGTTCTTCTTCTACAATTTCAACGGCTTGTTCTACGCACACTTCACAAATGTGTCCATCAATACCTGCAATCAACAAGAGAGCTTCTGATTTATCTCTTCCACAAAAAGAACATCTGTAAGTGTGCTTAGTACGTCTTATATTACCTTCCTGAAACATTCGGCAAATTATTTTGAGCATTTAACGATTAGCACTTTGCTAATCCACTGATATTCAATTTTCTATCAACTATTACGCTTTGTCTCCTCTCGCTAACACTTCATCCACTAATCCGTAATCCATGGCTTCTTTAGAAGTTAACCAACGATCGCGATCAGAATCCTCTTCAATTTTGTCGTAAGCCTGTCCGGTGTGCTTACTCAAAATATTGTACAACTCTTCTTGCAATTGCTTGATGAGTTTATACGAAATTTCCATATCAGAAACTTGCCCTTGCATTCCGCCAGAAGGCTGGTGAATCATCACTCGACTATGCTCCAAACAAGAACGTTTTCCTGCTGCTCCTGCTGCTAAAAGCACCGCTCCCATTGAAGCAGAAAGTCCTGTACAAATAGTTGCAACGTCAGGAGTAACGTACTGCATTACGTCGTAAATCCCCATACCTGCAATGACCGAACCACCCGGACTATTGATGAAGATTTGTACATCACGCTTAGGATCAGCAGATTCTAAGAACAAGAGTTGTGCTTGAATAATATTAGCTACATCATCCATCACAGGTGTTCCTAAAAAGATAATGCGATCCATCATCAGGCGGGAAAATACGTCCAATTGAGAAACATTCAACTGGCGCTCTTCTATAATATATGGTGTCAAATTGGTGGGTAAACCTTGCATGGCATATTTGGCGTATCCTTCAACACGGGTGCTACTCATGCCTAAATGCTTGGTAGCGTACTTTTTGAATTCGTTTTTATCAAACATCGAGTTATTGAATTTTTTCACGCAAAGGCGCAAAGACGCAAAGTTGCTTTTGGTTGAAAAATTAGATTTTTCAACCAAAAGAATAGGACGAGCGTATTGCAAAAAATTACGCGAATTGTTTTAAGTAATAATCATTTTAAGCTCTTCACTTTTTGATAATTAGAACAGCTTAATTGTAAATTACTCTAATAACACATTTATCTCTCGGCGGTTGAAGGATTGTTAACTATCTGTCGCTTCTTCCACGACTTCTGCAACTTCCTCTTGTTCTTCAGCTGCTTTTTTCTCTTCTTCTATTTGTGTAAGTGCTGCCAAACGTTTCGCTTCCGCTTCTTCATTTTTCTTTTCTTGCGCAGTGCGTGCTTCTTCCATAATCTTATCCATCTCTTCCACAGTCACTTCGTTTTCTACGACCGTGATTTGCGACTGCATCTGCTCCAATGCCTTCTGTCCCAACACTTCTTCATAAGCGCGATTGACTTGATTTTGGTCTTGCAAAGTGCGCTCTACAAAATTGCGGAGCATATCTCCTTGTAGATAAGCACCGTACATGGAAGAAATTTGATTCGCCACATGATTCACGACATCTTGATCGTCAATTTTGATGTCATTCGCTTCTTGCACTTTTTGGATGATTGCCGACCAAGTGACGCCCGTTTTGAAGTCGTCATAATACACATCAATTTCTGCATCTGATTTTTCCTCATCATTGGTTTTCATCCAACGCTTCAAAAAGGCTTCTGGCAAATCTAATTTGTTTTGCTCCAACACCTCCTCTTGGATTTTATTGGTCAACATGATATTGGCTTGTTGCTCATAAAATCCTTTAATGTTTTCAGTGATTTTTTCTCTAACCCCCGCTTCGTCTGTTACTTCATCACCAAAATTATCGTTGAAGAACTTCTCATCCATTTCTGCAAGTAGCACTCTGCCTACTTCGGTCACTTCAAAATGGAAATCACGATCTACATCATAATCAATATACTCTTCTTCATCTGGAAGTTCCAGAAAGTATTTTTTGACGCGCTCCTCGTCCATTTCTGTTTCCAAATTCGTTGGATTGAATTGGAAAGTGTCGCCTACTTTTTTAGTCATTAAGAAAGTCTTCGCTTCCTCTGTCAAATTAGACTCGATCAATAAAGAAAATTCATTTTCCAAACCGTCTTCTTTCACTTCGTCTCCTTCCAGCTCTTGAATTTTGACTTTCACCAAATCCTTCTCTTGGATTTCGTCTTCTGCTGTAATGCGATCTCCCGAACGTCTTCTCATCGAATCCAAATCGTCGTTGATTAGCTTCTCTGGCACTTCGTTGATGACGTATTTTTCATAAGAATCGGAATCGGATGCACCTTGAATTTCAAATTCAGGAATCAAACCGATTTCAAACTCAAAAGTGTATTCTTCTAAATTTTTAGGATCGAACAAGACTTCTTTGTGTCCTTCTGCCAACAAAGGTTGCAAAAGAATATTTTTCGCTTCCTCAGAAATATACTTACTCAATTCTCTTTGCAAAGCCTCGTTAACTGCATCTGCTAAAACTGGCTTTCCGTACATTTTTCTAATTGTACTCAAAGGCATTTTGCCTTTGCGAAATCCTTTCATATGTGCCTGCTGACGGTATTTCTCCAATTCATGATTGTACTTATCTTTATAATCGGCAGGTTGTAAGGTAAGTTTTATAGAATCAATATGATCGGCTACATTCTGTCTCTCTATCTTTGGCATTTGTATCTTTAATTTATGCAATTAAAAGTGTAGACCTAATGATTTGTAGTTAGGTCGCGAACAATAAAAATTAATTAATGGAAATATAAAGGCGTTCAGGAAAGAAAAGTTGAGGTGCTGGAAATCGCGATAGGTCATCCTAGAAAATTAAGCAACTGACATAGCGTGCAAAACAATACGCTGAACTTTTAAAAAAAGTGGTGCGGGTAGAGGGAGTCGAACCCCCACGCCGTTAAGCACTAGATCCTAAGTCTAGCATGTCTACCAATTCCATCATACCCGCTATTCAACCAATTTTTCAAAAGTGAGCGCAAAAATAAGGTCTTTTTTGAAAAAACGAAGTTATTTTAGAAAGATTTTTTCACGTGGAGGTTAGAAAATTTTTCAAGAGTATGAATACGTGAATTTTGTGAGGAAATATGGCACGCAAAGGCGCGAAGACGCAAAGTTTTTTTTGCTAAAACTGTTGATTCAAAGAGCATTACTCCTCAAATCAACAATTAAACGATTCTACAAATCAACAACAAAAAGCTATTCATAAAAAGTATCCAAATACTCAATTACTTCATAGCGACTGCTGCGAGAAAGGTATTTGCAATCGTTGATGATTGCGTACAGATCATCTTGTTTGCGTGCCAGATAATTATGAATGACATCTAGCAATTGCTCGTCCGTATTTGCGCCTAGGAAAGCGCGATCTTGAACAGTTTTTAATCCTAAATTCGTATTCGGAACGGCATAGGAAGCATCTACCATACCACTGAAGTCGAAATCATAAGGCACAACGATTAATTTGCTACCATCGTTCGGTTGAATCAATTTGACATTGCGCATGATTGCTGTGTTCCAATCTGCATTGCCAATCATATATTGAAAGGTGGAAACCAAGGCTTCTTGCTTGGAGTTCAACTGCTCTATTTCCAAATTATAGGCTTCTACTTCTTTGCCGTTTACTCTGACCGCCAATTCCTTCGTACTTTCGATTAAAAACCCAAAATGCTTGACCTTATTCTTAGAATTTGCACGGTCAATGTAGGTAATTTTAATCAATTGAGTACGATAGCTATACGGACTTAATTCCTTATACAATTGATACGCTAAATACTCTCGAATAACCTGATCTCTAGCACTTAGATCATCCATACAGTAAGTGACTAATTTCATTTTATCAAAGGAGCTCAAACCTGCTTCTACCAATTCACTTTTACTAAAATTCAATTTCAATGGAGGCATTTCACAAACCCGACGGCGATACTTTCCACGCTGTTTTACCTTTATATTGTACTGTACTTCGTCTCCATCCACATTTTTGTAGGTAAAGATCGCTTCCTGATATTCTTCATTGCGTTTGTCTGCCAGAATATTGGTAAAATCCGTCTCTAAAGTGACGTTTAATAGCTCTTGCTGCTGAAAAACTTCAAAAATGCTTTGATTTGCGGTTTGGGCAAAGCTAGGGCTGATGCTCATCAAGAGCATAAACAAAGTCGGGTGAATAAATCTCATGTCCTCAAAAATTTTCATATCCTCAAATTACTCAATTAGAAAGCAATTTGAAAGTCTGTTGGATAATCTGCTTGGAATATTCGACGAGTTTTGCAGCTAAATGGTTTTCGTATTATATAGCTTTAACAAACTATTTTATTTTACTAACAAAAGTTATAATTAGACTACCCCAAATATCGCATTTGGTTAACTCCAATAGAAGAATTTTATTTCTTAACAACTTCTTATCCAAAGACTTTCAAGTTCAAAAAACGCCGCAAAATTACATTTATTCAGAATAAAATATTGTTAAATCTGAATTAAATTTATTTTCACAA
>JBCDFY010000310.1:0-7451 GCA_039176995.1 Bacteroidota bacterium
CCAAATCTTTCCATCTTCTTTAATCGCAAAATGGAAAACCACAAAGTGTAAGAAGCGTTCTGCTGTCCAGCCATAGGTAAGCACCAAATAAGAGCCGCTGCTTTCATCTATGATTAACTGTGTGGTTAAGGAAGACTCCTCTTCTTTTGCGACCTCTACAAAATTTTGTAAGTAATCTAGTAGAATCTTGCTGTGTTTTTTTGCTCTATTCATTGCACAATTATTCTAGATTTTTGTCAAAGATAGTCCAATATCTTCTGCTCTCCAAAGCTATGAATGAGAAGCTAGAGACTAATATACTGCATTTTCCCCTCCACTATCCCTATCTTTACCCCAATGAATAAAAAACGCTTCCAACAATTGAAAGCCGACCGAACGGATAGCTTGCGACTGCTGCAAAAGGCATCTATGCGGGGCATCCGTGATAGCATTGTGGAGAAATATTCGGAGCAGGCGCATTTTATTTATGAGTTGTTGCAAAATGCGGATGATGTGGGGGCGACGAAGGTGCGTTTTCGGTTGCAGGCGGAGGGTTTGTATTTTATTCACAATGGCACACAGCATTTTACGATCACGACACCCAATGCGACGCCCGTGGGGGATGTGAATGCGATTACATCCATCGGTTTTTCGAGTAAGCGACAGAATCAGTTTAAGATTGGGAAGTTTGGGGTGGGCTTTAAATCGGTGTTTCAATATACTTCTACGCCGCATATTTACGACCCGAATATGTCGTTTCGAATTCGGGATTTTATCGTGCCTGAATTGTTAGAAACGCAAGATCATCCTTTGAAAGCGGCAGCGGAGACGCTCTTCTTTTTTCCGTTCGATCATCCCAAAAGGACGGCAGCGCAGAGCGAAAAGGAAATCCGCAATCGGTTGAGTAAGCTGCAATTTCCGCTGCTGTTTTTGAATCATCTGAAAAGTATCGAATGGGATTCGGGGGAAGCGGCAGGAAGTTATGTCTTGGAAGTACAGCAGCGAGCGCAGATGCAAGCGGTGGATTATCAGGAGTTGCTTAGCATGGAACGCAATGGTGCGCAAGTCAAAAAACAGTACTTCATCAAAGTCAGCCAGCCAGAAAAAGAGCAGCAATTGGCAATTAGTTTGGTCTTTTTACGCCATGATAATCAGGACTACCAAAGCCAACAAACGTTCCCTGCTTTTTGCTTTTTTCGTACCCGCATTCAGACGCCTTTCCATTTTTTGCTTCACGCGCCTTTCTTGCTCACTGACAGTCGAGAAGGCATTCAATTGGAAGAGGATTGGAACATTACTTTGGTGGAGCAGTTGGCAGATTTGTTGTGTGCAAGTTTTGAAGTCTTAAAAGAAAAAGATCAACTCAATGCTTCTTTTTTTGAAGCTTTGACCGTGGAAAACAAACGCTTTAAAGGTGAAGAAGGCAGCTTTTTTCGTCCTTTTTTGCAAAAATTGCTACTCTTTTTTCAGCAAAGCCAAGCTAGTATTTTCCCGACTGCAACTGTATGGACAAATTTGGAACATGCCTTTTTAGCCACTAGTCCAAGTCTAAAAAACTTTTTCCCTACGGCTGCTTTGAGGACATTGACGCAGCAAGAGGAAGCAACTTGGACGTTCCCAAACCTAAAATTGCAGTCTGCTTTCGGTACTTTTTTCAAGCAATTTTTGAGCGAACAATCCAAACTGTCTGGCGATTTAAAGAAAGTTTTGGGTTGGGAGGAAATTATCGAATTTTTGCATGAAGATTTCATCCAAACCCAAAGCGATGAATGGCTAAGCAGCATTTATCAGGAATGGTATCAGCAGCATCGTTCGCTGTGGGCTAGATTAAAATATTTGCCGATCATTCGCACTGCAAAAGAAGCAGTTCTCGCGCCTTTTAATGCAGCAAGTCATCAAACACAAGTCTATTTACCTAGTAAATTTTCTAGCAATTATCCTACGGTCAAAGCGAGTTTAATTGAAGCAGAACAAGCACGTAAATTCTTGGAAAGTATAGGTTTGACGACGCCCGATTTACGAGAAGAATTATTGCATCAAGTTCTGCCTGCTTTTGAGACACAAAATATCGAAGCAACGCCCGAAACGCTCGAAAAAATCGTCACACACTATTTTCAATGTACTGCCGAAGAAGCGGAATTATTGAGCGAAAGACTAAAAAATCTGCCGATTTTACTAGCGATACAAGCTGAAAGTGGTGAAATAAAAAGTGCAACGCCACAAGCGGTTTATCTGCTCAATGACTTTTTGCAAATATGGTTTGAGTATGAAAAAGAACTGCTTTGGTTGGATTTGAATAGCCTCTACCCTACTCTACTGACTCAATTTAGCGAAGCTCGATTGCAGCGTTTTTTTCATGCGATTGGTGTGGCTACACAGCCTCGAATATTGTCCATAGAAGACAGTATAAGCGAAGCAGAAAAGCGTGAATTATTGAAAATTCAAACGCCACAAGCAAGCTATGCGATGTGGGAAGAAATTGAGGATTTTGAACTGGATGGATTGGCGGAATTCTTAGAACATATAGATATTGCTAAAGCTTTTTTTCTGAAAGATTATTTGGAGCAATTGCTAGAAAGCGATGCACCGCAAAAAGGCATCTATCGCTATGAATGGCAACAAACGCATGAACAAAAAATGGATGCGCATTGGGTGCGATTGCTACAAAATGCAAATTGGTTGCCGCTTGCAAATGAGCAATTGAGTAATACGAAATCTGTTCTTCCGAATCAATTGCATCCTGACTTCGCGCTTTCTTTTGCCCTGAAAAATCTGCTCTTTCAAGAAACCGAAGCCGCTCGCCTTTCCCATCTCACCGAAGAAGAGCGACAGGCAATGAGTTTGGGGCAGAGTCTGCTGCAAACGGGTTTGACCTTAGAAGAAATTCAGCGATTTCAGGCATGGAAAAAACGCAAAGCTGAACGTCAAGAACGACAAAAAGAACGCAAACCCAAGATCATTCCGAAAACCGAGGAAAAAGACGAAGATGAGTTCAATCCTGCTTTTTTGTCTTCGGAAGAATTGCTCGCCAAGCAAGAAGAAATTCGCAAAAAACTGGAAGGCGAACTGCAAGAACAGATTGCCGAACTGATGGAATTGGAGCAACTGAAAGCGATCATTCAGGAAGCAACACCTTATACTTTTGTCTGGTATAAAGCTTTGTTGGATTTGGAATTGCTGCTGTCTTTGGAGCAAGTGGAGAAGGACAAAAGCATGAGTATTTGGTTTGCGAAAGTGGAGCGCGAAAAAGGCACTTCCAAAACGCTTTGGTTGCGTCGTCCGAAAAATTACCTGCCGCAGCGCATCGAAAGCATGGGCGATATGACGCTAAAAGTGCAATTGGAAGAAGAAAAACGCACTTTTGACATCGAAGTGGTCAGCATTCGCGATTTTGCGTTGCGAGCTAAGTTAAAATCACCTGAACAAATCGAAGGTATTGATTTCAAGCAAGTCAGAGGCGCAACTTTGGAAATACAGAACACTATTTTTACGTTAGAAGCACTGATTCAAGCCTTCAAGGAATTGCCTTTTCAGGAAGAAGATAGTTTGCAAGAACTGCTACCCGAAAACATCAAATTCATTTTTGGCCCACCTGGCACGGGCAAAACGACTTGTATCGCTTCCCAAGAAGTACTGCCCTTACTAGAAGGCGAAGAAGATTTGAAAGTCCTGATCTTAACACCCACGAATAAATCTGCGGATGTCCTCACCAAAAAAATATTGAGCCTTTTTCCTGATCCACTGACCTGGTTGTTTCGCTTTGGTAATTCGGGCGATAATGTGGTGGAAAATGCAGGTTTGTTGCGCGACAACAGTTTCGATTTGATGGGGTTGGATCGCTATTGTGTCATCACGACGGCTACTCGTTTTCCTTATGATGGTTTTAACAACGGTTGGGAAGAAGCGCAGTTGAAAAACATCAATTGGGATGTCATCATCGTGGATGAAGCTTCGATGATTAGTTTGGGTATGATTACTTACATTTTGCATCAAAGACCCAATTCCGATTTCATCATTGCAGGCGATCCTTTCCAAATTGAGCCGATTGTTCATGCCGAAGAATGGAAAGGGCAAAATGTTTACACGCTGGTCAACTTGCAAAGTTTTGATCCAGAAGAACAGCAAAAACAGCTTGTGCCACATGTCTATGAAGTCGAAAATTTGTTGACGCAATATCGCAGCATCACAACGCTCGGTTATATTTTTAGTCATCTCGCGTACGACGGACGTTTGCGGCATCATCGCCCTGCGCAATCGCAGCGTCCACTAGCGATTGATAATTTGCCTTTGAAGCACGTCAACATCATTCGCTTTCCCGTCCATCCGCTGGAAACCTTGTATCGTCCACAAAATCTGAAAACCAGTCGCTACCACATTTATTCCGCTTTGCTAACCGTGGAATTGGCAAAATATATCGCCGCACAAATACAGCAAAAGGAGCAAGACAATTGGATCATCGGCATTATTTGTCCTTACAAAGCACAGGCGATGCTAGTCGAAAAAATGCTGAATGCACAGAACGTTTATTTCCCAAAAGCCAAGATTTTCTGCGGCACGATTCACAGTTTTCAAGGCGATGAATGCGACATCATCATCAACCTTTACAATCCACCGATGCCGATTAGCAAAAGCCCCAATATGTTCTTGAATCGTCAGAACATCTTGAATGTCGCGGTCAGTCGAGCTAGAGATTATTTGATTTTATTATTGCCAGACGAGCATACTGATAGACGCGAAAATCTCTATCAAATTAAACGACTAGAAGGCATCATTCAGTACTATCTGGCAGGTGTGCGCAGTGAATGGAGAAGCCGTGAGATCGAGGAAATCATCTTTGGGCAGTTCGACTATATTGAGCAAAACACTTTTGCCACTACGCATCAAAGTATCAATGTTTATACAGAACCCGAAAAACGCTTTGAGGTGCGCTGCGAGGAGCAGGCGATTGATGTGCAGGTGGGGAAGGCGTGAGCAAATGGGTAAATCTCTTTTTAGGTCTTATCTGTTTTTCGTATATTTGTTTTAAAGTAACTATACATGGATGTACATCACCTTCAAGTTGAATTGATTCGCTTAATTACAGATATTCGGAATGAAGAATTTTTGAAGCATATAAGAGCTTTCATTCAAGAAAAAGAGATAGATAAGACTGAACAAAGCTTTTCTGAAACCAGTTTTTGGAAAGTAATTGAGCAGCTTGATTGGGAAGCAACAGAAGCAAATGATGTTTTAGCCCCTGCTGTACAGTACTTGAGTTATTTTTCAAGCGATCATATATTGAAATTTTACGACTTACTTTCTGAGAAACTTTATTTGCTAGACGGAGAGCAATATGCTGATTTTTCGGTACAAGAAGAAGATTCTTTCTCTGCTGATCTATTTTTATATGCAAGATGTGCAGTAGTCGCCAATGGTCGTAACTTTTACGAAAATGTCCTGAATCATCCAAAACACTTTCCTAAAAATTTGTACTTCGAAGCTTTATTGGACTTACCTTCGCGAGCTTATGCGTTACGAGAAAAACATCCATTAAACTATGTACCTAAATTTATGTATGAAACAGGTTTTAATGTAGAAGGATGGGGAGAAAAAGCCATTCAGCTATGAAAAAAACACACGGCAATTCGCTAGAAAACAATAATCCTCATCATTTATATGAAATTGAAGATTTACAAGAAAAGGATACGTTTAAATACGGTATTTCCGACGATCCAATTGAAGAAGATGGTTTATCGCAAAGAGTCAAACGCCAAGTCAATTTTATGAATTTGATTGTTGGTTGGATTCGTTTTGTAGGAAAAATATTAGTTTTCGATATCAGTGGACGGCAAAAGGCAAAGAATTTAGAAGATGAATATATTGATACCTATTTTGGAGCAAACGGTAGAAATCCTAGAGGGAATATCAGAGGTGGGAAGCGTAAGAAGAAATGAGTTTGATACTTCTTTCTATTTTTTAAAACCACAAAACGCACCCAAAGCCCAGTCACCCCTAATTAAATCCTATTTTTTGCTTTTCTTCTTCCTGAAAATCTTTGTGATTTAGCTTATGAATTTCTGCAACGGACATCGGTTTATCCATTTCCTCGTAACCGAGTTGTTTCAGTAATTGATTTGCCTTATCCTTTGTTAAATCCTTAAACTCATATCGAGCGATCATCCTTCCTTTCCTCAACAGTGCTTTGTCTATCTTTTCTAAATTTGTATTGAAGCTACAAATCACTTTTATATTCAAGTAATCGCTAAATAAGCCATCGGTCAATTGCAATATGGTGGAAACCACAGAGGATTCTTGAGCTTCTCTCGACATTACCACTTTTTCGGCATCTTCTATGATCAATATGCAGTTTTTATTTTCTACGAGGAAAGACACAAAGTCTGGTTTTAGAAGCTCAGGCACTAAATCATTTTGAACAAAAATAAAATCTTGATCTCTAAAACTAGAAATTAAATTTTTGATATAGGTTGTTTTGCCTGTTCCTGGCTTTCCGTGCAGCAATATTAAGCCAGATTTTACTTCCTTAATCGAATCGGTGATGATTTGGTCAATCTCTTGAAAATCATCATTATAGAATTGAGCAATATCGAGTTGTTCAAAATTTTTAGTGTTAATATCTTCTGTATAAAAATTTCCTCTAGTAGTAGAAAGTATTTTGAAGGAAGGCATTTTTTCTTCCCCTAGCTTAGTTCTCAACTCATGATTTGTAGCTAGTATCCAAGCTTCCACTTCCTTGTCATTGGCATCGTAGAGAAAATTGACATTCAGATTACTAGAAGTAAATTTCACCCAAACAATTAGTTTTCTTGATTTGCTTTCAAAAAGATATTCTTTGACAAAGTCCTCCTCAATTTCTGCATTATTATAATTAGAGGTTTTCCAGATTTTAAAAACTACACCTAAGTCAAATTTCTTCACATCAATCATGCCCAATACCTTTGCTACCTGTTCTTTGCTTCGTTGTAGAGGAATGCTGACCTCTAAATCAGAAGGTAGTATATCATAACGTATCGTGAAATATCGCTTTTTCTTGAAACCATCGTAGTCATCATAAGCTTTGTACAGCTCTACCATAAAGTCTTGTTATATTTTTCACTACAACATGATAAATGGTGGGATTGGTTCGCAGATTTTTGCTATTTTGAGGTATAGGTATCTTTACGGGCTTGGACGATCTACTTTTTGTGTAGAACAGGGAGAACAATTGGTTATGAATTCAAGCCTTCCATAAAAAGGGCAAAATGCCTGTATCATTTACGTCATGAGAGATTCTGGAACGCTTAAAATTTTATCTATTCTCGATTTTATACTGCAAAAGGGGTAAAAAAGTGCTTTCATTTTTGAAAAAAGATAAGTTTTGTTCACATCATTTACCTCTAAATCTGAGGTTAAGTTTTCGCTGAGGAGGAGGTCGACACCTCCTCAGCGAATCAAGGTTTTTTAAGGACAAAGAAGCGAGAATCGCTTCTTTGTCC
>JBCDFY010000311.1:0-7402 GCA_039176995.1 Bacteroidota bacterium
ATTTTGTTGGTATTTACTCAAATATTGGACGGTTTCCACTATGGATTCTGTCTTCTCCAATACAATGAACTCTCGATCTTGCTCTATGATTTCCTGCAAGAGTGTAGCCGTATGTCCTTCGTCTTCTACGATCAGTATATTCATCTAATTGATTAATTTTAACTTGACACGAAATTGATCAGGCGACTGTTCAATTAAAACACCGTCAGTAACATTCATCAATTCATATCGCTTTCTCAATAAGTCCAAACCATAGCCCGTAGAATCTACACCTCCAAGCTTGGGTTGAATGTTATTTTTGACTTCAACGTATCCATCGTCGGTATATCGAACTTCAATGTATAGTGGCATTTTGGAGGTCATGCTATTGTGTTTAAAGCAATTTTCTACGACGCTTTGCAAGGCTAAAGTAGGAATTTTATAATGGCTATAAGTTTCATTCATTTCTTCTAAATCAATTTGCAGTGCTTTTTCATTTCTATTTTTCATCAAGAATAAATAGGATTCCAAAACGGCGACTTCTTTTGATAGTGGTAGGGTTGTATTGTCGTTATTCTTCAGAATTTGTCTATAAAAATCAGATAAACCAATGATGAATTGTTCAGCATTCGCATGATTTTGTCGCACCATTGAACGCAGCGTATTCAAGGAATTGAAAAAGAAGTGCGGATCCATTTGATTGCGAAGTTCTTTGAGTTGTATTTTGAAATTTTCGGATTGGAGTTGCTCTTTCTCTAATAACAAAGTAGTGACTTTTTCTTGTGTCCAGATGACTTTTTGTATGATGTAAACAATTAATCCTGTAAAGCCTATTCGAGCGAATAATGCCCAACTGGAAGACTGCTCATGACCAAAACCATAGAAATAATACGCTACAGAGATAAGGATGCTTATAAAACCAATTCCAATCACAAGATTCCTCCAATCCTTTTTTTCGATCCTCCATTGTCTAATCGCTAAAATGATGTACCACATTGATGAAATCAGCAAAAAAGGCATCAGAAATTTTTGTATGAAATCTGTATCCTTCAGTGAAATATCGTTTGCTAAGATGCTCAATAGCGGTAGTAAGACTGCTAAGGCAAAGGGCAAAATAAATTTTAGACGGCGATTGATTGTAGCCACGAGTTTATGTTTTTTCAAAAGTGGACACAAATTAAAAATAGAGTATTTCGTTTCCAGGATTCGCAGAAAGTCTTTTTTCAAAGGTGAAAAGACTTTCTGCTAAGGGGTTCTCAAGGGAGAAAAGTAGGAAAAATCATTAATTTTTCCTGCTTTTCTCCCTTGAACTCCTCTTGAAGCAGATAAAAAATCATCTTGACGTAAAGTTTGTCTGCGACTATACGAACTTCAACAATGTGTCCAATTTTCAGATATTTTTAAAACGGAAGCATCGGATACCTATTGAACTATCAACCTCCCACATTTTTTACGAATTCAAAAATCCCGTTAGGGCAATACCGTTGAATTAGCGTGATTTGCGAAGTTTGCGGTGCGGCTTTTGGGGCTAGGTAACTTTGTAAATCTAGGTGACAGTAGCGTTCCAAGTTTACAAAATCTCGCTCCCCTTCAAAACAGCCGCCTCAGATTTCGCAAACTATTTCTTAATTCAACGGTATTGCCCGTTAGGGATGAGCTATGGGTAGAAAAACGTCGAAAATGTTATCAAGTACCGTAGGTACGTACTGTGATCTCATTATACTTCGCACCTGCGGTGCTTGTAAATTATGATATTCTGACCTTTTCTACCAATAGTTCGCCTCTAAGAGGCTTTGGAATCAACGCTTTTTGACTTGTGGGGTGTCAGGAGACCTATTGAAATAATATTTTAAAAATCACAGGCACGAAAATAAGCAAAATCACAGTCGCAAACAGCAATCCAAAAATAATGGTAATTGCCATAGGCGACCAAAGCGCACCACCACCTGTCCAGAGTGGAATCATACCACAAGATGTAGTCAGTGTAGTAAGTAAAATTGGACTAAATCGATGATTGGCAGCCGTTTTGATACTTTCTACTAATCCATTTCCCGATGCTAATTCCGTTCCAATCTTATCCACCAATACAATCGCATCGTTCACAATGATGCCCGCTAGAGAAATGATCCCTAGGAATGCTGTAAAACTAAAAAAGGAGTTGGTTGCCAACAATCCAATAGTCACCCCAACGATTGCTAGGGGAATAGTCATCAAAATGATGCCTGCCTTTCGCATAGAATTGAATTGGAGGACGAGCAGCAGGATGATAATGAAAAAAGATAAGGGTAAATTGAGCAAAACTGCACCCATCGCATCATTACTACCTTCCACATCTCCACCAAACTCATAGGTGTAGTCCCGTTCCCAGTTTTTAGATACTTCCTCCATCATCGGGCGAATCGCATTTTCCATCAAGTCGCTCGCCAAATAACCTGCTTCCACATCTACCTGAATTGTTAGGTTGCGTTTCAGATTACGCCGTAAGACTATAGAATACTGCCATGGCACTTCAAGGGTCGCAATTTGAGATAAAGGAATATTTGTTCCCTGCTTCTGAGAAAACACATTTAGATTTTGAATATCTGCGTATGCCATGTCTTCATTTCCTTCTTGCTTCATGATGATCGGGATGCTGTTTTCTTGATCTCGAAACTCACCTACCTCAAATCCGCTCAAAGAAGTCATTAAAGAAAACGCCACATCTTGATTGGTTAATCCCGACCGAGCTAGCTTATTATCATCAATATTGACGTATAGTTTCTTGCTGCGTGCACCCCAATTATCAGATATATTCGTCAGACCAGGCGTTTGCCACAAGCGCGCATTGAGGTCTTCTGCAATGGCAAACAATTCATCCGAGTCATCGCCAGAAATTCTAATTTCAATGGGAGCTTCCGCGCCACCTGCGCCTACTAAGCGACCAATTTTTACGGCTGCATCATGAATATGATGATCCACAAAATCTCTTAACTGACTGATAACTAGATCATTCGCCGCATCGGAAGTCGTATTGAGCAGCAGGTGTGCATAAGAAGAATTAGCTTCTCCCGCAAAATAGCCCAAATCATACGCCTCCGGTCCTTTACCGATATAGGATGACCAATTGACTACGCCTTCTTCTGTGTCCTCTTCCACTTGCAAGTGATCTTTTAAGAATTGCTCTATCAATGCTACTTGCGAATCCGTGGTCTCCATTTTAGTACCCAGTGGAAAATTAATATCCACAATCACCAAATGCCTATCGCTAGGTGGCATGAAATTGCTAGGTACAAAGGTGAATCCAACAATCGAAAGGATAAACAGCGCCAAGACAGCCGCAATGGTAAGCGCAGGTTTATTCAACGCCCAATTTAAAAAGCGATTGTAGCTGCCTCTCATGCTATCAAAAATAGTGGTCATTTCCTGCCCTTCTTGTTTGACTTTCAACAGGGAAGTTGCAAAGAGCGGAATGATTGTAAAGGCGAATAACCAAGAAGACAATAGGGTCATAGTAATCACGATGAAAATATTGCCCATCATTTCGCCTAATGCACCATCGGCTAAATAAAAAGAAAGGAAAGCTGCGCAAGTCGTCAAGGAAGAAATCAAGAGCGGGGTCATAAATTCCTTAGCAGAATTGACGGCTGCTTGAAATTTGCTTTGTCCTTCCTGCAACTTTTCTAATAAAGACTCTACCATCACAATACCATTATCCACCAATAAGCCCAATGCCATAATCAAGGAAGCCAATGTCACCTGATTCAACCCAACATCAAATAAGCCCATCAACAAGAAGGTCAAGATGATTGTACCAGGAATTAAACTTGCAATAATGACGCCTGCTCGCCATCCCAAAACCAGCAAAATCACCAACAGCACAATCACAATGCTCTGAATCAGATTGCCAATAAAAACATCGAGTTTATCCTGCACTTCTTTGTCTTGTGAAGCCACCCGAATTGCCTCTATTCCAAGTGGTAATTTATGGTCATTATACCCTTGAATCAGTTCATCCACTTTTTCACCCAATTCAATCAAATTAGCATCTTCTTTCAAAGAAATATACAAAGCCAATGCTTGATTGCCGTTGATTCTAACAATGGATTCTTTGGGAGAAACATAGCCTTTTGTAACCTTAGCGAAATCTCCCAAACGAATCGTTTCTCCTTGATAACCAATGGGAATGACCATATTTTGAATAGCCTCAACTGACTCAAAATTGCCCGAAGATTCTAAAATAATCGTTTCTTCCTCCAAATTGACCTGTCCTGAAGGAATAATGATATTACTTGAGGCAATGATATTTTGTAGTTGCGTCGAAGTTAGTCCAATTTGAGACAATTTGGCATCATTGTATTCTACATACACCCGCTCGTCCACCGTCCCACCAATAATGACTTTTGCAGCATCGTCTAGCGCAATAAGATCGTCTCGCAAATCATCTGCGTAGGCTTTTAATTCGCTATATTCGTAACCATCCGCTTCCAATCCGACGATGATTCCAAAGACTACCCCAAGGTCTCTATCTTCCACTCTAGGTCCATAAATGCCATCGGGTAAATCAGCTCTAATACCATCTATTTGCCGTCTCGTCAAATCCCAAATCGCTTGCAGTTCTTCTTCAGGTACATTGTCTTGTACCGTGATTGTGATGACTGAGACACCCGTCCTACTTCCACTAGAAATGGTTTTGATCTCAGGAATTTCTTGGATTACTTTTTCTATTTTATCCGTAATTAAAGCCTCTACTCGTTCAGGACTTGCCCCAGGAAATTGGGTGACAATTTTTGCTGCTCGCACCACAAAGGGAGGCATACTATCCCGTGATAAATTGCGATATCCCAAAAGCCCCAAAACGATCAAGACAACCAACGCCATAATCGTAACTCTATTGAACTTTAGTGCATATCCTGTTAAATTCATATTGATTATTTTTCCAGCGATGTTCACTTTAGAGAATTTGTAGTGATTGAGCAAACAAATGACTCTAACCTATTTTACAGTCTCGTAGGGACGAACTATGGGTAGTAGTAAGCAGAAAATTCTATGTCTAAGCGCCGTAGGTGCGGACTATGCATTAACCACAGTACGTCCCTACAGGACTTGAAAAACGTTTTCAGCATTTTGCTACCCATAGTCCATCCCTACGGGATTTTGAAGCTATACTATTGGTCAAAACCCATACCCTTACTAAGTGGGTTTCAAGGAAATAACCTTTACTCAAGGTGTTAAAATCAAGGAATCTTTAACTCCTAAAAAATTCGATTTTCGTACTATTTGAAACTTCAAAAGCCTATTACTCTTTTTGCCAACATCAGTAATGAACACTGCCACTATTTTTCTAAAAGCCTAACTAACTTCCCATCGTACAAGGCATTAAGCCCTGCAACTGCCACCACATCTCCTTTCTCCAATCCTGCCTTGATGACATATCCGTCATTGGTAATATCGCCCAACTGAACTATTGTCTTTTCGGCTTTGTATGTCCCATTTTCCTCTTCCTGAACCAACTTGAAGACATAATTTCCTGCCGCTCCGCTTGCCACTGCTTTGATTGGCACAGTGTTCAAATTTTTAGCTACTTTTTGGGAAGTATTCATTGCAAAATCGACTTCTGTAACCATACCAGGTCGAATGGCAGCTATCGGATTTAGTATTTTCAGCTTGACAGGATAGGTGATTGTCGTTCCTGCTGCGAATGCGATTTCGACTATCTCTGCTTGGAAGATTTTTTGAGATAAAGAAGGCAACTGAATGACGGCGGATTGCCCTTTTTGAAGTTGGCTGATAAAAATTTCGGGTACCCCCACTTCAACCAGCATTTGATCTACCGAACTCAGGACTGCAATGGGAGAACCCGCTCCCACCATTTCATTGGCATCAATAGCGACATTTGTTATCACACCGTTTATGGGAGCTAACAATTGAGTATAACTCACCTGATTGGCGGCAGACTGTACTTGTTGATTGGCAGTAGTCACTTGTGTGCTCGCTGAATTGAGTTGTGACTGTGCGGATTCATACTGCGCTTTTGCTGCATCCAAACTCGCTTTTGCCTGCTGATATTCGCTCAAAGCAACGCTATTATTCTCGTACAATCGAGCGACTCTATCGTAGGAAGATTGCGCATTAATCAACTGTGATTCAGCCGATTTGACATTAGCGGCTGCGCTTTGCTGATTGGCTATTGCGCCTTCTTTCTGCGCGACGGCTTGATTGGATTGTATGGTATAATCTGTCGGATCTATGGTGGCAATCAACTGCCCTTTTTTGACTTGATCACCGAGCTTTACCTTCATCTCATTTAATGTGCCAGCCACTTTGAAACTCAGTGCTATTTCATTTTTAGCGATCACCGAGCCAGAAAAAGTCTGCGTTTCTTGTCCCGAAGAGGATTCCACTTTCGCATATTTAATGGCACGAATGGTCGGTGCTGTCTCCACGGTTTTTTCCTCACAGGATAGGCAAAGAAGTACCATGAATAGTACCACAAATAATCTCATAATTAGTTATTTTTAAAATTTAGGAATCGCTGCGACCATTGGCTTCTTTGTGCTTCGGTTGCCAAATAAGAGTAGTTTCCAACGGAACGCTGTAAGGAAAAATAGTCGATCATAAATTGATAAATAGCGTTGGTCGCATTGATTTGAGCACTCAATAAAGCATTTTGCGCATCCACCAACGTAATCACATCCACTTGCCCCGATCTGTATAAATCTCTCACAATGGCAGTATTTTTCTCGGCTGCTTTCGCCGCACTTTTGGTCAATCGAATATTGTTGTAAGCCGCGTTCACATTTTCTAAATTCGCTCTCACTTGTAGTTCCAATAGGTTACGCAAATCCTTTTCTTGGTCTTGCAATTGGAATAAACCCACCTTAGTTTGTGCTTGCTGATACTTCCTCGAACCGCCAGCAAAAATGGGTATCGACACACTGAAAGCTGCATTCCAAGTCGGCTCATTATTGATTTCCAGGTCAGGAATAGGCAGTGATTCACCAGGATTGACGGTGGCTATGGGATAGTCGTAATCGGCAACAAAAGCAACCGTGGGCAAATAGAAGGCTCGATTATTCGATTTCAGTTGGCGTTCTTGTGCGGCAATCGCCAATTCTACTTGTTTGAGTTCAGGTAAGTTGTTGAAGGCTTCATTGACCATAAAATCAGCGAATTGATTGAGGGTCGTCTGATTCTGAATTAAATCAATAAATAAATCATCTAGTCCTTCCACTAGTTGATTGATGTCTTCTGTATTTTCAATGACGAAGACTTCTCCAATCGGGCGGTTCAAAGTTTCATTTAACTGATAATTCGCCGCTTTGAGTTGCGCATTGGTGTTGTACAAATCCGTTTTTGCTAAGTTCAATTCGGTTTGCCATCTATACACATCGCTCGCACCGCTGTAACCGACTTTTTCTTTATCGCTAGCTATGGTCAAATTTTG
>JBCDFY010000312.1:0-7394 GCA_039176995.1 Bacteroidota bacterium
ATTCCTTGCATCGATTTTGTGCTAAATTCTAGGCTTGGCACTACCTGTAAAGACTTTGCCCTTAGGCTTTTTGTCTGGACCGCTCTTTGCAGCAGAATGAATAACTAGATAACGCTCAATGATACCATTCTCCTCGTCTATATCTAGTTCTCCAATTTCTTCGACAAATGGTACCACCTTCTTATCCTTGCTATTGTCTACATAAACATTGAACAAGAGTTCAATAGTATCATCATTTAAAGAGGACGTTACAGAGACTTCCTCAGCTCTAATGTTTCCTTTTTTGAAAGCAAAATTACCGACCACTGTGTACTCACGTCTTCCGTCTTCATTTATTTCATAATAAAGATGAAAACCAAATAATTTTCCATTCATGATTGCTGCTCTTGCTTTAGTTCCATTAACATTCATAGTATGATCGTTTTTCAGAAATTAAAAAAATGGGGCTACACCTTTCACGTGGGAAATAATATAGGGATACGTAAAAAAATCCTTTGATCTTTTTGGTGGCTATACGTTGGTTTGGTTGTCTCACAGAGTGCAATAATTAATGACAAATTTAAGTCCTTGATTCGCACACTGCAATCCCCAATTTTAGGGTATCCATTACTTTGATTTAAGGGTTACGCTTGTTGTTTTCATTTAAAGAATATGGGTGAACAGGGTGTTATTCTTCATAGTGTATTTTCTCAATTGACTCATCTTTTTTTGGTTCTTTTGAAGTTATACTTTTGGTCAATTGCTTTAGAGTCATCTGTCAAAATTCCATATTGGATAGAGGTTCTTCTCATTGGTTTTTTGTACAAAGTTATAGCGCATTATCAGAATAAACCGTCCCCAATTTTGAGGGAAAAATTTTGGTTTTAAGGAGTTACGCAAAAGAATTAGTATGATTTCAAAGAGTTTGTTTCTAGTCTTTTGAGAGTAATGTGATACAAAATTAGAGCTTGTGAACTTTTTCTGCAATCCCTAATTATGAGGTGTATTTTGGTTTTCGATTCGGCTATATAAATTTGATTTTAAAGATTACAATGGCAAAGTTAAGAGGACTTCTCGTTGTCTACAATCCCCAATTTTGAGGGGCTTTTCTCAACTACTTTGATTTTTCAAGCTCTACCACATTCAAACAAGATAGCTTCCTATCTAATTTTTTTATTGCAAAGTTAGGTCTCTCTCTCAGTTAGCACAATCCCTAATTTTGAGGGATTCTATTTTTTTTGCAGAAAATACATTAACACTATTCCCTAGAATAATTCCTTTCGCTTCCCCCAATAATCCCTTATCTTCGCTATTCCGATTTTGAGTAAAAGCAAACTAGCATCCGATGAGACATTTGCCAATTTTAGTAATATTGATTCTTGCCTTTTCTGTACCACAGTTCGCACAAACCGTTAATTATAGCGAACATATTGCGCCTATCATTTATAAAAATTGTACGACTTGCCATCGCGAAGGGGAAGTAGCACCCATGCCTCTGACTAGCTATGAGGAAGTGAAGAATTGGAGCAATATGATTCAGTATGTGACGAGCATTAAATATATGCCACCTTGGAAGCCCAACCCAAATTATTCTAAGTTTTTGGGAGAAAATTTCTTAACCAATAATGAAATAAAACTAATTGCAGATTGGGTGGAAGCGGGCACGCCACAAGGCGATCCAAGCAAAGAACCTCCTCTACCTTTCTTCCCTGATGGCTCACAATTGGGAGAACCTGATTTGGTACTTTCTTTTGATCAATCTTTTTTGCACAAAGGCAACGGAGAAGATGATTATCGAATTTTTGTGTTGCCAACTGGCTTGACAGAAGACAAGAGCTTGGCGGCGATTGAATTACGCCCTGGTAATCGAAATATTGTCCATCACGCTTTATTTACTTATGATATAACAGGCAGAGCGCAAGCTAGAGATGCACAAGACTCACAGTATGGATACAATGGTTTTGGTGGATTTGGTGTTTCTGATAATCCACTCGATCAGCTTGATCAGGTGCAGTTTCCAGGTTATGTACCAGGACAAAAAGTGCGATTCTATCCAAAAGGAATCGGGCAAAAACTACCTGCTAATTCTGATCTACTGATTCAAATGCACTACGCACCCATTGCGAATGACCAAACGGATTCTTCCACGGTCAATATCTTCTTCAAAGAAGAAACCGTGCAACGAGAGGTGCAAGCTGCTTATCTTGTACCGCTCCCGAATATCATCGTAAATGGCCCATTTTTCATTCGCCCTAATGAAGTGAAACGCTTTGAGTGTCGCATCACTTTGAACAAAAAAGTAAGCCTCATTTCCATTACACCACATATGCACTTACTCGGTCGGGATTGGGAAGTTTATGCACAACGCCCTAATGGAGAGCGTGTCCCACTTATCAAAATAGACGATTGGGATTTCAACTGGCAAGGCAGCTACTATTTTGATCGCTTTATTGTGCTAGAACCTGGCACAACGATCCACGCTTTTGCTACTTATGATAATACTAGCGATAATCCTTTTAATCCAAATTCTCCACCACAACTAATGACTTGGGGCGAAAAAACGAGTGATGAAATGTTCTATCTGCCCATCACTTATGTAGATTATCAAGAAGGGGATGAAGAGGTCGTTTTTGAGGAAGATCAAACAACTTCTACGGAGGAAATAGAACTGATTTATCCGAAAACGAAGCTCTACCCCATTTATCCAAATCCAACGAGCGATCAAATTACCGTTGGTTTTAGTTTGGCGAAAGGTAGTTCTGTAAGTCTTCAAATTAGTGATCTGAATGGTCGTTTACTGAAAATTATTAATGAAAAAGTCTTTTATCCAATTGGGCAACATCAATTACAAGTGAATACGAATCAATTGACCAACGGCAATTATGTGCTGACTTTAATTGGTGAAGATTTTAAGATTTCGGAGCAGTTCCAGGTAGTGCATTAAACCCTCGGCTGCTCAAATTCTGGTCGCACCAACTTCCAAATCCTATCCTCATAAGGCTTTCCATCCAACATGGCAAACAGAATACTTGGGTAGTCGCGCTGATTGAAGTAGTAAGCCGTTTCAGCCCGATCCTCTAAGACTTTGAATTCATTTTTGCATTGTTTTTCGATGGCTTTGTAGGCGTTGTTTAGTTCTCTTACTTTAGCATTAATCCAAGCGTACCATTCGTCGGGAACAATCTCCAAAATTTCATCGAAAGATTTACCTGCCCTCAAATATTCCCAAATCGAAATGCTCGAGACTTGCGTTACGATGCGATGCAAACGCAAATATTCTTTAAACTTTACCTTGTAGCGCAAACCACTTTCAAAGCGAATCACAAAACCTTCTCGATTGGCTTCTTCCAACTTTATCAGGTTGTCAATATCTTGAATACCATCATATTTTTTGACCACAGGAAAGCCAATGTCCTGTAGAGATTCTTCCGCTCCCGTCGCCGTATTTATAATCGCAAGCAGCACCAATTCTCTTCGTTTACCATAATCTACAACTATACGATTTTGCGGATAAATAATTTCAAAAAGATAAGTTTTGCTACGGTCTAATTGCTCAAAAGCATGCTTGTACTTTTCGCGTAAAATTACATTTGCCACTTTCGCTTGCTCACTAACAAAAGAACCACGCGTCGCAATAAATGGCTCATTTTCAATCCAATACAAAATTCCAAGCGAACCATCCATTTTTTCATAGACCTCAAATGGCTCATCGGGAATAAGTTGATTGGCGCGTTCCCCTAGGTTGAAAAATTTGGAAAATGGACGTGCCATATACTCAAAATTCTCATTCAAGATCAAGCCGCGACATTGCATCGTGATTTCATTCCAAAGTGCATCATATTGCGTTTTGGCGGAGTAGTTGTAAATCCACAAATTCGCCTCTAGGTGCTTTTGGCAGTAGACATAATTTTGGGCAAGCATTTGTTGGAGGAAATCTTGATTGATCGGCATGAGTTTATTTTGTATTAGGTAAAGCAGTTGTTTTGAATTTTTGGTAACTATTTACCACATAGCTCATATAGCATTTTCATATAGTTCACATAGTTTCTGAAATCCATTATGTTATGTAAAAACGGTTTTACGTTACTACGATTGCTAGCTGAAAGCCCAATTTTTTCTCAAAAACTGAATGCAAGTAGGTCTACATAATTAAAACACATTCATCACTAAATTGAGTTCCTTCATCATTTTATCTAGTACTCATGAAATGAAAATAGAATATTTTAATCATAAAAATGCAATGACATTTATTATTACTCGCTAAATCTATCTAATTTTAGCACATTAAGCGAGTAATAGTAAAGAAATGGAATCAATTTTAGTAGGACGGGAAAAGGAAAAAGCTGTCTTGAACGAAGCTTTTCACTCAAAAGAAGCAGAGTTGGTAGCTGTTTTTGGAAGAAGGAGAGTTGGGAAAACCTATTTGGTTAGGTCAGTATTTAGCAAGCAAATTGATCTAGAGTTTACAGGTGTTCAAGATGCACCAAGGCAAGAACAAATCAAGACTTTTTCCTTTTTGGTTGGACAGTATACTGATATTTCTGTGAAGTTAGAGACGCCAAAAACGTGGCTTGATGCGTTTCTTCAGTTGATTACCGTTTTAGAGGAAATGAAACAAACATCTAGCGAACGGAAAGTCATCTTTTTTGATGAATTGCCATGGTTAGCAACTCATCGCTCAGGCTTTTTGAGAGCTTTTGGTTTTTTTTGGAACAATTGGGCTTCCAAGAATAATATTTTAATCATCATTTGTGGTTCGGCAGCTTCTTGGATGATTCAGAAAATTGTGAAAGATAGAGGTGGACTGCACAATAGGATTACTAAGAGAATCTATTTGAAACCTTTCAATCTTGCTGAAACGGAAACTTATTTCAGAAGTCGAAACCTCAATTTGAATCGCTACCAAACCGTCTTGCTCTACCTGATTATGGGCGGTATTCCGCACTATTTAAAAGAAGTGAAATCTGGCAAGAGTGCGATACAAAATATAGAGGATATTTGTTTTTCAGATGGAGGATTGCTCACCGATGAATTTGATAATTTATATCCTGCCCTATTCAAAAATTCAGAGAATCATGTAGTAGTCGTTCGTGCATTGGCAACCAAATGGAAAGGATTAACTCGGTCAGAGTTATTGAAAATCAGTAAGTTATCCAATGGCGGCGGTTTAACTAAAACGCTGAATGAATTAAAGCATTCAGGCTTCATTTCTGAATATTACCCTTTTGGAAAGCGCAAGAAGGATATGCTTTATCGACTTACGGATGAATATTCTCTTTTCTACCTTGCCTTCATCGAAAAAAGGAAGCGCAACATAGCAGGTGCATGGCAGGCGTTGAGTCAAACCTCAAAATTTACAAATTGGAGCGGCTACGCATTTGAAAGTCTTTGCTTGAAACACATCTCTCAAATCAAAGAAGCCTTGAGAATTGGAGGTGTGTATGCTGAACCTTCGAGCTTTATTTTCAAAGGAAATGATACTTATCAAGGCACGCAAATTGATCTATTGATTGATAGAAATGACCAAGTGATTAACTTGTGCGAAATCAAATTTTACAATAAGACGTTCACTATCACGAAGGCTTATGCAGAGCAATTGCGCAACAAAAGAGCGATCTTTCAAGAGGTGAGCCAAACTAAAAAGCAAATCTTCTTGACCATGATTACTACTTTTGGGTTAGCAGAAAATCAATACCGTCAAGAGATTGATAATAGCTTGACGATGGAGGTGTTGTTTATCAGTAACTAATTCAACCCAAAAACAAAATGCTATAATCTTAGCTAAAAAACCCCAAGATATTTATCCATCTGATAGAATAGAAAGTCTGAGAGTTAGCTTGAGTACTTATCAATTTTAGATTCAATCCATTTGCTAAATGTATCATCTCCAATATTGGTAATTTCTTCACCTTTACTTGGAATATCAACATTGAACTTCTGTTTCACCCAATTCCTAAAGTTTATATTGATACACTCATCAATGTCCATATCTATAGCAGCACTCCATTCTTCAGCCGTTTTGCTCATATCTGCAAAGCCAATTTCATCGTAACCAATCGCTAACAATCTCAAAAAATCTACAAAAGTGTTTGATAAAATGTACAGTTCTCCACCTTCCGAACCTAGATGAACAATTTTCTGATTGTGATCATCATCAAGCCAAATTGAATAAAGAGAACCATCGGGAGAAGATCCAAAAACGCCAAACCGATCCGATAGATCATCAAATCCTAGCCAATACTTCATAGTATTTCCATCATCTGCTGTTAATCGGAATAATCCACTTATTGGATAATCATTTTGATCTAACTAATCACAAAGCATTTTGAGTTCAACAGGAATATTGATCTTACTCGGAATACCTTTTTTAATTTCATCGTAGGTGCTCATTCATTAAACATATTTACTTATCTGTTTTCCCAACAGGATACCTCAAAGGCACGCTCACCTCCGCAAACTGCAACTTCTTAATACAAATATCATGATTATTGCTCAACCGCCCCGTGGCAGCAGTGACGCCCCAGTAAACCATTGGATTGCCGCGAAAGACATCTTGAATCAAGTCCACTTCATAAGTCGCGCGCAATTCTTCATCCAAAGTAATTTCTAGTATCTGGTCTAGTGGATTCCAAGTAATCAGTAGCGGATGTTTCTGGCAATCTTCCAAATTGGGGAGTTCGATTGGGCCGAGCAAAGACGCACCATGATGGATCCGTCCGTTTTGCATGATGGCTAAATGATCTGCTTCGGGATCGCTCAAATGGTAGTTCAAATAAGTATCAAACTCAATGCCCAAGGAAGGAATCAAACCCGAAAAACCCATGCCTTCGCCTCGATAGCCTGTGCGCATCGTTGGATGAAAAACAAAGACGATGCCATCCGCCCCTTCTTCGTCTTTGCAACCTAGCACTAAGCACACTTGCATCTCAAAAGGTTGATTCAAATCAATAGGCTTTTTGTACCAAGCCGAGCCGTTGGAATATGGATAATCTGGTACTAAGCGAATGCACTGTTCGTCTAGTTTTCGCGCGTCTGCGCCAAGGCGAAAATCATCAATGTTGAGTTGGGCAGAAAGGGCATAAGCAATGAATAGGAAAAGGAATGTTAGATATTTCATAGTGACGGGTGATTTTTGTTTACTAACGCGTGACGATCTCAAAGTGTTATCACGTCCACTAAAATACGCTTTTTCTACATCTTTTCGTTATTGAAGGGCTAATTTGTGTGTATCCCAAATTGCACAAATGCTCAATAATACTTGCCAAGAGCGACTTGTTATGGAATTGGATGGACATCGAGTCCATCCAATTCCATCAGGGTTTAATGAGGAGAAAAAATCGGCAATTGCCGATTTTTTCTCCTCATTAAACCCTGATGGAATTGGATGGACTCGATGTCCATCCAATTCCATAACA
>JBCDFY010000313.1:0-7374 GCA_039176995.1 Bacteroidota bacterium
AAAAGATGCCGTCATAAATCGGGAAGTTATTATTTGTCCGTTACTAAGTTTTCATTATGGTCAAGACAAATATAAAACAATTCTTCTGCCAAAAAAATTAGATAATCTATAAACATCATCTTGCTGCTGTAAAGTAAAAAATGGCGAAAGAATAGATTCCATCACTAGCAGCTTTGTTTTCAAAAATCTCTTTGGGTAGTGATGGTATACGGAAGTCTGCCCAAAAGGAAAGCATCGACTATTTTTTTGTTTTAGATAGACGAAACAACTAGTTGCCAATAACTACACCAGTATCTAGTCTGCTCCTACCATATTGCTCAAATAATACAAGCTTTTGCTCAAATTCTGCAAGCCTGATTTTTACGTTCGCTCTACCTTTACAGCACAAACACAAGCCAAAGCAAAATACTAGCAATAGCTTACACCATCTTGTGTATGCTGTTTCTTTTGCTGATACAACTGTGGAAGCGAAATTGTTGAGCCAAGTAAAGCTATGCAAACTGCTTGTGGAGTTGCTGAATTGAGAAACTGTTGAGTCGCTTTGATATAGTCATTCGATCTCCATTTAGCAGTTCTGCTATGTCTACACATATTTATCATACCTAAGAGGCCAATCCCTTTTTCAATATTATAAACACATTTCAAAATGAAAAAATGCTTCTTTTTCATAGCAACTTTGCTATGTCTATTTGTAATAGAAATGAATGCTCAGGTTCGGGCTACACCTGATAGATTAGGTGTAGGCACAGAAAATCCTGATGAGAAACTTGAAGTCGAAGGCAGTGGCACAGTAACGAGAGTGGGAGTTACAACTACTACTGAACACAATGCCACTTTTAGAGCCAAAACACCCAACTCAGATTTTGGTTGGTACTCAGGGGGTAATGCAAATGTGTTTAGATTGTATGATTTTAATACCGATTTGGATAGAATGACTATCACTTCTGACGGAAATGTTGGTATTGGAATAGTACCTATGTATAAACTGGATGTATTTGGAGACATTATGTTCAGGAATAGAGCTTTGATTTCTGATGCAGTTGTAAACAGTTCAACTAGTAACATTGATCATATCTGGCACGATGATATAAATGGTGATGGTGCAGGCGGTAAATGGAACTTTGTCTCAGATGATGCTTATAAAGCACCAGGCAATGCACAACTTAGGGCAGGAAGTGTTTATATGGGGAGTGAAAATCAGGATAATTACTTTGCTGGTAATATTGAAGTTGGTGGTGATGATGTATCATTAATTGGGAAAGTTTACATCGAAAACAGAGATCGACGCTATTCCATTTTTACTCAAAATTTTGGTCCTGCAAATACTATAGCGACAAGATATGGTATGTATGCTTCAGCGACAACTAGTGCATCTAGCAATACTGGTAATCATTATGGAACTTTTGGTTTTGCGTCAGCCAATTCAACTTGCTATGGCATATATGGACATACTGAAGGATTTGCTAATACTAGCATAAACAATTATGGGGTATATGGATATGCCTTTACAGGAAACTCAAGGAAATACGGTGTCTATGGCATAGCAGAAGGATTCGGACCGTCAAACTACGGTGTATATGGAACGGCAAGTTCAGCTGATATGAATTTCGCGGGTTATTTTAATGGAACATTAGCTTATACAGGTGCGCTTCTATTTGCATCAGATAAAAAGTTTAAACAAAATGTTCGACAGATGAATAGCGCACTGAATAAGGTATTGAAGTTGCAACCCAAAACTTATCATTTTGAAAAACACGCCCATATCAATTTTCCTGAAGAAAAGCAATTTGGCTTTATTGCTCAAGAATTGCAAGAAGAGTTTCCTGAATTGGTCATTCAAAATTTGCATCCGCATTTTGGTAAAGAAGGAGAGCATACTGGTGAAACTAAATATTTGAGTGTCAACTACATCAACCTCATTCCTGTTCTCACCAAAGCTATTCAAGAACAACAAATCATCATCGAAGAAAAAGAGGATAAAATAGTCGCGCTCGAAAAACGTATGGAAGCACTAGATCAACTTATGCAAACAGTACTTAAACAAATCGAAAATAGAGCTTCTATTATTCAACAAAGTACACTGCACCAGAAAGCTTATTTAGAGCAAAACCAACCCAATCCATTTTCTGAAGATACCACGATCAAATACTTCATCCCGAGTACTGCAAAGCAAGCGATACTAAAAGTATTCACAACGGAAGGGCGATTGATTGAATCGCTAGACTTAGACCTACAAGCCACTGACATTACTTTAAACAATGCATCTTTGCCTGCTGGAAATTACATCTATACTTTGATTGTTGATGGCGTACAAATGGACAGCAAAACGATGCTACTTACAAAATAGGTACTGCATTATTTATACTGCAAACGGGGTAAAAGTGCTTTTCTTTTTGAAAAAGACAGGTTTTGTTCACGTCATTTACCGCTAAATTTGAGGCTAAGTTTTCGCTGAGGAGGAGGTCGACACCTCTTCGGCGAATCAAGGTTTTTTAAGGACAAAGAAGCGATTCTCGCTTCTTTGTCCTTAAAAAACCTTGATAAAATTTGGCAGGTTCGATGCCGCCAAATTTGAAAGTGCACCTAGTAGCTTGTATTCAGAAATGTCAAGGAAATAAAATGTACTTTCTTGTCCCAAACGGATTATAGATCATTTTCTTACACTTTAGATTCTATTCAGACTTCCGAAGTCTTCAAGACTTTGGAAGTCCATTTCTACAACTAGACCTATGTTACTCCCACCCACCTTCCTCCAACAAGTCGATCAACTCATTGCGGAGCATTTGGCAGCTCCTGATTTACTCGGCATCATCAATGCGCACTTTGAGTTAAGTAGCTCGCAGGTCTATCGAAAAATTAAGCAGCAGACGGGCTATCCACCTTCCATTTACATCCGCCAAAAACGTTTGGAGCAAGCGCGAACATGGATCGTAGCGAGTGATCTTCCGCTATATGAAATCGCTCGTAGAGTAGGTTTTCAGCAGTTGCCTTACTTTTCTCGTTGTTTTTCGGAGCATTTTGGCTTTGCACCTTCTACTTTGCGCTGAGGAACAAGTCAAAAATAACTGCTCACTCTTGGCTGGTTCTGCATCCCGTCCGCTAGCGGTTCATTCGCTTGAATGTACTTAACATTCACCCTGCAGGATCGCTTATTCATCCTCAGTTCGAACTTAAAAAAGCCTTATGTAGCTAGGCTATATGCGGTTTTTAAAGCTCGAATTGAAACCAAAATACCTAACCCAAGAATAAGCATTTATTTATGCCTCGTTCCTGAATGATGCAGGTTTAGTGCAAATTTTTGCAGGAATACCTTGATAAAGAGTGAGCTTTCAAGTTTAATGACCTATATTGACGTTACTTTTCGTTAAAAAAGACCTTTTCGTTGTGAAATACCCAATCACAAGCACTCTAATTATTCTCTCAGCGACTATTTCGTTAGCTCAATCTTTTACATCAGATTCTAATCTAATTATCCTAAGCCACCAAATTGATTCACTTGATTTGAGTAATTACGCATCATTTTACATTGATGAGAGCAAAAGTCTAAGATTAGATGAAGTAATAAATCTTAAGTTCAAGCATTACGATCATTTTTCAAGTGACGTTAATAATAGTTCTTACAAGTATGATTTAATCAATGGTTGGCTTAAATTTAGGATAGCTAACGTTCATCCGACAAATTCACTTGAATTTTATTTGTATACTTCTTCTATAAAAGCAGCTATGCTTGAAGTTAATCTTTATGCAATAAACAATAATGAAATCAAAAGCTACAAAGATGGAGCTCTTACTTCCCAAAACAATGCTTCTTCTAGAGGTGCTTGCTGCTCAAAAATTACTATTCCCAGCAATGATACTATAGATTTTTTACTCCAACTCGAATTAGGACGCAGTAATAATGGTCAAATCCAAAATGTAAGGTTTGCCCCTTTTCTGGTGAATGAAAAAATATTTGTAGATTTAAAACAGGAATATTTGTATTCTAATATACCTATACTGCTTACGCTAATAGTTTTTGTGGCTATCTGCTTTATCATATCTACTACTAATTTCATCCATTTTTATCTCAATAAAGACAAAGCGTATGTTTTCTATGCGCTCTTTCTTTTATCTATCTCTTTTTATTACCTCTATCATTTGGAAGTGTACTTTTTGAGAGTAGAAAGATTTTTCTTTTTCAAATATCTCGGAGTATATGCTCTGAGCATGGGCAAGCTATTATTTTTTTGCATTGTGCTATCACAAATTCTCTTTTATCGTCATTTTATGCAGAGTCCTATTTTCTACAAAAATTATGATAAAAAATTAATGTTTGGATTAATAGCCATTCTACTAATGTTAATTCCAATATTAATTCAATCAATATTTTTTGATCCTCTGAATTTCTTTTTTTACCGTCTGTGCTTATTGGGTATTGTTTTTCCTTACATGCTATTCTTGATAATAAATTTGTACAGGTTGAAAAACAGATTATTCCACATAGTTGCAACTGGATCTTTAATTTTACTTTTTTCTTCTATAATCGGATTTGCAGTACCTTTTATAGTGGAGGTGCTCGGAGTTAAAAATAGCTATTCATTAATCAATACGCTAACTCCTGCAATAATAGGTTCACTAATTGAAATTATGTTTTTTTCTGCTGCATTAGGCTATCGAACCAATTTATTGAACGAAGAAAATCAATTGCTACAAGAGAAAGAAAAGTTTACAGCACTCAAAACCCAATTCTACACCAACATCACCCACGAATTTCGCACCCCAATCACCGTCATTCAAGGCTTAACAGACAAAATAGCCTCCAAAAAATACCAAACCGACTTAGCGATCATCAAGAACAATAGTAAGCGTTTGCTGCATTTGGTCAATCAGTTTTTGAGTTTGTCTAAACTAGAGTCGGGCGTAATGAAAGTCAATCTACAGCAGGCAGACGTCGTGGCTTATTTGCGCTACCTAAAAAGCTCTATTGCTTCTTTGGCAGCGCAGAAAGAAGTGGCACTGCATTTTGAAAGTGAGCAAGAGCAGATTTTCCTAGATTTTGATGCTGAAAAAATACAGTATATTTTCATCAATCTTCTTTCCAATGCCATCAAGTTTACGGAGGCAGGTGGAGCAGTGGAGGTGAAGGTGCAGCAAGCTGGAGAACGCTTACAAATAGCAGTGGCGGACACAGGTATTGGTTTAAGTGCAACCGATCAGGCGCATATTTTCAAGCGTTTTTATCAATCTAAAGACGAACGCGCTAAAGGAATGGAAGGCAGTGGCATTGGCTTGGCAGTCTGCAAAGAAATGGCGGAATTGCTGGGTGGTACGATTACGGTGCAGAGCCAACTGAATGAAGGAAGCACGTTTACCGTCACTTTGCCGATCACTAGAAATGCACCTTCGGCAGTACTCCCTACTGGAGAGGATAAAGTATTCACATCAACTTCTCCATTGAAGCAAGGACTAGAAATTGCCAATCTTTTAGCGAGTGCGCCAGCTACTTTGCTGTTGGTAGAAGACCATGCAGATGTATTGTATTTATTGACACAACAACTCAAAGGCAAATATCGCTTAATGACCGCCACGAACGGCAAGGAAGGAATCGCACTTGCTTCAGAGCAGCTACCAGATTTGATTATTAGTGATGTTATGATGCCCGAAATGGATGGCTACGAATTTTGTGAAGCCTTGAAAAAAAATGAAGCGACGCAGCACATTCCTGTCATTCTCCTCACTGCCAAAGCCGATCAAGCTTCTAAAATAGAAGGTTTGCAGTACGGCGCAGATGCGTATTTGTCGAAGCCTTTCGACGAAACAGAGCTTTTTGTTCGTATTGAAAAGCTACTCGAAAAACAAAAATTACTCCAACAATACTATCAGAATAAGTATCTAGCGACTGCACAAATCCCCGATGTACTAGAAATAGTGCAAGAAGACCCGCTCATTCAGCAGTGTGTTGAACTGATAGAAGCCAATCTTCAAGCGAAATGGACTGCCCAATTATTAGCCCAAAAAATGAATATAGGACATCATACATTGAGGCGAAAAATTACGCAATTGAGCAGTTATTCGCCTACTATTTTCATCCGAAGATTGCGTTTGAAGCGAGCTTATGAACTCATTGTAAGCACTAAAAAAGCGATAAGCAGCATTGCCTACGAAGTTGGCTTTAATTCACCCAATGAGCTATCAAAATATTTCAAGGAGGTTTTTGGCTTTCCTCCGAGTGACTTGCGTGATTGAGTGTTCGTCAAGCAGCAGAAAACAATTAAGGCAGTAGCAAGTTTTTATTTTTGACAGGTTCTTTAGCTAAGACTTGTTTCGAGCATTACTAAGTAACGGTCAAATAATAACTTCCCGATTTATGACGGCATCTTTCGTTCCGCTACTGCGTTAAAAAGCCTCGCTAGCCAGGAGGATTCCTACGTTTTTTGCCTTGTATCAAAACAAAATCTGCTCGGTCAAAATGTGGAACCTATTGTTTGTCCGTTACTAAAAACTTCGCAAGGCCTTGCGCACCAACAACGCATCACAAAAAATGAAGAAAGAAGACAAGGATATGCAAATGCTAACTGATCTGGTAGGCGTACATGTCCTAACACAGATCGCTTACCACAGCAAAGCACCAATTGCGCCACCGGCGGATATCGTCGAAGCAGATACAGAGGAAGCAGCATCAACGGCAGGTGGACATCATTCCGATTCAGAAGAGACGGTCGAGAAGTCGTTTGGATTTTATTTGCGCTTAGCTAAATTATTGAGGCGATTTTTTGGAGAACGATAAGGGTCTCCTCTCCTACCCTCTTTTACTTCTATTTTAACTTCTCCTGCAAAAAATGACCCGTATGCGAATCTTTGACCTTTAGGATGGCTTCGGGCTTGCCTTGAAAAACCAGATTCCCGCCATTTTTTCCACCATCTGGACCTAAGTCAATCAACCAATCAGCGGATTTGATGACTTCCAAATTGTGTTCGACTACCAAGACTGTATGTCCTTTTTCAACCAGCGCATTTAGCGCATCCAATAAAATACCGACATCATGAAAGTGGAGTCCTGTGGTAGGCTCATCGAAGATGAAGAAGATTTTTTCTTGGGTGCGTTCTTTGGCTAAGAAAGATGCTAGTTTGACCCGCTGCGCCTCTCCGCCCGAAAGCGTGCTAGAGGACTGCCCCAATTTTACGTAGCCCAAACCTACATTTTGTAAGGGACGTAATTTATTGACGACATCTTTGGCATCGACAAAAAAGTCCATCGCTTCGTCTATGCTCAAGTCCAAGATTTCGGCGATATTTTTGCCTTGATACTGCACGTCTAGCACTTCTTGTTTGAAGCGCGCACCACCACAAGTCTCGCACTCCAATCGAACATCGGCTAGAAACTGCATCTCGATG
>JBCDFY010000314.1:0-7368 GCA_039176995.1 Bacteroidota bacterium
ATAAAAATATTCCTGCCGTAGATTTCTATCCTTCATATATTACTACTTATATCGAAAGAGATGTACGCGCCATAAAAAATATTGAAGACTTGAATACTTTTTCTCGTTTTCTGAAATTATGCGCAGGTAGGATTGGGCAGCCACTTAATTTTGCCTCCCTAGCTTCCGATACTGATATCAGTCCCAATACTGCTAAATCTTGGCTGTCTATTTTAGAGGCAAGTTATATTATTTATACTTTACCACCACATTATGCCAATTTCAATAAACGACTCATTAAATCGCCAAAACTCTATTTTTACGACACTGGTGTGGCTTGTTCTTTACTGGGTTTAGAATCAAAAGAACAATTGATGACTCATTACTTAATGGGAAATCTATTTGAAAATTTCATCATTAATGAGTTACTAAAATCTAAATTCAATGAAGGTAAAAAGCATAATTTTTACTTTTGGCAAGATAAATCCAGCAAAGAAGTTGATCTATTGGTAGATAAGGCAGGAGACTTGTTACCGTTTGAAATCAAGTCTGGCGCAACCTTGAACAAATCGTATTTCAGAAACTTATGGTACTGGCAAAAATTATCAGGAGTAGCAGATAAGAATTTGAGCGTTATTTATGGCGGAGAGCAAGATTTTAAGGCCGCTTACGGTCAATTCATAAGCTGGAAGAATTTGGAAAGCGTAATAGAATCTATTTAATGTCGTTAGAATAGCATCAATTGTTTGTTGTGGAAATAAAATACATCGACAGAAAAACAGGAGAGATAAAAACAGAATCGCCGCCAGCGGAAGGGTTACTAAAATTTCTCTACGATCATCCCTTTGGAAAAACTGCAATTTTACCTTTTGCTAAGCGAAAAATTATTTCTACTCTTTATGGTAAAAGAATGGACAAACCTTCTTCGGTGGAAAAGATTAAAGGGTTCGTGGAGGACTTGAATATTGATATGAGCGAATCTCAGAAGTCCATTTCTGAATTTACTTCTTTTAATGACTTTTTTTACCGAAAACTAAAACCCGAAGCACGCCCAATCGAAGGAGGTTTCGTTTCGCCAGGTGATGGAAGGTTGTTGGCTTTTGAGAAGATTTCAGAGATAAAAAATTTCTTTGTCAAAGGTCAAGACTTTACTTTAAAGCGTTTTTTGAATGATGCTGCACTAGCAGAAAAATACAAAAATGCTACTTTGCTCATTCTACGGCTTGCCCCCAATGATTACCATCGCTTTCACTTTCCTTATGCGGGTGTTCCATCTGAAATTACAAAGATCAAAGGCAGCTATTATTCCGTCTCGCCTTATGCTTTAGCGAATAATTTTGCTCGTGTTTTTTGTGAAAATAAAAGGGAACTTTGCACGCTAACCACAGTCGATAAAAGCGAAATTTTAATCGTTCCAATTGGTGCAACTATGGTGGGTAGCATTATCGAAACTTATACGCCAAAGCAATCAGTGGAGAAAGGTGATGAAATGGGCTATTTCGCCTTTGGAGGTTCTACAGTAGTGATTCTAGCAGATCAAAACCTCTTGAAAATTGATGACGATATTTTGGAAAATACTCGCAATCGGATGGAGACTTTTGTGAAAATGGGAGAAGAGATAGGTTCTTGACCACATTTCTTCACTTTAGAATTAGTAACCTTACTCCATTTTCAATATCTACATTTAATTATTTCATCTCTTTCTTTTTCTATAAAAAGACAAGTTTAAAGCATACTTCCAAAATATAGTTTGGAATAGTGATTTTGTATGCTTGACTCTTAGAATTTTGATGCAGTAATTAACAATTTTTTAAAAATATATTTGTTTGTATTGCTCACCTGAACGCTTACTTTTGCGCCCTTTTTTAGGTTAAATTATCAGCAAATATGAAGCGCGTTTTCAATAGTTTTATAGGCAATCCAAAAGATGATGTTTTATCAGGGCTGACAGTTGCATTGGCTCTAGTACCAGAAGCGGTTGCCTTTGCTTTCGTAGCAGGAATTGATCCTTTGGTAGGTTTGTACGGTGCGTTTATGATGGGCTTAGTAACTGCACTGTTTGGTGGTCGTCCAGGCATGATCTCGGGAGCAACAGGCGCGATGGCAGTCGTGATGGTACACTTGATTGCAGAAGGAAATGAAGTAGGAATGGCAATGGCACAACCTGTCCAAAATTTAGGTTTACAATGGTTGTTTATCACTTTGCTGTTGGTCGGTGGTTTTCAAATATTAGCGGGTGTTTTCAAACTTGGAAAATTTGTTCGTCTTATCCCACATCCAGTTATGATGGGCTTTGTAAATGGTCTAGCTATCGTTATCTTCTTATCGCAATTAAACCTGTTTACCAATACCATTGATGGTCAGAGTCAATGGATGCAAGGAAACGCACTTTGGACAATGCTTGCCTTAGTCGGTTTGACGATGTTGATTATGTTTTTACTCCCGAAATTGACGAAAAAAATTCCTTCTGCGCTAGTTGCAATCATCGTCGTAGCTGCCATTACTATTTGGGGAGGCATGGATGTGAGTACAGTTGGTTCGTTCATCAGAGATGGTGGTGGCGAAGGCTTAAAAGGCGGTTTGCCCGTTTTCCAAGCACAGATTTTTGGCTTCTTTTCTTCGCTAGAAGGACACTGGGGATTGATTTTTTCGACTGCATTTTTACTGGCAGCAGTTGGCTTGATAGAGTCCTTAATGACCTTGAACTTAGTAGATGAAATCACAGAAACGCGAGGCAGCGGTAACCGAGAATGTATTGCTCAAGGAAGTGCGAATATCCTGAATGGTTTATTTGGTGGAATGGGCGGTTGCGCGATGATTGGTCAGTCCATCATCAATGTGAATTCTGGTGGTCGAGGACGACTCTCAGGAGCAGTGGCAGCAGTTGCGTTGTTGTGTTTCATTTTGTTTGGTTCTTCCTTGATTGAGCAGATTCCAATTGCGGCTTTAGTGGGCGTTATGTTCATGGTCGTCATTGGTACATTTGCTTGGAGTAGCTTTAGGATTTTACACAAAATTCCTAAATCAGATGCCTTTGTTCTAATAACCGTTTCAGCAGTAACAGTTTGGCAAGATTTGGCAATTGCGGTAATTGTTGGTGTGATTATTTCGGCATTAGTTTTCGCCTGGAAAAATGCGACAATGATTAGAGCGCGCAAGAAATTAAAAGCCAATGGCACGAAGGTTTATGAAATTTGGGGACCTTTATTTTTTGGTTCTGTACAGGCGTTCAATACCAAATTTGACGTTAAAAATGACCCTGAAAAGATTGAGATAGATTTCATCGAGTCTCGTGTAAGCGATCATTCGGGTATCGAAGCCTTACGCAATGTGACGAACAAATATTTAGACGCAGGTAAAGAGGTGACGCTCTTGCATTTGAGTCCAGAGTGTCAAACGCTATTGCTAAAAGCAAATCCAGAATGGGCAGATCATATTCAAACTTCCATTGATGATCCTAGGTATTACGTCGTGACGGATAGAATGGATGCGGAAGTTGCTATTGATGAAGAAGCTGAAATAGCTAGTCGGGAAGCAGTGAAACTGGAAATTACTCCTGCTTAAATTAGGCTCTCAAATCTTGGAGATTTTCAAAAATCTCCAAGATTTACTACTAAAAGCATTATTTAAACTTCATTGGTTCTAACTTAATCTCTGTCACGCCAATCTTTGCTCCTTTAAAGAAATTGACCACCAAATCACTGATTAAAGGGTCAGTCATATACAAATTATGACCTGCATTATCAATAATGATATGCTTTCCTTTCTTGAAAGATTTTGCAATTTCTTTGGCTGCTTTGGGATAGGTTCTTCCATCTAGCGAACCGCTCAATAGTAGTGCTTCTACTTTATTTTCGGGCAAGGTTCTAAACTCATTAGGCAGTTGTCCAAAATCTAGCGCATCCATCCATTCGTAATAGAGAAAATTGACCGTACTGCCCAAAATAGCTTGCTCCATTTCCTTCGCAATTCGTGCTTTTCGTTCCGCAGAAATTCCACTATTCATATCCATTGCAAAACTCATTGGGCGAATCTCTTGCGACAAGTAGCGTTTCAATAAAGCAACCATTGGTGCAACACGGGAAAAGTTGCCTTCTTGCATTTCGGTATAGACTCTTGGTAGGTTTCTGGAGTTTTGAGGATCTCTAATGAAAAAGCCCGCAATTGCAAATTGTAACTCGAAATTGCTGATGCCAACGGTTTCTTCTTTGCCAGTTCTGAAATCTCGATAGGTATAGACTAATGGCTCTTTTTTTAACTTTTCGTGCACAGATTTTATGGTTTGTTCCAGTTCAGGATATTTACGTCTGCTGCCGTGATTGTCTGCTGCTCTTTTGCAAATTTCTTTCAAAAAATTATCCGTATCCGCAGGTGATTTGATGGTTTCATCTGGTCCTTCCAGACTTGCTAAAACGACTCTTTCCACATTCGGTGCAAAGTTTCGGATGTACTCAAATCCCAAATGTGAACCATAACTTATACCCCACAGAGAAATCTTTTCCACTCCCAATGCTTTTCTCAAATCTTCAATATCAAAAGCATTTTCTGTCGTATTGTAGGCTTTTAAATCATGTCCTTCCGATTTCCAAAAATCCAAGCATTTTTCAATATGCTGCAAAGTACTATCCAAATATTCTGACTTATCAATTGGACGATCTTGCTCCATGACGAATTCATAAGGGCAGGAAGGCAATTCATTTGACATTCCTGTTCCTCTTTGATCGAAAGCAATCACATCTGCTACTTCTCGCAATCGCATAAATAAACTAAAGCGATCTCCTTTTGCCGTATTGACGCCAGAGCCACCTGGTCCTCCAGCGAGGTAAACGATAGGTGCAGCGGGATTAGGGTTTATACTTTTGAATCGAACGAAAGAAAGCGTAAGTTGCTTTCCGTTAGGCTTGCTTCGATTTTCGGGAACTGCAAATTTTCCTAATTCTGCTTGAATGCTGTCCTTTTGCTTATTGATAAAAAGGTAGGGTTTTATGGTTATTTTTTGAGCATTTCCGTCGAGCTGTATGCAGCAAATGGAGAGCAGGAATGGTAACAAATACTTCATTTTTTATTCACTTTTTATTAAAAAGTCGTGTGTGAAATTATTTTGTTACTCGGTTTACGAAAAAAGAGTATCGGTAAAATTATTCTTCGACCAAACTTTCTTTCCGCTGGACAAGATCAGGTTCAGCCTTGTTTTCGGCTTTTCGACTAATCGACACACCTTCGGTCAAAAAAGAAATGCCTTGCTGACCTTGCGTAGAAATCATCACACCTTGAAAAAGAGGTCTCACTTGCTTGGAATTTGCGCCCCAATTGACAATGAAATTCGCACCCGCACCTCCCACTTTGTCATCTTTTTCAATGATGTACTCTATGGATTGCATCGGTTTTAACAGCAAAGTCTTCTCAATGTAATGCCTTACGAATGCACCTTCTGTATCGTAGTAATCAATGTCCCCAATAAAAATGGAATCGGTCAAACTGGTATTTCTAATACTTAAAGTCGCGGTTAAATAAAACCGCTGATCTTTTGATTCGCTATAAATGTCAGAGTAAATTGGAATGTAGACCGTATCTCTCAATTTTAAATCTACGGCATCCAAGAAGATCTGATTCTCCTCGAATACAGACTTTCCATCCCTGTCTAAGTTGGGGTCTCTATCTATGCAGGATTGCAAAATGAGAAAAGAAAGCAAAAAGAAGAAGGTGTTTTTCATTGTTTGTGTTTTGATCACAACGTAAGATTTCAACATTTGATCGCTTCATGTAGTTCGATTGGATAATACAAAAGAAAATATGTTGATTGAATGACAAATTACGCCTGAATATTTAGTTTATTTGGATTTTTATAAAGAGCAAAATCATTTATTTTGAAAATAATCAGTTTTGCCATTAAATATACAGCACATGAAAGCACTCAAACTAGGACTATTTAGTTTTTTAATTTTGACTTTGTTCGCTAATTGTGAGAAAGAAGAAGCGCTCACGAATGAATTCACACCGCTGAGCGAAGAGCAAAAGGCAACTAATTTCTTAATAAGAGCAAAACATACTATCTTATTTGCTGCATTGGAAATGAATCACGAAGAAGGCAGTGTCAACGGTTTTATTATTGACAAAAATGCAAATCTCAGAAGTTTAGAGATGGATAAGGGAATGTCCCACAAATTTGACCAGCAATTAATGCCAGAATATACTATGCTTCAATTGCACGAAAGAAGCACTTATGTTGAGGCACTTGACCCAATTGAAGTAGCAGATATGCTGAAAAAGGCTTATACTTTATCCAACGAATCCGTTGCAGAAAAAACTGAAGAATCCTCGACTACCAGTCAATTGTACTACAGTTTTAAAGTGAATGATAGTGAGCCAAATGGAGATTGCGAAGGAGAGGAACATCATCAAACTTACTATCAATTATTGATTGATGCTAAAGGAAAATTAGAAGGGCAAAATATCAGAAAAGGCGCAAATGATTTATTAACTTGGCTACAATCATTTGAAGAGAATGATGTAGATGGGCAAGGAAAATAACCTTGCTACTGTAAGAAAGGAGCGGTTTTTCTTCGGAAAAAGCCGCTTTTTTTATGTCATTTCCTCTAGTACTACCTGCAAAATAGTACGTCCGCCTTTTTGAGACTGATTTACTGTTACGACAAAGCCTTCATAAACTTCGTGTGGTTTTCCCAAACTCATTTGAGCAGCATTCGCTTTCATCAATTTTCCCCACTCGTAAAGCGGCAAATACTCTTTATCCAAAGTGCCCAAAAAGAAAAAATACTCCGCTGCTTGCTCAATCCACTCTTGCTCATTTTGGATCGCTAAAGTTTGAGAAATGTTAAATCTGAAGATTTGCTCGGCAGTTTCACAGCCTTTCTGTATCAAATCCAGCTCCAAACCAGAATCAAAAACAATTTGCTCAATACCCGAGGCGGCTTTGATTTTAAATTGATGTCGCTCTATGGAAGGATGATGATTAGAAAAAATAGCGGTAGGTGCTTCGTATAAGCAATTGGCAAAACGATCTATTTCTGAAGAATTTCCACCTCCACAACTATTAAGTAGCACGATCAAACAACACGCCAAAAAACTTCTCATCTTGCTGAATATTTGAGCTTTAGAGCTTGTTTGGATTTTGATTTTTGAGGTGAGAAAGAGCTATTTTTTTCTCAATCAAGGCGAAAAATGCGAGTTTATCTGGATAAATAAGCACTTTTTCAACGCAGAGTGAGGAAAAAAGAGTCATTCGCAGCCCAATCATTAATTTCTAAATAAGCTCTTGAGCAAAATATCTCAGAAGCTACTTAAAACAATTAGGTCGCTTACAAAAACAATTAGCTCGTAAAGAATATGGAAGCAGCAACAGAAATAAATTAAAAGTTAAACTACAAA
>JBCDFY010000315.1:0-7366 GCA_039176995.1 Bacteroidota bacterium
GATTTTTATCAATTTTGAAGACCTTATTAACCTTTAAAGTAATCTTTCATTTTCTCGAAAAATCCTTTATCCGAACGACCAGGCTGCGGCTGGAAATTCGGCATTTCGCGCAATTTTTCCAGTGTCTTTCGCTCTTGATCGTTGAGCTTTTTCGGTGTCCAAACATTGACATGAATCAACTGATCGCCTTTGCCATAGCTCTGCACCGAAGGCAAGCCTTTTCCTTTCAGGCGGAAGATTTTTCCTGACTGCGTTCCTGCTGGTACTTTGATTTTTACTCTTCCATCAATGGTTGGCACCTCCACCGAAGTTCCCAGTGCTGCATCTGCAAAGTTTAAGTAAAGATCATGTACCAAATTCATACCATCGCGCTGCAAAAATTCGTGCGATTTTTCTTCAATATTAATCAACAGATCACCTGCTGGACCACCACGCAAACCTGCGTTTCCTTTGCCACGCATACTTAACTGCATTCCTTCTTCCACACCACCTGGAATTTCGATCTCAATAGTCTCTTCGCCGTACACGCGACCATCGCCTTTACATTTAGGGCAATTGGCAGTGATTTGCTGACCCGTTCCGTTACAAGTAGGACAAGTCGTTGTGGTTTGCATTTGACCTAAGAAGGTGCTGCGAACCTGTCTGATGTAACCTGAACCCTTACAAGTTTGGCAAGTTTGTACCGCATTACGATCTTTTGCTCCACTGCCACCACATTTATCGCAGACAATTTGTTTTTTGACCTTGATTTTTTTGGTGACGCCATTAGCAATTTCTTCCAGGGTCAATGCAACTTTAATGCGTAAATTACTTCCGCGCTGCCCACGAGATTGTGTACGACCTCTGCCGCCACCACCGCCGCCAAAGAAACTTTCAAAAGGGCTGTCTTCAAAAATATTTCCGAAGTTCTGGAAGATATCCTCCATTGTCATCCCTCCTCGACCTCCAAATCCTCCTGTATTTGGGTCAACGCCTGCGTGACCGAAGCGGTCGTAACGCGCTTTTTTATCATCGTCACTCAATATCTCATAAGCCTCCGCAGCTTCTTTGAACTTGTCCTCCGCTGCCTTATCTCCTGGATTTTTATCTGGATGATACTTAATCGCTAGTTTCCGATAAGCTTTTTTTATTGCACTGGCATCCGCTCCTTTTGGTACTCCCAATACCTCGTAATAATCTCGTTTTGCCATTGTTTGTTTCTTTGTTAGATTGCTTCACTGCGAAACGCGAAACCGTTTCGCTGCGAAAGCCTAAACTGTTTTTGTGTTAAATTATTTTCCTACCACCACTTTCGCGTGTCGAATAATGACGTCGTTCAAATAGTAGCCACGCTCAATAGTATCTACGATTTTTCCTTTCAAGTCATCGCTTGGTGCAGGAATTTCTGTCAGTGCTTCGTGCAATTCAGGATCGAAAGCGACCCCTTCCGTTTCCATTGCTTTTAGCCCTTTTTGCTCCAAAACGTTGTGTAGCTTATTGTAAACGAGCTGAATGCCTTCCGAAAATTTACCTTCTGCACTTTTTTTCGCTCTGTCAAAATCGTCCAAAACAGGCAGTAAAACTGACATCGTGTCGCGTGCTGCGGTCTTCATCAGTTCTAATTTCTCTTTGACGTTGCGCTTTCTTGAATTATCAAACTCTGCGTGCAGGCGCAAGTATTTATCCTTCAAATCACTAACCTGTATTTTTAGATCTTGGTTTTCTTGTAGTAACTTTTCTTCTGGTGAAAGCTCTGTTGCTTCTTCTTTACTCGTATCTCCCTCATTTTGAGCTTCTTCTACCATTTCTTGCAGTTCTTCCTGCTCCAATTCTTCTGCTTGATTTTTGTGCTCCATGGATTTTTTCTTTTTGAACCAATTCGTGAAGGTATTTCCTTTTTTTACCTTCTTCTTATCGTTATTTTTTGATTTCACGCCTTATCAGTTGCAACTTCTTTGCCAAAAAATGGAGCGAGACATTTTGGCAGCGGGAGTGTTAAAATGGCACGTGAGAAGTGGGGAGTTTTTGGTACGCAACTATACGGTCACGTAGGCGCAAAGACGCAAAGTTTTTTTATCATGCTCTGACCAGCAAGGATGGTCTGACAATGGAGTGATCTGTCTTTTGGCATCTCATTGAAAAAATTACTTCTGTGCATTGAGTACCAAATACCCCGCCACTCCCATAAAAATAAGGTTGGGAATCCAGACGCCGAGCAATGGCGCAATAGCTTCGTTGGTGGCGAAAGTGACTGCAAATTTGGAGAGCAAAATATAAAGTGCGCCAATGCCAATGCCCATTGCGAGATGCAAGCCCATTCCGCCGCGTACTTTTCGGGAAGCAACTGCCATACCGATAATGGTTAAAATCAAAACGGTGAAAGCTTCGGCGGTGCGTTCGTGCATCTCGACTTCGTAAATTTGGGTGTTACCGACGCCGCGCTCGCGTTCACGACTGATAAATTGGCTTAATTCGCGCGTCGTCATACCTTGTTTTTGATTTTTGTAATAAACAAAATCGCGATGCTGGAGATCAAGCGTCGTATCTATTTTTTCATTCTTGCCGATGTACATGTCTTCTTTCATACCATCAAAAGTCCGCTCTTCGTAGTTGTGGATGCGCCAGCGGTTGGGTGAACCGAGCCATTCTACTTTGTTGGCTTTCATCAAGTAAACCAATTCGCCTTCTTTGAATTTTTCCATCCGAAAATCACGAATACTGGTATCCGCTTTACTGTAATATCGCGCAAAGACTTTAGTGTTTGGATCAAGGAAAATATGTACATTATTCATGCGTCCTCGATCGCTTTCTTTGTAGATGTAGGTGTGCTCAAAGTTGAGGCGTTTTTTATCACCAATTGGAATAACGATATGAGTACCAATGAAGTACATCAAGCTGACTAAGCCACCTGCTAAGAGGTAAGGCACTAACATTCGCCTGAAACTCACACCTGCATTTAGGATGGAAATAATTTCTGAATTGTACGCCATTCGAGAAGTAAAGAAGATGACGGAAATGAGTGCGTACAGTGCCCAGAGTTGTCCATTGATGTAGGGAATATAATTGAGATAGTGATCTAAAAGAATGCTCTTGAGTGGGATGTCTTGCTCCAAGAAATACTTCACTTTTTCACTAAAATCAAAGACCATAGAGACCATGGTGAAGAGCATGGCAGTGAAGAAAAAAGTCTTCAGGAATTTCTTGAATATGTAGGCATCTAGTTTTTTCATTGTTTGCTTGATCGAATCACTAAGACTTGTAGCAGTGAAGCTGCGAAGGACTTGAACCACAAAAGGGACAAAGAAACACAAAGAAAAGAAATTAGGTCTTTGTGTCCTTTGATTTCTTTGTGGTTAAAAAAGTCTTCTAAATTCTTGTTTATCAATTAAGGGAAGATTATCTCTAAAAGAATTGTTTTTTTACAAATTTTTTAAGTACGTAATACAAAGAATTTCGGTAAAATTAAGGTCGGAATCCATAATCAGAAGTAGATATTACTACATTTAGTTTATTGTTAACCTCTTTTTGAATATAGAATATTGAACAAGGAATTCCAAATATTGAAGTTAGTGAACACGTTCTATTTGTACTTCGCTATTCGGTGTTCAATATTCAGTATTCGTTATTCTCCAGATTCAATAACTCAACAATTTCATTAACGCATCTTTCAGCCGATGTTCCGCCAAAAATACAGCTTCTAAACTTTTGGCAAAGGGAACAGGCGTGTCTAGACTCGCCACGCGCATAATTGGTGCATCCAAATGCTCGAATAAATGCTCAGAAATGTGCGCCGATATTTCGCCGCCAATGCCACCGAATAAGGTGTCTTCGTGCAAAATCAGAGCACGATGTGTTTTTTGAACACTTGTTGCAATTGTTTCGTAATCAATGGGTTGTAAAGTTCTTAAATCTATAATTTCTATATCTAGTCGCTCTTCTTCTACCAATTTTTTTGCCCAATGGACACCTAAACCATAAGTGATAATACTGGCTCGATTTCCTTCCTGTACAATGGACGCTTTACCGATTGGAGTTGTATAAAAATCTTCCGCTACCTCATCGGTCAAGCTGCGATACAATGCTTTGTGTTCAAAAAACAGCACTGGATTGGGGTCTTCAAAACTCGCGAGTAGTAAGCCTTTGGCATCGCTTGGATTAGAAGGATAAACCACCTTCAAGCCAGCCGTATGTGTAAACCAAGCCTCGTTGCTTTGCGAATGAAATGGACCTGCGCCCATACTGCCGCCTGTCGGCATCCGAATAACGACATCCGCGTTTTGTCCCCAACGATAGTGTAGCTTGGCTAAATTATTCACAATTTGATTAAAACCACAGCTCACAAAATCCGCAAACTGCATTTCCACCATTGCTTTCCAGCCTTTTAAACTCAAACCTAAACCCGCTCCAATAATCGCACTTTCGCAAAGTGGCGTATTGCGCACTCGACCTTTGCCAAATTGCTTCGTGAAACCATCAGTGATTTTAAAAACACCTCCATAATCACCAATATCTTGCCCCATCAAAACGAGTTTATCATGGCGTTCCATAGCAATACGTAAACCTTCAGAAATGGCATCTACAAAACGTATTTGGCGAGAGGAAGAAGAAGATGGATGATGGTTAATTTCTGATGGAGCATAAATTTCTGCGGATTCGGTACTTTCGTCCGAAGTAGAAATAGGTTCATCATAAGCAATTTTTAAGCAGCGATTGATTTCTGCTTTTAGTTCTTTTCTGCTTTTTTCAATGATTGCTTGATAGAGTAAGCCTTCTGCCAAAAGGAAATTCTCAAAATTAGTCAGTGGGTCTTTTGCTGCCCAAAAATCCATTAAATCTTTGGGTACATACTTCGTTCCAGAGGCTTCTTCGTGTCCGCGCATTCGGAAGGTTTCACACTCAATCAATACAGGCTGCGGGTTTTTCCGAATTTTTTTTGCCCATTTGTCAATCGTTCGATAGACTTCTAAAATATTATTTCCATCTATGGTAACGCCTGCCATACCGTAGCCTTTTGCCCGATCAGCAAGGCGATTACAGCGATATTGTTCGTTCGTGGGAGTGGATAATCCATAACCGTTATTTTCAATAATAAAAATGACCGGTAAGTCCCAAACTGCAGCAACATTTAAGGCTTCATGAAACTCTCCTTCGCTCGTTGCGCCTTCGCCTGTGAATGCCAATGCGACTTTTTGCTCTTCGCCTAACTTATTTGCAAGCGCAACCCCATCTGCCAAAGATAATTGTGGACCTAAATGCGAAATCATCCCAACGATATGATGTTCCATTGTACCAAAATGGAAGGAGCGATCTCGACCTTTGGTGAAGCCTAGTTTCTTGCCTTGCCATTGTCCAAATAGACGCTCTATCGGCACATTTCGCGTTGTGAAAACGCCTAAGTTACGATGCATTGGAAAGATGAATTCATCTTCTTGCAAAGCTAAAGTTGCACCCACAGAAATGGCTTCCTGACCAATACCTGAAAACCACTTACTGATTTTTTCTTGACGCAAAAGTATCAGCATTTTCTCTTCTATCAGCCGTGGTTGGAGCAGAGCATGATAGAGTTCTAGTAGTTTTTTATCACTGAATCCACGGCGGTTGTACGTCATTGTCGGTTGGGCGAGTTTCGTCATGGTATTATTTGATTTTGAAAGTGCGAAGATAGGAGGCTATCGGTATTTTTTCCTAGCAGATGAGAATCTTTTTCAAATCCATTCATCCAATTTACCGTAAGAACTGTTGTACTTGCAATTCTTAAAAAGCTAGCTAACAAATTCGATCATAAGAAAGGAAATATTTATTTTATTATCGACCAAAAAGACTTACTTTCCTTAGTGTCTAAGTGGTTCAAAAAAGATGTTTTCTTTCACTAAAATTAATCAAATACAACTCATGAAATTCGCGACAAAAGTGATACATGCTGGCATTGCGCCAGACCCTTCAACAGGAGCAATTATGACGCCTATTTTCCAAACTTCTACTTATGTACAATCCGCACCAGGCGAGCATCAAGGCTACGAATATGCGCGCACCCAAAACCCAACGAGAACGGTTTTGGAAAATAATTTAGCTGCGCTAGAAAATGGAACAGATGGTATTTGCTTTGCTAGTGGATTAGCAGCAATGGACGCAGTATTGAAACTATTAAGTCCTGGCGATGAGATTATTTCTACCAACGATTTATACGGTGGCTCGTATCGTTTGATGAAGCGCATCTACGAAAAATATGGCGTTAAAGCACAGTTTGTAGATATGCAGGAAGTGAGCAATGTCGCTAAAGCCTTGAACGAAAAAACCAAACTCATTTGGATAGAAACGCCTACCAATCCAATGCTAAATGTGGTAGATATTGCGGCGATTTGTGAAATTACCTCTGCCTCTAAGGCGATTGTTTGTGTGGACAACACTTTTGCTTCTCCTTATTTGCAAAATCCATTGGATTTGGGAGCAGATATTGTTTTGCATTCTGCGACTAAATATATCGGTGGACATTCTGATTTGGTGCTGGGTGCAACAATTGTGAAAGACGCGAGCTTGGCTAACGAGTTGCGCTTCATTCAAAATGCTTCGGGTGCAGTGCCTGGCCCACAAGACTGCTTTTTGGCTTTACGTGGTATCAAAACCTTGCATTTGAGAGTGCAGCGAGCTTGCGAAAATGCCAGAAAAGTAGCGGAGTTTTTACTAGAACATCCCAAAGTGAGCAAAGTATATTATCCAGGCTTTGAAGATCATCAGGGATATGAAGTTGCGAAGCAACAAATGCGTGATTTCGGTGCAATGGTTTCTTTTGATTTAGTGGCAGATAATTTTGATGCAGCAAAGACAGTATTGAGTAATACGCACTTATTTTCTCTAGCAGAATCGCTTGGTGGTGTAGAATCTTTAATTGGACATCCTGCTTCCATGACCCACGCCTCTATTCCAAAAGAAGAACGACTAAAAGTTGGCTTGACGGATTCTTTAATTCGCTTGAGTGTTGGTGTAGAAGATGCAGATGACTTGATGGGCGATTTAGAAATGGCGTTGAGCAAAGTGAAAGAACTAGCAGCAGTTGCTGTTTAGAAAAATGGCAGGAGGGTATCCTATGATGTCCTCCTTTTTAAAACCGAAAAATCAGATCAAAAAAATTCCAGGTGGTGGGTCAAACTGGTTGATCTATCAGCTTAGACTTACCAAATTTATAAAACTTACCAAGTTTTGATTCACTACCAAATTGTCTTCCTCCTTGACATATTTAATATATGCTTTATAAATGAAAAGCTGTTCAGCAAAAACTTTTACTCATGTACAATGATTTTTTATAATATGTTATAACTGATTGGTTTTCAATGCCTATGCTATCTGTTGAAATTTCAAATATTCCCTAAATAGAAAAAGCCAATGAAAC
>JBCDFY010000316.1:0-7342 GCA_039176995.1 Bacteroidota bacterium
AAAGTTGGGGACAGATTCCTATTTTGTCGGTTGCAAAACTAAACTGGTAAACCGACCTCTTGAATAAGCCGTAATATCGTTTTCGGGTATTTTGCCATTGGTCTCCGAACTTGATTCTACCCTAATCGTATCGCCCCTAGAAAGGGAAACATTTTTCCAAATGTGCGAAGCAGGCGTATAGTCGGGCTTGTCCGTCCCAAAAATGACTGGATTGGTCTCGATACCTTCTAGCAATTCCCCATTGATGGCAATGCGATACTTGCTCTCTCCATCCAGCTCACAAAGTGTATTCAACTGTAAATCGTAAGTACTAGACGTGCCTTCAAACAGATAATTGACCGCAGTGTAAACGCCTTTGTGTTTTCCCGCATTTAAGGCAATCGCTTTCCGAGCTTTATCAACGTAAGCAGATGGGAAACCTGCTACCGATAAGCTGTGGAAGTCTTTTATGGCATTGATGGTATCGGATGTAAGCAATTCATCATCAGGTGTTTCTACTTCGGTTTTTGCATTGTTGGAAGTTGAATTACATGATAAGAAAAATAGTGTGAATAGGAAAAGCGTATAAAAATTATTGTTCATAATGTTTTTTTGATAAGTCTATGTATTTTTAAAACTCCCTATGGATAGAAATGATGTTGTTTGTGTTCATAAAAATCTTCTAAGCATAATCGTTGCGCGATCTCAAGAGCTTTCTCGGACATGTCCAAGTGTTGCTTAAAACCTCGTACAAGCCTAATTAGTAGTTGGCTATTGGCCGATAGTGTTTAGCTCACAGTGATGATATTTACTTACACTCAGTAAAAAGTGCGCGTGTGAGTAAATTTATCATGCTGATTTATAGGTACTTATGATACAAGCGAATGGCTAAATTCGAGTTGAGTGGGTGGATTTCAATAAGCGTCATAATTTGAGCTATTAGGGTTTTTAGATTTGGCTAATCTCAATTTTCTTGCTTACGTAATGTGTTATCTACCATTCTATATTGTCCTTGAAGCCCCTCTAATTGAGTCGTGGAGCAAGGTTTCAGAATGTAGAAATCTCCAGACATTTCATCCACAGCGATGAATTCGCCTTCCTCATTTTGTGTTCCTGTCATTATGCTATCGTAGTTATCAAGTGTTAGTATCAAAGGCGCTATTGATGCTTGAATAGATGCCTCTGTTCTATAACTTAGTACTTGGGGATTTTTAGATTCAAGGAATTCTTTACAAGCAATTGAACTTTTAAAATAGGGCGTTAAAGTATCCAATTTCCATATATGCAAAAAACTATTTTGACGGGTTGCTCCATTTTCCAAAATTTCTTCTTCTGTATAGTAAAAAATCAACTCATCCGTTCCTTGTTCATCGAAATCAAAGTAATAAATACTGTCAATCTGAATTTTATCTAAAGGAAAATATTCATTGGGTCTCCAACAAAACCAACCATCATCTTGCTTAATTGCTATTCTGTATTGTTCCCAATACTCATCTTCTACTAAATAAGTTGGTGGTGCTTCCAAAAGTAATTCCTTATTTAAATGGGCTAGGTTTGGTAGCAAAGTGCCAAGGTAAGGTTGTTCCAAGCCCGCCACAAATGGATCACCCGTTAAGTTATCCCTTAATTTGAACTTCCCTTCTTCTATATTCCAAAAGAGATAAATTTCTTTCTCGTTCCATTTTTTGAAATCAAGTGAACAAGCCAAATCTTTATCATTCCAAGTATAATCTTCATCATAATACAATTCTAATTCCTCAGGTGCCTCTCCCTTGCACAATAATTGTAAATTGTTGAAATTGAGCTTAATAAAAGAATATTCATTCATTGGTGAAAGTTCTCCCATCATATAGTAAAGTCCGTATTGGTGCTGACCTTCATATTTTTTCGATGGATAAGCAGGTAGCAATATGTTCATTATTTTTTGAGCATTCAAGATTTTATCGGTTACCTCAACCAACCGCTTTTGTTTGGATAGCTCATAGAACTTTAATTGATGCTTATCTCCTTTCCACCTTGGGTCACTGTTACTTTCGCTCAGCCCAATCAAAGGGGTCTTATTTTTTCTAGCGTACAACCCTATTTGAATAGACTGCTTGAATGCTTCAGACTTACCTTTGAGGGAGAAATCAAGGAATATATCTTCATTGTTGTAGATGTAGATGACGGACTTTGTTGGCGATTCATATGTGAGTTTATACTGTTCAGATTCTTCGTCAAATTTTATGGGATGTGTCAAAGAATAAGCAAAAAGTTGGTAATAATCCATTATGCCCCAATCATCAGTGGGTTTAGAAGAAGGACGAAGATAGAAACGCTCAAGGGATTTAATAACAGGCGGTGGAAGCACCTCCCTTTCTTCAAAAAAATAAGAGAATTTATTAGTGTCTGATTGGTAATTTAGTGCATAAAATTTTCTGTCTTCGACATCAATGATTAATTCAGCAGAATAAAAAACTGGTGACTCATCAAAAAAGCCGTGACGAATCGTGCCGCTTATTATCAAATAGTTTCCCTCCTTTTTAATCTCTGACCCGCTTGCTTCAACTTCTGTTATTAGTTCAGTGTTTTTTCCTAATCGCTCTTCGATTGTTTTTCTAAATTCAGGTACTTCGCCGTACAAATCTAGAATTGTTTTCCCTTCAAATTCGTATAAAAAATTCCAACTACGCTGAGTGGCTGAATCAGTATCGCTATTTTCTGTCTCCTCAATGCTTGGTTTTTGTATAGTCATTTTTTCTTTAGTCGACTCAGTTGAACAAGCTGAAAGTAGAAACAGCCCAAATAAGATTATTAGTTTTAGTTGATCTATTGATTTATCCAAGATAAATAGATTTTAAAATTGACTCTTGTTAATGATTAGGAGTAATTAGGAAAATATGTATGATCCTTGTAGAAATTTGATGAAGAAACTGTCTTTTGCACCAAATTTCGACATGTTTGTCTGAACCGCAGAATTAGCAATATGGGGAGATCTTTTGGACAGAAATAATGTTGTTTCCGTCCGAAGAGAATCATTGAACATACTTATTGAGCAATTTCTAAACATTGACTTGGAATATACCTAAGTGAGAGGTTGAGGAAAACGAGACTTCGCACAGCATTAATTACTTTACCATTACTAAGGTGCAAATTAAGCATACACATAGTTCATACCAAGTACTGATCGAAATTTTGCTTGGATTAGGCGAGGAAAGCTGCATTTTTTGGAAAAAGAATGGATATTGTGGGTGTATTAAAAGAACATTCTGATGATTCAAGTTTACAGCTTGGATACGATATTAGGCGGTCTGAGTCCGTAGCATATTGCGATTGAGATTAATTAAACCTGAAATACTATGAGAACTAATCTAAATTACAGAAGTAAAATCAAATTAAAGAGTACAGTCACTGTTTTTCTTTGTTTGATCATGTTAAGTTGTAATCCCCTAAATATGAAAAAAAGAAATCCTGAGAAAACTTGTGATTGTAATAAGTTGGCAGAGTCGGTTGATGGTTGGATGTTGAGTAATAAGCTTTACACAGGAAAATGTTTTACTTACTACAAGAATGGTAATATTGAGAGTAAATCTGAATTCCTCAAAGGTAAAATTTATGGGCATTTAGTTTCATATTATCCAAATGGAATAATTGAAGAAGAGGTAGAATGGAAAAATGGTAAGGCTTCCGGAAAGGTAAAATATTATTTTAAATCAGGTCAGCTTTCAGAAGAAGGAAGTATTATTAGGGAATACAAAGACGGTATATGGAAAAGCTATTATGAAAATGGTCAACTAAAGTCTCTTGAGCATTGGAAAGAAAATGTTATGATAGATAGCTGCATAGGATATTTTATTAACGGGAATATTGAGATGAAAGGATACTGGGAAAATGGAATCCAAGAAGGTAAATGGACTTTCTATGATAGTTTAGGACGAATAGATGGATATTTAATTTACGTCAATGGAAAGCCTGTTGAAAAGATAAAAAATTAACAAGTAAAAACACCTTTCTCGTCTCGGTTTACAACCAAGATTTAACACGAATAAAAACCACATCAAACCAAAACAAAACACAAACCACATTCACTAACTCATTAAACATTCTAACTAATGATCGGAAATGTTTCTATAATCGTCATTCTTGGTATTGTCGGATTAATATTCGGCTTCTTTGTCCTCTTGACGTCTTTCTACAAAAAAGTACCACAAGGTAAAGCCCTCGTCATCACGGGTTTTCGCGGCATCAGGGTCTCTTTTGGCGGCACAATTGTCATCCCCATTATTGAAAAAATGGAATTGATGGATATATCCGTCAAAAAGGTAGAAATTTCACGCAAAGGGAAAGATGGCTTGGTCTGCAAAGATAATATGCGAGCCGATATACAGGTTGCCTTTTTCGTGCGGGTCAATCCCAAAATTGAAGATGTAAGACACGTGGCGCAGGCGATTGGTTGCGAGCGTGCCTCTACTATCGAAACCTTGAATACCCTTTTTGAATCCAAGTTTTCGGAAGCCTTGAAGACCGTAGGAAAACGCTTCAATTTCGTGGATTTATACGATTCGCGTGAGCAATTCAAACTAGAAGTCACCAACTTAGTAGACAAAAGTTTGAACGGCTATAAATTGGATGACTGCGCTATTGACTATTTGGAACAAACCGCGATTGAGTTCCTTCGTGCTGATAACATCTTGGATTCTGAAGGAATCAAAAAGATTACGGAACTGACGGCAGCACAAAATGTATTGTCCAATCAGATTCGCCGCGAAGAAGAAAAGACCATTACCGAGCAAGACGTTTTGGCAAAGGAAGCCATTTTGGAACTGAATCGACAGTTGGCGGAAAAAGAAGAGCGGCAAAAGCGCGAGGTGGCGAACATCAAAGCGCGAGAAGGTGCAGAAATCGTGAAAGTAGAAGAAGAGGAGCGACTGAAATCGGAGCGGGCGCGCATTGCAGTGGAAGAAGAAATTGGTGTTGCCGAAGCCAATAAAGAACGTCAAGTCATCGTCGCTTTGAAAAACAAAGAACGCACGGAAGCCATCGAAAACGAGCGAGTCGAAAAAGATCGGGCTTTGGAAGCGAACGAGCGAGAGCGAGTCGTGACTTTGGCACAAATTGAGAAAGAAAAAGCGGTAGAAGAAGAGAAAAAGCAAATCCAAGACATCATCAAAGAGCGTGTGGCGGTGGACAAAAAAGTGGCAGAAGAAGAGGAGAAAATTAAGGATTTGAAAGTCTTGGCAGAAGCCGAGCGTCAGAAGCAAGTTGCGATCAAAGAAGCCGAGCAGGAAGGAGAAAGCATTGTTATACAAACGACGAAGAAAGCCGAAGCGGATAAATTGGCTGCCGAAGTGAACGCAGAAACCATCTTGATAGATGCCAAAGCCAAGCAAGAAGCCGCCGTGAAAGAAGCCGAAGCACGAAAAACCCATGCCGAAGCCAAAGCCGCCGAAGAGGCAACCATTGGTTTAGCAGAGGCGCAAGTCATCGAAGCCAAAGCCGCCGCTAAAGAGCGAGACGGTAGTGTGGAAGCCATCGTATTGGAGAAGAAAATGCTTGCGGAAGCCAAAGGTATCGAAGCCAAAGCCGAAGCAGACCGCAAACGTGGTATGGCAGAAGCCGACGTTTTGCAGGAAACGGGTTCGATAGAAGCCAAAGTGCTGGAAGCCAAAGCATTAGCAGAAGCCAAAGGTGTAGCAGAAAAAGCGAAAGCGATGCACGAATTGAACGAAGCAGGCAAAGCGCACGAAGAGTTCAAATTGCGATTGGAGAAAGAGAAAGAAGTGGAGATGGCGCAAATCAATGTGCAAGCAGAAATTGCGAAAGCACAAGTCAGTGTGATGGCAGAAGCTTTACGCAATGCGAAAATTGACATCGTGGGTGGCGAAACGGAGTTTTTCAACAACATCACCCGTGCGATTGGTCAAGGCAAATCCATTGATCGCCTTATTGACAACAGCACCCATTTGAGCGATGTCAAAACCGCTTTGATGAACGGCAATGGCGACTTAGTGGGCAAGGTCAAAGGCTACATCCAGCAAATGGGATTGAGTTCGGAAGACCTTCGCAATTTGAGTATGTCTGCATTGTTACTTAAACTCTACAACCAAGCCGATGACGGCGACCGTCGAAGTATCGCCACTTTGATGGATACCGTGAAGGCAATGGGAATTGGGAGTCAAAGTGCAGCGAAAGTACTCTAAGATATTTGTGAGACTCACGAGTTAGCTGGTTGGACAGTAATAGTCTTATTGCTGTCCAAAAGCTGCTCAATCCATAGTATCCTTTGACCTCAAATCAATCAACTCCCGAAGACATCCACTGCAAATACCCATCATTCACGCCAACCAAGATACCCTGCTGATTTCCTATCTTCAGCGGAATTAAATGACGAACTTCCCCGTCCAATTCAACACCACTTTTAGAAGTCGAAACAGCTTGAAAGCGACCTTTATCGCCTTTGAGTAACAAGCCAATGTTAGCGTCATTGCGAGGTGTTTCTACCTCCGAGCCGTACAAATTACCAGCCAATAATAAATCTAAAATGCCATCCGCATCGAAATCATCAATCAAAAAATCGTTGATAGAAGAAACCTGTGCTTCGATGGGTAATCGCTGCGCCTTGAAATGTCCATTGCCATCATTTTCAAAGTAATAATGGGCGAAATCAGTAGCGGCAAAATGGGTAGCTGCTGCTAAATTTTCATCGCCGTAGATTTGTGCGGTACTGGCACGTCCGAAGGCTTCGTAAGTTGTAAAATTTTGCTCAATGAAGGGCATTTGAACAGCCGAACACTCGCGCCCACGCAAAGGAAAAGACTCACCCGATGAATGATAGCTGAGTACAATATCTTGGCTACCATTGGCGTCGAAATCGCTGGTGTAAATCTCAAAAGGTGCGTCTGGACGGGCTTTGTATTTATAATTTAAACCCAAATTACCTGCCACTAAATCTAGATCACCATCTTGATCGAAATCAGCAGCATCCAGTGCGTACCACCAACCTACCAAATGATCGAATGGCTGATGTTTGGCTGGAACAAATTGACCATTTTCGTTATCAAAAATAGTAATTGGCATCCACTCGCCCGTAAGCATTAAATCGAGGTCTGCATCGCCGTCATAATCTAACCAAAGCGCATCGGTTATCATGCCGAATTGCTGCAAAGCTGGTGCAATTTCTTGGGTCACATCTGTAAAGTTAGCTCGTCCATTTTCGCTATCATTTCGCAAAATATAAGCATCCGCAGCCATTGGATACTGCCCAGGTATTTGCCTACCACCAACAAAAATATCCAAGTCACCATCGCCATCCATATCTGCTACTTTGAATACGCCAATACTCACTCGAATATCGGGTAGGGCAGTCGTATTCTTGCGTAAATTT
>JBCDFY010000317.1:0-7313 GCA_039176995.1 Bacteroidota bacterium
ACTCTTTACAGGCATTCATATCTTGTATGTAAATGGAGCAAAAAAGGCAGTGTTGAATCTTGATGAAATACAGATAAAGATACTCAAAATGATGGATGGGCAAGCTCAATCTTATTACACAGTGGCGTAATGGGGTAAGGGGAGGTCTGTCTTGTTGGGAAATAGCCGAATCACAATTAATTGAAAATGAATTATTTATAAATATATTTTAATTGCATATAAATATGTAGCATCAAATAAGCTCGCCGATAATTGCCTGCAATCATATCAATTTAGCCGCTTTTCTTTCAGGGGGGTAGAAATGTAGGCAGGAAATAAAGAGATTTTGACCACCAAGACCAGTACTAAGGAGAAAGTATCTGAATATTTACGCTAGTTGTTTCGCTCCACGGCCCATTTCGACTTGCTCCTTTTACTTGAAAGATATAAGTACCAGGATCAAGATTGGTGTAAGTAATGAGCCTTCGATCAGCATTGCTTTCTATCCAGTTTTTGTCATAGCCTTCTAGTTGATATTGGTAGCGATTAGAAGCAGGATTCGTAAAATCTAGTGCGGAAAATTCTATTGAAAAGTAATTTTGCCAGTGCTTTAATATGATGTTTTTCGTAAAAACTATGCTTTGTATTAGAGGAGATTTCCAGTCTAAAGTATCTCCTTTTGAACCTTTGATCGGTACTGTCTTATTGAATAACTGAAAATCAGTGAGTACAACAGAAGGTGATTGAGTGACTTCTTTTAAACTATCAGGATGAAAAATAGATAGCCCTTCAATTCCTCCAAAATGTAAGTAACCATCTCTAGCTTGATGAGCTTTCCAGAAAAAATTACTGACTAATCCATCCTGTTTATCTAATGTGGTTATCTGACCATTCACTGGATTATACTTTAATAAATATTCCGTAGAAGTAAGCCAAATTTGTTGCTTATCATCCTTCAAAAAAGGATTTCCTATTAAATTATTGATTTTGGAAAATGCTTTTTTATTTATATTAAATATGTAACATCCTTCTAAAGTACTAAACCATAAGTTGTTATTATTATCCTCAATTGATCCTAATAACTGATTAAGGAAAGGAAAAAATTCAAGGCTATCTGACGTTGGATGATAGAGATTAAGTCCGCCATAAGTAGTAAACCAAAGTTGTTGCTGACTATCTCTGAGTATGCTGGTTACAAAAGAATTTGCTCCATGATTGATCTTTGAGTCAGCTTTATCAGGCATGTTGTACTGCTTATAGCCTTGAGTAGCAGCTTGGTACTTAATTAAGCCTGTTTGTAGTGCTATCCAAATATCTCCATTTTCTTCTACTAAAAAATCAGTGAGAAAATCGAAATTAGATAAGTCCTCTTTATGCTTTGGCAAATGCTTTGTGAATTTACCTTTTTGCGTATCAAAGTAACTGATGCCTTCCGTTTCAGAAGCAACCCATAGTTTACCTGTATGATCTGTCTGCAGTCGTTTCAAATTTCCTAGCGGTAAACCTTGCTGATTGTTTTCGTTGCGATAATATTTTGTAAAACGTTTCTTAGCAGTATCAAAAACGCCTACTCCTGCATTTCCCATCGCCACCCAAATTTTTCCATCGAGTGTTTCTGTTATGTCGTTCACTACCTTAGTCAGTAAACCTGTATTTTGGTCAAAATTGCTAAAAATACGTTGACTGTTTTTGAATTGATATAAACCGTCGTAGAAACTACCCAACCAAATATTGCCTTGAGTGTCTTCCCAGGTATCTCGAATAGTTTCTGAATTGACGCCAAAAGGAGCAGGAGGAACACCAGTATGGCGCATAATGGATTTCGTTTTCAAATTGAGCATATTCAAACCACCGCCTGTTGTACCAATCCATAGTTCTTCTCCATTCTGAATAAAAGCAGATATTTTGTTATGACTGATGCTGTTCGGGTCGTCAGGATCGTTGAAGTAATGTTCTATAAAAGTACTGGTGACTGGATCAAAAGAAAAAACACCATTGGACTGCGTACCAATCCAAAGCAAACCCTCTTGATCTTCATAGATTAGTCGGATGGCATTAGCGGCAGCTTTATTATCAGGCAATTTAGTGTATATAAATTCATTTCGCTCAGCTACATAACGACAAAGCGTGTCTTGTAAGCCTAGCCAAATGATACCATTACGAGTTTGAATAGGTGTTCGACTACTTCGGAAAGGACGTTCTTTGCTAGGGCTAGGTTCATACAAATAATGTTCAAAGCATTCATGCTGCGGTAGCCAACGGTTTAACCCATTAGCCGTAGCTACCCAGACATTTCCTGTCTTATCCACTAGTAAATCCATAATCAGACTGTTCGTAATACTGTCAGCAGAAGTAGGATTGCTTTTGATTCGAGTAATTTGTTCCGTTTTGGGATCAAGCCGATTCAATCCATTGTTTGTGCCAATCCAAATATTGCCTTTCCGATCTTCTTCGATATTCCAGACTGCATCATTACTCAATGTCAAAGAATCTGCTTTATCATAGCGAAAAACTTTGAAATTGTAGCCATCAAAGCGATGTACGCCGCCAGGTGTTCCCAGCCATAAAAAACCTATGCTATCTTGAAAAATAGTAGTGACAAATTCACTGGAAAGTCCGTGTTCTGCTTTGTACTTGGTGAAAGTTAGAGGAGCTTGAGCGAGGGTAAGAATATTCCCAAAAAGGAGAGAAATGAAGATCAAATAGTGTTTTGGATCAGTTTTCATAGCAGCAGTTCATTGAGTTCTACCCAAATGTAGTGAACAATAATGAAACCTCAAAACTGATAGAGGAAAACGGATGGCATTTACTGATAACTCATATTTCAGCACATGCCCTCCACAAACAATCAATGCTTATAAAAAGTCTTCCCATCCAAAACCATTATGATGGTGCCTTCCTCTCGGTAGGGTGACTCATCAATGCGGAAGTTCCTGTCGCGTTCGTCGGAGCGAAACTTAATTTTGTTGTCCGTAATTTTGATACGTCCTTCCACGCCATCAAAACCAAACAAACCACGCCGTTCCAAATAGCCTCTTCCATTGGCTGCAATTTCAAGGTAGAATTTATCAGAACTCCAATCTCCAATGTACTGCAATTCAAAATCGTCTAAGGCTTGTTGTAAATCGCAAGCGGTGAGCAAAAGGAGTAGAACAATACTGCATAAGTAGGTGATTTTCTTCATATGTAGTTTAATTTATAGGCGTTTACGAAGTCTTAGACAATGCTTAACTTAAGTCTGAGAAAGCTTCTGAAATCGCGCAACAAGTATGCTCAAAGGATTTGTGTTTCCTTCCGAAGGGGTTTATTAAAAACATCTCTTGCACGATTTTTTGGCATTGACTCAGACCGTTTTCAAGTGAAATATTAAGAAAAATGAGACTTCTTCCACCTTTAATTTTACGACTATATTGAATCTTGCCATCTTCATCCAAACAAACTGCCCTGTCGCGCAAAACTCATCGGATTTTCTAATTCCAACAAGCGACGTTTCATATCTAAACCATAAAAATAGCCTTGCAAATGTCCGCTCTTGGCAATGACCCGATGACAAGGAACGATGATCGCAATCGGATTGTATTTATTCGCCAAACCTACTGCGCGTACTGCCTTAGGCTTATTCAATTGGTCGGCAATGGCAGAATAAGTACTCGTGTGTCCGTAGGGAATACGCAGCAAAGCCGTCCAGACCGATTGATTGAAATCCGAAGCACCTGCCCAATCTAATGGTACATCAAAATCTTTTAGATCACCCTCCAGATAGGCTTTGAGTTGTGCCATACAGTCCGTAATGACTGGCAGCGTCTTTTCGGAGGACGCAGCAACCTCATCGGTCAATTGCACCTTTCTAATTCCCGCTTCACTACCCACGACTTCAAAGCAACCAAAGTCGGTCGAACAATAAGATGTTTGATACATGTGTTTAGTTTTGAATCAAATGATTTAGCTTATTTTTTACATGCTCCGCCCGTCTCTTCGATAGAAACACAAATGCTCCGCTATTTTTCACAAAAAAATAACGGAGCATTTGCGTTTCTGTCCATAAAAACCCTTAAGGCTTAACAATTAAGCGGGTTTAAATTCTAATCCTAGCAGAATAGCCCTATGTGTTTCTATTTGACTATGTATTGAAAATTCAAAATATCCAGTAGTGTACCATTCCTTACTCAAAAAAGCTATCGTAATTGCTTTGACTGTTGTTATTGCTACGCGTTTGTTTTTGTGGCTGCGCGATCTTCTGATTCAAATCTAGCGTACCTTCATCAAAGCCAGCGTCTAGTAAATTGTTACTTTGATTATCACCCATCAGCAAAATCGTACTTTCTTTTTCCCATTTTTCTAACATCCGTAGACCTTCTTCTTCGAACACGCCATTCTGTAAATCAACCGAATCCATGAAGTTGGCAGACATTTCCATGAAACGCTCCATTTCGCCTACTTTATTAGCCACATCATCCGCCACTGCTTCCATCGCACGATCAAACATTTCTCGCTTATCGGGATCACCAGAGATGACGCTCATTGCCGATTTCATAGCAGAATGAGACGCACGAATTGCTTTGCGCTCTTGCTCTTTCACTTTAACTTGGTCGCGCGTATCTTCCAATAGTATCTCAGAATTGGAATACATCTTGGTCAAGATGCGGTGCATTACTTCCATGCGCTGGTGCAAAGCGGTGTATTTTTCGTTGGTTTCTTTCAGACGTGCAGCTTTTCGAGAAGACAAAATCATTTGCTGCTGCTTATTTTGCTCTCTGGCTTTGCTCGCCATTTTGAGATTCATGTTGATCTCTTTACTATTCTGACTGATGGTATTTTTCAGTTTGCGCATTTGACCACGCAAAGCTCCAATTTGCTTACTCATCTTCCGCAAATTGTCTTCCAGATCAGAAATGTAATTCTTTAAAATCCCAATTGGGTCTAAAGTCACAAAAATGCTAGTGATTCCTCGCATGACACTCTTATACATATACCAAACCAAGCTGCGCATACGAGGATCTAAAATCATGTAAATGATAAGTGCCAATACTGCTAATGCGACTACGATCCCGATGGTTTTAGTCAGCAAAGAAAGCAGCACACCACCAAAAGTATAGAGCAAATAGCCTGCTCCGACCAGCAAGCCACCCATGAAAATCATACCCGTCACGCCTTCTGGACGCGACCAAAAAGACTTAGATTTTCTTTCTGGATTGTTGAATTGAACTACGTCTGACATTTCTTATGTTGTTTATTTTTTGTATTCTATTGCTTCGAACATACACTAGTCCTTCTGCCAAAAGCTAATTTACAAATATTGTTCGATGTTCGCTATATCTTGATCGATTTCATTGAAGATACTTTGATACGTGAATTCAAACGCATCCTTGGTAGCGTTAATTTTATCCTTAGCAGTTTGTATCTGCTCGTCGGCAGTATCAATGGTATTTTGCGCCTTCGCGATACGATTTTCTAGCTCCATAATCTTTTTTCGATAATCTTCTACCTGCTTTTTCAGCTTCTCCACCTCTTGTAATTTGCCTTCTACGCGTTGCCGCATCTGATTTTGTAGAGCTGCATCGAATTGTCCTTTTTCATTGTCTAGGACTTGCTTATAGTGCGCCGCAGTTTTTAAAAGTTTATCCTTGGTCAAGCCTACCGAACTTGCCGTCGCAAAAACAGATTTGAAAGCAGTTTCTTCTAGCATATCCATTGCCAGTAAACTCCCCAAAGATTGCTTAAACTCAATATAATCGAAGCCTGGTAAATTCTTTTTCTCTAAGGCTTTGATTAAAAAATTTAAGCTCTTTTCATCTAGCCCGTGTGTCGTTCCAAATAGACTTTTTAAGTCCTTTTGCATATTTTAAATATTTTAGACAGAAGTTTTTTAGTTGCTTGTTCATAGTGTAAATCAAATCAGGGGTATACAAAGTTTTTGGTGATGCCTGAGAAAAATTTTAGTAAAGTGCTTGAGATCGTGCAACAAGTATGCTTTGAGTTGACTCAGGTATTTTTAAGTAAGATGTTAACAAGATTGAGATTTCGTACAGCCCCAGAATCAAATCAGCGAATCAATAATTAAACGATTCTACCTATAAACACCGCAAATTATTATTTTGATATGAAAAATAAGTCTCTTTTCGATATTTCCCTTGTTTTTTTCTATAATAAGCTGAAAATGCTCAATTAGCAGCTTGATTTGAGGAGGAGTTAGTATGCAAAAATTAGCAATTTGAGACTGGATTATCAACGACTTTTGCGATTCAGATAAACATATCCAAAAATTCGTTCATTTCGCTGCTGATTCGCTAGCTACACTATGCTCATTCGCCCAATCCACGCAAGGCTGTATCCATTCATCCAGTGCTTTGAATAAAAAACCGTGTCGCAATCCAGTTTGCAGTGCTACGTCTTTGTAGTTGGAAACTTGGAGTGCTGAAGCATCGGCACGTGCTTGCGCAGAGACGCTGTAAGGATCGCTGATTTCATAAATATTCAAGATGTTACCGCAGAAATTGATGTCAGGAAATTCGACCATATCGGTATCTTGGTAGCTGCCGATAAATACGTAATTGACCTGTGGATGAGCTAGAAAAGTAGAAACGTACTGTGCAATGTAGCCGCCTTTCGATGTCCCTACCACGGTAATATTTTGTGGTGCTGTTCCGTTTTCGAGCAGTGTATCTATTTGCCTCACCAACTGTTGCGCATAAGTTTGGACATTGACATCGCCTTGACGCTGTTCGCTGATGACCTCAAAGCCAGCGGCTCGAAAAGAAGCTAGGATTTCCAAATACTCGACCTTGCCGTACTGAGGATGTGCTGCGTCTAGTCCATGCGTTTCCAAAAAGCGATTGTGTAGAAAGAAAAGATATTGCTGTGCTTGTAATTGCTCGGTTACTGCCGGTTTTGGGGCTGGGCGACATTGGGAGAAGAGTAGGAAGAGGCTGCTTAGGTAGATAGTCAGGGGTAATATTTTCTGGTAGGATAGCTTCATTATCAGTTAATTTATACTGCAAACGGGATAAATCTGTGCAAACGAACGTCTTGTTTATCTGTTTAGATTGTTCATTTATTTAAGAGCATGTTTGGAGCACTATTTTCCTATAAACCAACATTTTATGAACCTGACTGCATGAAAAATAAACCCCGTATCAAGATATGCAGTTAATTTTCCACCTTGTCAGAACCACAAACTGCTGATTTCTAGTTCAATCCTGCTCCAAACAAGCTCTAAGGCTTCCTTTCTAAGGTTGTAAATAAGATGATCTGAGTCCCTAATGACGGGTATTTCCAAAATGCCTGTTATTTCTAGCATCACAGATGACAGGCAAGCTTGAAGTTACCCGTCATCA
>JBCDFY010000318.1:0-7310 GCA_039176995.1 Bacteroidota bacterium
ATAATCGTCTTGGCCTTCTCAATAGCTAAAACATTTCTTCTGTTTCCATTTAAATTTCTAAAAAAAGTTCTCATAATAGTGCATAGATTTTTAGGTCTTACCACAGGCAAGACACTCGAAAAATTGAATAGATAGGTATGGAGAAATCAGCCGCTTGTGAGCTTATATTTCAGCGCGACTGCCGTACGTCCAACTGTCGGGACAAAGGTGTGGGAGGAAGACAGAAAAGGCTTCTGCTTTTGGGTTCAAGTTGTCCATTTTTGGTTGCGATAGGCACAAAAAAAATCCACTATTCGTTGCACTTTTACGAATAGTGATTTTATATTATATTGATTATCAAATAATTGGTGGTTGTGTTTTGATCAAAGGATATTTTCCAAGCATCAAATGTCTTAGCTAATAAATATAATAGCCAATCGCTCGTGAAGACGATTGGCTATTGATATTTTATGAGCGGATTGTATCTCGGATCCAATCCGCGACAATTAATTTTATATTTTATTGATCGTTAGCGATTTGTTGGTTACGTTTTAGCCTTCCAAACGTCTCACCTGGTAAATACAATATTCGGTCGTCTTTACAAATAATTGGCTATTGATACTTTTGAGGTTCTAAAAACCTTGCGCCTTTGCTCGCTATCAAATACTATCTTTGCGTGTCCTAACGTTACCTTTGCAATATGCGAAACTACTACGAGATACTCGAAGTGCCGACTCACGCTGCTAGAAAAGAAATTCGCAAAGCCTATTTGCAGAAATGTAAGCAGTTTCATCCTGATTTGCACGATGGTGCAGAGTGGGCAGAAGTGCGTTTAAAAGAAGTAAACGAAGCCTACGAAACACTCTCCGATACTTTCCGCAGAAATGACTACGATGTTCAACTGCTCCAAATTCAACCAAAAGAAGTTAAACCGTATAAAGAAAAAACCATTCCTTCCTTTCAAGAAATAAAGCAACGTCCCGTTTGGTTATATGGCAGCTTGGTTGCTTTTTTGCTTTGGATAGCGGTGGGCGCAGTCGCTTTTTATCAGCCCGAACCTTCTTACTCCGCAAGTCCTGCTTTGAAAAATGAATACCGCCGTTTCCTAGAATTTTGCAAAGCACATCCGCAACTCATCACGCGCTCTGAATTCAAGACTGTGGTTGAAAATGAACCCATCGTTGGATTCACTTTCGAGTTGGAACGCTTGATGGCAAAGCGAGATACCATAGCAATACGTCAACGCATTCAGGCATTGAAAATGGATCAAGATGTTGGGCTTTCTGTAATAGAGTAAGTATTTTTGCTAGAATCACTACCTTAGCAGTTGAATCAGACCGCTTACCACACACTATAATGAACGTTCAATTAATTTGTAAGAACTGCGGACACGAGTTTACTGGACAGTATTGCCCTGCTTGTGGACAAAAACATATCCCAGAACGCTGGAATTTAAAACGCTTGTTTCGCTCCGCCTTCACAAACGTTTTCAATATCGAAAAAGGTTTCTTCTTTACCTTCAAGGAGCTTTTCCTACGTCCAGGAAAGGTAATGGGTGAATATTTGGATGGAAGAACTACGCCCTACACCAATCCTTTTCGGTATATGATACTGGCGGCGGCAATAAGTGTATTTTTGATGATTTCTTCGGGGGTATGGGAATTGCAAGTCAACAATATAATACAAAGTTACAAGGACTTTGGGATGATTAGTTCAGAGGCAGACGAAATCAGAATGAGAAAAAGCATGAGCTTCGTTACGAAGTTTATGAATTTTATGCCTTTGATTTTACTGCCGTTTATCGCTTTGTCTTCAAGACTTTTCATAGGGAAGAAATTGTACTATGCGGAACACTTCATCATGGTCGCTTTTCTAATGGCGCAGTCAACCATCTACAGTCTTTTATTGACTTCTATTGCCTACTTTTTTCCAAATTTCATTACTTGGGTGATGGCTGGAGGCTTTCTATTTGCCACTATCGTTTTTGGGCAAGCCTTTCATGGATTATTCAAGAAGTCTTGGCTAGAGAGTTTGGCTTTAGGATTGGTAGTCTATATCATGGGATTTATTTTCTTCTTTTTAATCATTGGAGTATTGGCTTTTGTTTTGGGAGTTCTCGCTGCAATCATTTACAAAATGACAAAAGGATAGAGCAGGCTTCAAAGGTTTTCATATATTTGTCATCACACTATAAACGATTTGAGAACACTCAACCAAAACAAAATGAAGAACAAGAGTTGCTTTGTTATTATGCCTTTTGGCGAAAAAACAGACGAAGAAAGCGTCAAAATTGATTTTGATGCGATTTATGAAGAGATCATCAGACCCGCCGTTTTAGAGACAGGTATTGATTGTGTTCGTTGCGATGAAATTCCAGGAGCAGGTTCTATCCACAAAGATATGTTCGAGCATATCTTCAATGCGGATGTAGCCGTTGTAGATATTTCCATTTTAAACCCAAATGTCTTTTATGAATTAGGGATTCGCCATGCCTTGAATCCATTTTCTACCGTCATTATCGCCAACCAAAGAACAAAGATTCCATTCAACATCAATGGGCAAAAAATCATCTATTACGATGATTTGGATAAGGACAGTTACGAAGCAACTTGCGGCGCGATCACCACCTTCATTGAAAGAGGAATGCGCGATGGCAATAATGATAGTCCCGTATTTGAAAATCTTCCAAGATTGAATGTAACCAAAGGTGCAAAAGCCATCTCTAGATTAGAAACTATTCCTTTCCGAATGAAGCGAAATTTGTTGAAAGGTAGTCGCTCTAAAAATAGAATATTGGGTATCAAGACGGGAAATATCATCAATGTGACGGATGTAGATGTTTGGGTGAATACAGAGAGTACGAATATGCAAATGGCGCGCTTTTATGATAAGCGGTTGTCGGGCATCATTCGCTACTTAGGTGCGAAAAAAGATGAGGAAGAGCAAGTGATGGAAGATACTATTGCCAATGCTTTATCCAATAAAATGAAAGATGATGGAGTAGTGGAACCAGGCAGAATTGTAGTGACGACGGCTGGTCAACTAGAAGAAACCAATAATGTTAAAAAGGTATTTCACATTGCGACGGCGACTGGAAAAGACATTGGGAAAGGTTACACCAGCATTTCAGAGGAGACGAGAAAATCTTGTATCACCAATGCGCTGAAAAGAGTAGATCGAATTGAAGATTTAGAAGCCAAATCTATTTTGTTTCCACTGATTGGTGTCAGTAGCGACGATGAAAAACCAGAAGAAGTAGTCGAAGCACTGTTCGAATCAGCTATTGATTTTTTCCTACATCATCCTGATTCAGAAGTGGAGGAAGTTTACTTTCTGGCACAAACTCAAGCACAGTTGAATTTCTGTCTTCGTTTGCTTGAGAAAACAGAAGAACTAGAAAATCCAGAAGAGAAGAAATTGAAGAATCTTTGGAAAAATTTCTTTGGGTAATCTAACTTTAGATTATTTACACCAACGCAAAAGCCTTATCCATCGCTATTTTGGTTGCTTTTATGGCGGCTTCATTTCCCATATCATTCACTACTTGATTGAATGGTTCTGCGCGCACCGGTCCATCATAACCAATGGCGACTAGAGCTTGTAGAAACGATTTCATATCAATGACGTCCGTTGCCATCGGTAATTCGCGTTTTCCATCAATTTGCTCATCCGCCGTGAAGTTCTTGCGTGCATCATTCAAATCAACCGTGACAATATCTTTTTGCTCCAAAGTCAACACATCCGCCATCGTTTCACCTGCGCAAAACCAGTGAAAGCTATCCAAGACAAAGCCAACATTAGGTTCATCAATTCCCGCAATCAATTCTTTACCTTCTTTCATGGTGCGCACAAAAGCGAATTTATCGCGTGTCATTAAGGTTTTCGGTCCAACATACTCTAAGCCCAAACGAATGTCATAGTATCCTAGAATATTTGCAGTGGCTTTCAGCCTTTTTTGGTGTTGCTGAAAATTTTCAAGATAAGTCAGTGTATCGTGCGTCGGCATAATCCAAGTGTTCACCCGCGTTCCACCAACGGCTTGTAGAGCAGCAGCTTTCGCTGGTAATTCGGCGAGGTGTTGATTGAACGTGGCTTCATCCTTACGAAATTCAATAGGCAAATTTGTCGAGCCCCAACTAAGTCCTTTTTCTTTCATCTGATCGACAAAAGCAGTGCGTTCCGCTTTATCCATTTTCACCATTTCGTCCAAATTCACCGTAATTGCCTCAAAACCAAAGCGATCCGCATATTCCAACAATTCTAACTGATTCGCACTAACGCCAATTATTCCTGGATTTAAGCACATTTTGAATCGACGTTTCTTAGCCTTCAGGTTCAAGAAAGAAGTTGGGAGAGTAGCAGCAAGTGGAAGTACAGAGGCTTGCTTCAAAAAAGTGCGGCGATGCTGATTTTTCATACTTGGTGTGCTGTTTTTTCATCGGAAAGATAAGCACTATGCAGGAATTTGAAAATTATTATCTCCATTCTCTGTGAATTAACGTTCGCTTAATCTGAAATACTTGCAAGAACGCCATCTTAAACTCAAATTTGTAGTACAATTTAATAAATCATGTCCACTACATTTTATACTAGCCTACAATCTTCCGTCAAAGGCTTACTCAATGAGTTTGAACTGATTCCTGAGGAACGCAAAATTCAGTTACAACAATTGGCGCACTATATTCAAGACCGCCTGGAAAATCATCAACCTGTTCACCTCAATTTTATCTGTACGCATAATTCGCGTCGCAGCCACATCAGCCAAATTTGGGCAAGTGCCGCTGCTTGTTATTTTGAAATCGAAAATATCCATTGCTACTCTGGAGGAACAGAAGCAACCGCTTTCAATCCGAGAGCGGTAGCCGCGTTAAAGAGAGCTGGTTTTCACATAGAAAAATCTAGTATCGGTCGTAATCCGCGCTATCAAGTGTATTGCTGTGACCAAATTGCTCCAATCGAAGCGTTTTCCAAAGTTTATGATGATGCTAGTAATCCAAAAAGTGATTTCGCTGCGATTATGACTTGCAATCATGCCGACCAAAATTGTCCGTTCATTCCTAGTGCTTGGAGGTTTTCATTGACTTATGAAGATCCTAAGATTGCAGATGATACATCGGAGGAAGCGGAGCATTACGATGAGCGTGTACGTCAGATTGGGAGAGAATTGCTGTTTGCGATGAGTTTATGTGTAACCAAAGAGGAAGTGATTGAAGCAGAAATTTTAGTCTGATTAGAATAGTGGTGATTCACGAAAAATTTGTATAGCCGGATTGAGGTACTGAAAATCAATCAATCAATCAGTCTTTACAAATATTATTCGTGAATAAGGTCTATTAACCCGAAGTCTGCCGCTGTTCGCTAGCCTCTATCTTCTCGGTTTTTACCCTTTCCCTTTCTGCTACCACGCCTATGCGGCCTTTCTTGGCGTGCTTCCTGCAACCCTTCCAATTTCGCATATTGTAATTCGGTCAATACTACTTTTAGTTCTGCATTGTGCGCTGTTCTTACTTTTTCGCGCTCGGCTTTCCTCGCTTCGCGTCCTTTTTCTTCTTGCTGACGCATCGCTTCCCTTTTTTCATGGACTTGCTTCGCATATTTCAAATTAATGGCAGCCACTTTTTCTGCTTGCTCATTCGTCAATTCTAGTGATTCTGTCAAGCGTTCTGTTTGGCGTTTTGCCATATCTTCTGCGGAAGGACGATCTTCACCACGTTGTGCAAAATTACTTCCAAAAGCGACTAGAATGATTGCCATAGCTAAAACTAAACGATTACTCAATTTCATGTGATAAATTATTTTGATTAAAAAATTATACCACAAAGATGGAGGTTTGAATAGCTTGTTGCCAGTCTATTCAATGAAGTGGTTGTTTTGTTCAACGAAGATGGAAATTGTTTTTCATTGAAGGAAACAGTGATTTCGTTGAAGATGGCGTTGTTATTTGTAGCAAAAAAATACGCTAATTTTGTAAAAATAGTTTAAAATGACTGACTTCATAGGAAGAGCAACAGAACAGGAGATTTTGAAGCAAAAGCTGAGCAGAACGTACAAATAGATTTGCTGATAAATAGAAGAGATCGAGTGATTAATTTGTGCGAAATCAAATTTTCGACGGGGGAGTTTACTATCACAAAAGCCTATGCGAGTGACCTTCAAAGAAAAATTAAAGTATTCAAAGAAGAAACAGCCACGAAAAAAGTAGTTTTTCTGACCTTAATTACTACCTATGAGTTGAAAGATAATACTTACTTGCATTCATTGGTGCAGCAAGAGTTGGATATGAGTATTTTTTTCGATTGATGAAATGATTATGCCTTCTCTACTCTCTGATCTAACACACTATCAAGCGTCTGCGTCAATTTTTCTATCAATTTAGATTGCTGCAAAATAGTCGCTTTCAAATCGCTAATTTCTTCACGCATATAGCGATTCAAATTCGTAGGGGAAGGTAAGAATGGACTAATTTTTGCTCGGACATACCAAATTTCTCGAATGTCACCCATGCTGACTTCATAAGGCGGATAGCTCTTGTTATCAGACTGTAATTCTAGTGTCTGATTCTCTTCTATTTTAGAAAAAACGCGCCGAATTACTACATCTCCATGCGTAACGATGACGTAGACATAATTATCCTTGATGGAAGTTTCCCAAAGTGTAGGTTCTACAAAACTGCAAATAACTTTGTCGCCTTCAAAAAGCGTAGATTCCATACTATCGCCTGCCACGTCGAAACTGCGGTGCGTACCTTCATTGTATTTATAGTCAGGCAGATTGTAGTGCGGTAATTCTTGAATGAAAGAAGGATTGCTCATTTCAGTAACATAACCCGCTTGCGCAGGAATGGGAACGTGAATAATTCGCTCTTCCTCTTGCATATTACTCACAATAGTAAGCACCCGGAAATCCTTATGCTCATTGTCTTTCATGAACATTGGACCTTCTCCCGTGTAGATGTAGAACGGATTGATTTTGTACAATTCAATCGCTTTGCGCAGCAGTTCTATGGTAACATCTCGGCGTCCTTTTAGGATCTCACTCAAGCTCTGGGGCAGGTATTCTAATGATAATGCGAACTGGCGGCTGGAGCGAACGGTCTTGTTGTCTTTGAGTTGGTTGTGGCATTTGATGAAGCGTTTCGTAATGATGCTACTCATGTGTTCTCTCATTTTATCCACCCAAATGTAATCAATAGAACTTAAAAGAAAAATAATTTGCACAAAAGAGTGATAGGAAGGCTAGTTGTTGAGGTTCAACGACTTATGTAAAAGGAAAATATTCGATCTGATCTTTATAGTGTGTTTCTCTTGATAAGTTTAATCAGATTATGAATA
>JBCDFY010000319.1:0-7184 GCA_039176995.1 Bacteroidota bacterium
TGGAATTGGATGGACATCGAGTCCATCCAATTCCATCAGGGTTTAATGAGGAGAAAAAATCGGCAATTGCCGATTTTTTCTCCTCATTAAACCCTGATCAACTCATGGCGGTTCGACGCCGCCATGAGTTGAAATGAACAGAGATCAGAGCTTTTATCTCCTGTTATTTTTGATAAAAGTGCAATTTGGGACACACGGCTAATTTCAGACAAGAACCAAAAAACTCACCATCAACAAATTAATTCAATAATTCCTCATTCTAATGCTGTGCTTTAGCCGAGGGCGAATGGCCAATAGCTAACTGCCAGTTCCATTACTCACTAAAAAAATTCCTAACTATGAAAAAGCTACTTCTATGCAGCTTAGTGCTACCTTTCTTATTAACAAACGTGATCGCACAATCCGATCCGATGTACCAAATTCCAACTGACCCTACAGTGCGTTCGGGGAAATTGGACAATGGTATTCATTATTACATTCAGAAAAATGCAAAGCCCGAAAATCGTGCAGAATTGCGCTTAGCCGTGAAAGCGGGATCAACTTCAGAAGATGACGACCAAAAAGGCGTCGCGCATTTCGTAGAACACATGGCGTTCAATGGAACGAAAAACTTCAAGAAGAGCGAATTAGTGGATTATCTGGAATCGGTTGGGACAAAATTTGGTCCAGATTTGAATGCGTACACCAGTTTTGATGAGACCGTTTATATGTTGCAAGCGCGAACGGATACTTTGTCTTACTTAAAAAAAGGCTTGCTCGTTCTGGAAGATTGGGCAAGTGCGATCACTTTTGAAGACGAAGAAATTGATAAGGAGCGAGGTGTCGTAGAATCAGAATGGCGGTCAGGTTTAGGGCCAGATCAGCGAATGTTTTATAAGTATTTACCAGTAGTTTACAAAGATTCGCGCTACGCAGAACGCTTGCCGATTGGCGATCCTGAAACCATAAATACGGTGACTTACGAAACCGTACGTCGCTTCTACAAAGATTGGTATCGCCCTGACTTGATGGCAGTTATAGTCGTTGGCGATATAGATGTGGACTTGATGGAAAAAGAAATTAAGGAGCGATTTAGTAAAATTCCTGCGGCAGCGAAGGAGGCTCGTCCAATGAAAAAATATAAGATTCCACGTCACGAAGATACCCGCATCGTCGTCTTGAGCGATCCCGAGGCTTCTTTCACACGCGTACAATTGACTTACAAACACGATCAGCAAAAGACCAAGAATTTGTTGGATATGAGGCGCAATATCGTACATTCTTTGTACAATCGAATGATTAATTCACGCATTGCGGAACTGACCAAAGCGGCAGAACCACCGCTCACTTTCGGCTCTTGGAGCTACGGTTCAGGTTTCGGCGATTTGGACGAATATCGTGGATTTGCTTTTGTGGCAGAAGGTAAGGCAATGAAAGGTTTGAAGACACTTTTAGTGGAAAATGAGCGCGTGCTGCGTCATGGTTTCAATCAATCAGAATTAGATCGCGCAAAAACCGAATTGATGAAGCGAAGCGAAAGTGCATTGAAGGAAAAAGATAAATTACAGTCACGTAATTTGGCGAGTCGTTTGGTTTATCCTTTCTTGAAAGGAAATCCACTACCCAGTATTGAACAACGCCATGAACTGAATCAAAAGTTCATGCCCGATATTACTTTGGAAGACGTGAATGCGTTGGCAAAAAATTGGATTACGGAGGAAAATCGTTCGATTGTCATCACCGCAGTGGAGAAAGAAGGAATTTCCTTGCCAATAGAAGATGAAATTAGAGATTTGCTAGAAAAAGTGAAAGATTTAGACATTGAACCCTACGAAGATGAAACATCTGATGCACCACTTTTGGATGTGGAACTAGCGGAGACCAAAATCGCAGATGCGAAGCAGTTTGAAGATGTTGATGTAACTGAATTAACGCTCGCGAATGGCATCAAAGTCGTTTTAAAACCCACTGATTTCAAGAACGATGAAATCTTGATGCAAGCCTTTAGTCCAGGAGGACATTCTTTATATTCGGATGAAGATTATATGAATGCAAGTACGATCACTAGCATCATCAACGAGGCAGGTTTAGGGGAGTTCAATAGTGTTCAATTGGGTAAGAAATTGACAGGCAAAAAGGTGCGTGTTTCTCCTTATATTGGTGAGCTATTTGAAGGTATGAGCGGCAATGCTTCACCCGATGATTTGGAGACACTTTTTCAGTTGACCTATCTCTATTTTACCAATCCACGCAAGGACGAAACTGCCAAGCAATCCTTTATTAGTAAGCAAAAATCCATCTTTGCTAATTTGATATCGAATCCACAATATTGGTTCTACGATCAGTCTTCTAAAGTGAAATATCAAGACAACCCGCGCCGCAACTGGCCAAGCGAAGAGGCTTACGCCAAAATTGACTTGGAGCGCGCTTTTGAGATTTATAATGATCGCTTTTCCGATGCCAGTGATTTTACTTTCTTTTTTGTTGGTAGCTTTACTATGGAGCAAATCAAGCCGTTGATTACCAAATATTTAGGCAGTTTACCTAGCACTTCAAGAGAAGAAGAGTGGAAAGATTTGGATATTGATCTAGTAGAAGGAAAAGTGGAGAAAAACTTCGTTCGTGGAAGCGCGCCCAAAGCCTTGGTTGAAGTGATGTGGCATGGTGATTATGACGCTTGGGAAACGAAGGAAGTTTATACTTATACCTTCATGATTGATGTCTTGAAAATCAAATTACGCGAAGCGATGCGCGAAGAAGAAGGCGGTGTTTATGGCGTTGGTTTGCGCGGTAATACCAGCAGATTTCCTGAGCCACGACATTCGATTACGATGTCGTTCAATAGCGAACCTGATAATGTAGAAAACTTACTTTCCATCGCAATGAAAGAGATCGAAAAAGTGCGTACCGAAGGCGTAGAAGAAAAAGATATGACCAAAGTACGTGAAACGCTGATTCAAGCGCGTACCAAAGCAATGAAGGAAAATCGTTGGTGGCTCAGCAGTTTGGATAACAACTATCGTCAAGAGCGCAACAGCTTTGCCACTTTCAATTTGGATGTGTATCAATCTGTGATTCAGTCGATTACCGCAGCGGAAGTGCAAGCAGCGGCGAAACAGTATTTTACGCAGGAAAACTTTATTCAGTTGGTGATGAAGCCTGAGGAGAAGGCGGAGTAAAAGATGATTTTTAGGAAAATAAAAAGGAGCAAAATGGACATTTTGCTCCTTTTTATTTTTTAGGTAGTATCGAACACGATCAACGCGTTAGGGTTTTATTCAAAATTTCTAAAGCAAAAACACTGCAATTATGTCCACCTCTTCCCGATCTTTAATTTCTATTATTGTGACTGTATTTCTTCCACCACTGGGCGTCGCCATGCACGAAGGCATCACTAGCCGTTTTTGGATTTCGCTGGTATTAACGCTGCTGTTTTTTATTCCTGGTTTGATTTATTCGTTGTATGTGATTTTGAATTAAGACAAGGTTTCACTTCCGCTTATTACTCTGTTCCACCAGAAAAGTCATAATTTTTTCGACCTGCTTATCAATATTTTTCACAGGTTTGATCGCATAAATTAAGCTGCGCTTTTTTCCATCGGTCAATTGCTCAAACATCACTTTGGCATCTTCGTCTTGTTGCAACAACACTTGCAGAACTTCTGGAATTTCTACGCCCAGTGGATTTGGGTCTTCATAAATTTCAAATTGGACTTCATCGCCCAACTCTTTTCCCAGTTTTTTTAAATGGCGCGTTGCGACGATGATGAAAAAATTGCCATCGCCCAAATGATTCAAGCCACAGGAGTAAGAGACTTTTCCATCTATATCGCACTTTAATCGTGTGGCGCGTTTTTTCTCAAATTGCTCAACAACTTCTGCGTCAATTTTCAAGTAAAAATAGCCGCCTTTGCGCTTTTCGAGTTGTCCGATGTTTTGTGTGAACTGGAAATGTGGCATAAGTTTTTTTACAAAAAAAACAACGCTAATGAAAATGGTTCATACCCAAACGGCAAATATTTCTTTGCTCCCTACTTGGATGTGCTCTTCTTTATAAACTTTAGATTTTCGGAAATCAAAAATGAGTAAAAAGCCTTTTTGTAAGTGATAAGTGTCTAAATACTCTCCCAAACGCTGCAAACCTTCTTGATGATAAACCTCTCCTTTCCAACGCTTTAGCTCGACAACATATCTTTTATTAGCATGTGTAATAACAATATCCATCCTACGCTCATCACCAACAACAGGTTCTTTAAAATCGAATCCTTTTCCATTCAAAATAGGTTTCAGAAAAGAAAGGAATATCAAGCGTCCTTCACGCTCTAGGAATTGGGTATCTCTGTGTGAGTAGTTTTCCTGCATGAACTCCTGAAATTTGCTTAGAATGAGTTCTAAATTTAGGTGTCCATTTAAGAAAAAGCCAGGATCTTCGGCGGGTTCTATGATTCCTTTTTCCGTTGCTTGCTTGGCGAGGAAATAGCCATATAATCGCTGCTCAAAAATACGATTGTGAATGCGACAAAAGCCATTATCATCGCGAATAATCCCGTAAGTATTAGCGATATTAATGACGGGTGCATTGATGTTGAAAGAATAAGAAGCTCCATTGATTGTAATGTCAAAAACCATCCGAAAAAGGTCTTCATAATTCTCTAAGTACTTTGTTAAGCTATCAAAAAGGGTAGTAGAATAACCCCCATAAGTAATTAACTTGAAAGCCGCATAAGTCACCTCGCTGTTCCATACTTTTTCTACTTGATCGGGTAGTACATCTTCGTCCACAAATTTGCTCAATTTACTCACCAAATATGGATAGCCAGAAGTGTAATAATAAATCTCATCTGCGATTGCAGTCGTATCCATTTCTACCCCGCGCTCTTGCTGATAGCCTTTGAGCATGACCTCTATTTCGCTTGGATTAAAACTCATTTCCACCTTGAAGTCAATTGCAATATTCCAAGGGCTGTTAAACTTATTTTTGCTATCGGGAGCGATTTTGAGTTTGAGCGATTTGATGTCGTGGACGCCTGCTAGGATGGCAGAATGGAAGGTGTGGTCATCCCCTGCTAATGTATCTAAATATTTGGTACGCAACATTCCTAAAAAGGACAAAAATAACTGATTGTTACTCGCTTTATCTATTTCATCAATTAGAACAACTATTTTTTTATTTTCACTAGAAAGTAAAGTGATAATGTTTGACAAATCATCAAAAGATTGAAAGTCAGATAACTTTGGAATCAATTGCTCTAAATGTTTTTTTTTTTGTCTCTTCAAATTTGCTCTTAGCTTATCCAAAAACATGGAGCAGAAACTTTCTTCGTCTTCAAATAAATTATCTCCTATTCCCTCAAAACTCATTCTAAAAGCAACATATTCTTCCTGCTCATTTAAAATCCTAAAAAGATTAAAAACACTCGTCGTCTTTCCATACTGCCGTGGGCGATTAATGGTAAAATAAACGCCGCTTTCTACCAATTTAATGATCTCCTCTAACTTTTTAGAGTTGTCTGCCATAAAATGCCTATTCGGCAAACAAATTCCAACATCATTAAAAACTTTCCTCATTAATTATCTGAATTTTTTCCAAAGATACAGTTTTTGAATAAGTATTATGATTTGAATCAATAGCAATAGTATTCGCAAATTTATGCTTTACTTTTGTGGCAAAGCAGATCAAAATAATGAATCCAACAATTAAAATTTTAGATCAACTACCAACTGAACCGTCTCAAAACTTGAGCGACAAAATCCAAGTCGCTACTCAGCAAAAAAACGATCACATCATTGTGCTTGATGACGATCCAACAGGTACACAAACCGTACAAAATTTTCCGGTATTGACGACTTGGTCCGTGGAAGTATTGCAAAAAGAAATGGAGATCGGCTCGTCCATCTTTTACATCTTGACGAACTCCAGAGCTTTGCCACAAGCCGAAGCAGATGAATTAGCAAAAGAAATTGGTCGAAATATCAAAACTGTTAGTAAACGACTCCACAAAAAGTGCATGGTCATCAGCAGAAGCGACAGTACTTTGCGCGGACATTATCCTTCGGAAGTAGAAAGTCTGAAAACTGCTTTGGGGCAAATAGATACAATCAATATTTTGATTCCCGCTTTCTTCGAAGGAGGTCGCTACACGATTAACGATATACATTATGTGAAGCAAGATGAGCAACTGATTCCTGCAGCGCAAACGCCTTATGCGCAAGATAAATCTTTTGGTTATCAGCATTCTGATTTAAAGGATTGGGTGGAGGAAAAGACGGAAGGAAAGGTGAAATCAAGCGAAGTAATTTCTTTTTCCATCGAAGAATTGCGGACAAAAAGTATAGAACTATTAGTAGAAAAACTCAATCAATGTCCTCCTAATTCAACTTGCATTGTCAACGCCGCAGATTATATAGATTTGGAAGTTTTTGCACTGGCATTAATGTCTTCTAAAGTGCAAGTAATCTGTCGAACGGCCGCTTCTTTTGTAGCTGCAATCGCAGGAACACATAGTCGCGATTTATTGCAAAAAGAAGATTTAATTGAACCAGAAAATCAGCAAAATGGTGGTTTGATTGTCGTGGGGTCTTATGTACCAAAAACGACTCAACAATTGTCGCATTTGCAAGCAAATACGAATATTAATTCTATTGAATTGGATGTTCAAAAAATACTGGAAGCAGCACAAAATAATTCTACTTCTACCCTACTCCAAATCTACGCAACTCAAGTTAATAAAACCTTTCAATCTGGCTCAGATTTGGTTGTTTATACTAGCCGAAAACTCATTGCCACGGATACGCAAGCACAAAATTTGAACATTGGAAAGACGATTTCTAGTTTTTTAACCAACTTGGTGAGCCAGTTAGAAGTTCGTCCAAAATATCTCATCGCTAAAGGTGGAATCACCTCCAGTGATGTTGCAACGGAATCTTTGCAAGTGAAACGCGCGATGGTGAAAGGACAAGTATTGCCAGGCGTTCCAGTTTGGTCGCTAGGTGCAGAAAGTAAGTTTCCTGATTTGTCTTACATCATTTTTCCAGGAAATGTGGGGGAAGAAGATGCGATTACGAAAGTAGTGCAGTTGTTAAATTGATCGTTTATCAGGCGTGGGGGGGGGGGTTTATAGGGGGCCCCCCGCCAGAATTAAAAAAAAAAATTTAAAATTATATTTTGTTTAAAAGAAACAAAAAAAAAACAAGACAAACGAAAA
>JBCDFY010000320.1:0-7142 GCA_039176995.1 Bacteroidota bacterium
ACTTTAAATGGAGTGTCTTGCTGATTGCGCTAGGTGTTCAAATTTATGATACCAGCCCATTTTTCAAGAGAAGATATATCAACCACAAGGGCAATAATTATAGCTATAAAAAAGAGCTTTGGCATCCAGTAGTAAGTGCCGCTGATAGAATTTGGACTTATCCACCACATGGTGAAAGTTATCGTCAAGACTGTGATTATGGAAAGTTGGTGAATATTGCTAAATCCTTCCAAAAGCCAATCAGCACAGGGCGTTCTGCTTATTTCAATGTCAAAGAAATGGCAGATTCTAGGGCGTATTTACATGAGCAATTAGCGACTGGTATTCCAAAAGAGCGAGGTTCTATTTTCATTACTACTTTCAAACACTATGAGCTATTTCAGCCGTTGATTGAGCAAAATCTAGTCCATGCTTTTGTCTTTGAACAGTACTTGGTTTTTGTCCCACTAGAATTATATCGCAATTCAAAAGACATCATGAACCTTTCAAAAATTACGGATGAATTAAAGGCATCGCTGCCCATTTCTGTTAAAGATTTCATCACTGAACGAGAAGATGCCACGATCATTCTATCCGTAAAAGATGATGCAAAAACAGCTTTGAGTAGCGAATTCAGGAATTGGATGCAAGAAAAAGATTCCAAGATTCGCGAATTGCCCTTTCGAGGAGGTTATGCCGCGATTTTACGCAAAAATCTATTAGCCACTGAAGACATTACAGCAGTAGATACGGCACAAGTGAGTCTTGGAAAAATACAAGTACAATCGGCGGGACGTGCAGGTGGTAACTTTTCCAGTATTAAGGTAAATGGCAAAGAATATAGTCCTAATTTAAGAGGCTTCAATATTGTAGTGGTGAAGAAGGATACGGTGCGAGAAGCGATTAATTTTGATACTTATCGTTCGTCTTACCTCAATCGCAGCTATATAAATTTTGAAGAAGTTAGTCAACAATGATGACCTCACACAAACGCGTTAAAATGAACATCGTTATACTCGACGGCTACACCCTAAATCCAGGAGACCTAAACTGGTCAGCAATAGAAGCCTTGAGCAATACTACCATTTATGATCGAACTACTCCAGAGCAAGTTGTTGAGCGTGCTAAAGATGCGGAAATTATTCTTTCCAATAAAGTTGTATTATCCAAAGAAGTGCTAGATCAATTACCTAAGTTGAAGTGCATCGTTGTCATGGCTTCTGGCTATAACAATATAGATTTAGAAGCTACAAAAGAGCGAAACATTCCAGTTTGTAATGCTTCTGGATACAGCACGCCAGGTGTGGCGCAACACGTTTTTGCGCTCATTTTAGCTTGTTTGAACAAGGTTGAAACTTACAATGAGAGTGTGCAAGACGGCGATTGGGCTAAAAGTCCAGACTTTTGCTATATGCTCAATTCCATTCACGAATTAGCAGGTAAAACCTTGGGAATCTATGGTTTAGGAAAGATTGGAAACAAGGTCGTAGATATTGCTTTGGCTTTTGAAATGCAGGTTTTAGCTACTCATAAACATCCCGTTCGAGATGCGCGTGAGGGTGTTGAATTTGTAAAATTAGAAAGCCTTTTTGAGCAAAGTGATTTTATTTCTTTACACGCGCCTTTAAATAAATCTAATCAGCAGATTGTCAACCGCGATCTGTTGAGCAAAATGAAATCAACAGCTTATTTAATTAATTCGGGAAGAGGTGGCTTGCTTCATGAAGCAGATTTGAAAGCAGCTTTAGAAGAAGAGCAATTAGCAGGTGCTGCACTCGATGTTTTGAGCAGTGAACCACCACAAGCAGGCAACGTTTTGATTGGTGCTAAAAACTGCATTATTACGCCTCACATTGCTTGGGCGTCCTTTGAATCAAGACAGCGATTGATACAAATTTGTGCTGATAATATTAAAGGATTTTTGGAAGGGAACTTGCAAAATATAGTGAATGGAGTTGACTTTTAGTATGGGAGCGCGGATTAGATAAACTTAACGGGTAGCGAACGGATTTTATACTTATCCTTGTGTCCTTTGTTCCCTTTGTGGTTCAGAAATAACGCAAGCTATTAATTTTCATCCCTCAACAAAAAAACTTTGTGTCTTCACGTCTTTGCGTGCCATTCATTACCTTTACCTTATGCCAAATTCACCTCACATTTTCGGTATTCGCCACCACGGACAAGGTTCTGCCAAACGCTTAAAGAAAGCATTGAAAGCTCTAGAACCAGACTGCATTCTGCTGGAAGCTCCACAAGATGCCGAGAAAATACTAGAATACGTCGCTCATCCCAAATTGAAACCTCCCGTAGCAATGCTGCTCTACCAGCCCACTAACCTTCAAAAAGTCAGCTACTTACCTTTCGCTTCTTTTTCCCCAGAGTGGATTGCCATGAAATATGGATTAGATCAAGAAATCCCGATTCGCTTCATGGATTTGCCGATGGCTTTGCAATATGGTGTGGAAGTAATGGAGCGAGATCAGTTGAAAGAATTGCTCAAAAATCAGCAGCAGACGGAGGTGCATTTGGTGCGTGATCCACTGGGATATATGGCGCAATTGGCAGGCTACTCCGATGGCGAGCGTTGGTGGAATACCATGTTCGAGCAGCAAGATGATCAAGTGGTCTTTGAGACCATTTTGGAAATGATGCAAACTTTACGAGCAGGTATTGGACGCATGGAATCCGCAGAAACCTTGCGGCGCGAGGCTTTCATGCGTAAAACCCTTCGTAAAGCACAAAAAGATGGTTTTCAGCGTATTGCGATTGTCTGTGGAGCTTGGCATAGCCCCATTTTTACTGATTTGAAGAAGTATCCCAATGCAAAAGATAATGCTTTACTAAAAGGCATCAAAAAAGTAAAAGTAGCTGCCACTTGGGTACCTTGGACGTATGAAAGATTGGTGTTGAATCGTCAATACGGTGCAGGTGTGATTTCTCCTGCTTGGTATGAATTATTGTTCAAGCATCAAAAAGAAGAAACGAGTAGGTGGATGACGCGAGCGGCGCGTTTGCTGCGCAATGAAAAAATGAATGCTTCGGCGGCACACGCGATGGAAGCCGTTCGTTTGGCAGAAACTTTAGCAACAATGCGCGGCTTACATTTGCCAGGAATGGAAGAATTGAAAGAGGCAGCTGTGACGGTGCTGTGCGAAGGCTCAGAAGAAAAACTAGCATTAATTGAGCAAAAATTAATTGTTGGAGATCGCATTGGTAATGTTCCTGATAGTGTGCCGGTTGTTCCATTGCAAAAAGACTTGGAAAAGCAAATCAAAGCTACGCGACTAACGAAATATTGGAAAGCAATTGATAAACAATGGCTTAAAGCCACTTCTGCGAATCCAAGAGGTGGTTTGGACTTCCGAAATGAAGCCGACCAAGCTAAAAGTCATTTGCTCCATCGCTTGAATATATTAGGAATTAATTGGGGAACAGTACAAAAAGAAGGTCGCTTTGACAAAGGCAGTTTTAAGGAATATTGGAAGTTGAAATGGAAACCTGACTTTATTATTAAATTAATCGAAAGAAGCGTTTGGGGAAGTACGGTTCAAGCAGCAGCTACGCAATATTTGAAGCAAAAAATCGAGCAAGAAGGTCAGTTACAACAACTCAGTGAATTGCTAGAAACTGTACTTTATGCTGACCTTCCAGAAACGACCAATGCACTCATTCATCGCCTACGCGAACAAGCAGCACTCACCGAAGATGTACTGACACTAATGAGTACTTTGCCGCCGCTCGTTAGCTCTTTGCGCTATGGCACGACAAGACAAGTTAACCTGCTTGCTATCAAAGAATTAGTTGAAGAATTAGTTCCTAGAATTTGCGTGGGTTTGCCTCCAATTTGCTTGAATGTAGAAGAAGATTTTGCAGAAGAAATCATTGCAAAAACACTGGCAGTTCATACCTCCATTCATCTGTTGCAAGAGGATGATTTGGAACAACAATGGTATCAAAGTCTGCTGCAAATTTTGGATTTACAAGGCAGTTTACAAGCAAAAATCGAAGGGACTGTTGTTCGTTTACTTTTCGATCGAAAGGTATTAGATATCAAAGAAGCAAAACGCAAGATGCACTTCAATTGTTCTATTGGGCATCCGCCTTTGAAAGCTGTACTTTGGCTTGAAGGTTTCTTGCATGGCAGTGGTTTATTGTTGGTGCATTATGTCGAATTGTGGCAAATTCTGGATGATTGGTTGAAACAATTATCGCATCCAGAATTTCAAGAAACGCTTCCACTGCTGCGACGTGCCTTTTCCAATTTTTCGCATACCGAACGCCGCAAAATGCTCCATCGCGCCAAGCATGGTTTGCCCAAAACTAATACGACTGCTTCAATAGTTAAGCAAGAGCAAAAGGAAGCAGTAGCACAGACCGTTGGTGCGTTGTTGGGGTGGGAGGCTAAATAATTGTGAATTTTTAATTGTTAATTATCATGATAATCAAGTCATTACATTACTTCATATTACTATTATTACTTTTCTCTTGTGCACCCGACAATACAAAAACAGAAACCCATTCTCGAAAAAGCGACTACACCGAAAAGCATCGCCCACAACTCCACTTCTCTCCCGAAACCATGTGGATGAACGATCCCAACGGCATGGTCTACTATGAAGGAGAATACCATTTGTTCTACCAATACCATCCCGAGAGTACGGTTTGGGGACCGATGCATTGGGGACACGCCGTAAGTGAAGACTTGGTGCACTGGGAACATTTGCCCGTTGCGCTTTATCCCGATTCTTTAGGCTTGATTTTTTCAGGAAGTGCAGTAGTAGATTGGAAAAATACGAGCAATTTTGGTTCAATAGACAAACCACCTCTAGTTGCGATTTTTACGCATCATTTGATGGAAGGAGAAAAAGCTGAAAGAGACGATTTTCAATATCAAAGTATTGCGTATAGCAACGATAAAGGACGCACCTGGACGAAGTATGAAAGTAATCCAGTCATTCCAAATCCCGGTATTAAAGATTTTCGTGACCCAAAAGTGATTTGGTACGAAGCAAGCGAGCGTTGGGTAATGGTTATAGCCGCTAGAGATCGAGTGAAAATTTACAGCTCCCACAATTTGAAAGATTGGCAGTTTGAGAGCGATTTTGGTATGGATTATGGCATGCAAGCCTTATGGGAATGTCCAGATTTATTTCCAATTAAAGTAGAGGAAACAGGCGAAGAAAAATGGGTAATGATCGTCAGTGTGCAATCTAATGCGCCAAATGGAGGTTCTGGTACGCAGTATTTTATTGGAGATTTTGATGGCACAACTTTCACATCAGACTATCCAAAAGAAAAGGTACTATGGTTAGATTGGGGAAAAGACAATTACGCAGGCGTTACTTTTTCAGACGTTCCTGAAGATGACGGACGACGAATTTTGATTGGTTGGATGAGCAATTGGCAGTATGCGCAGGAAGTACCAACCAAGAAGTGGCGCAGTGCGATGACTTTGCCTAGAACATTAGAATTGAAAAACATTAATGGCGGACTGAAACTATGCTCTTCGCCTGTACAAGAGTTGGAAAAATTGCGTGGCGAAGGGGTGAAAATTGAGATTGGCGAGGCAATTTTGGAACGGTCAGTAGACTTAGTGGAACTGGAGTTGGCGTTCAATAACGAAGCGGAAGATTACATTGCCTTTGTACTTGCTAATGATATTGGTGAACGTGTCCAATTCGGCTACGATGCACGCGTTAATAGCTTTTTCGTAGATCGAAAATACGCAGGCGATAATACTTTTTCAGAAGATTTTGCAAGTGCTACACATTATGCAGAACGCAGCCAAGAAGATCAAAAAATCAATTTTCATATTTTCATTGACCATTCTTCCATCGAACTTTTTGCGGATGATGGCGAAATGGTGATGACTGAAACTTTTTTTCCTGATGAAAAATTTGATCGCTTGATGATTGGAACAGACGCGGAATTGGTGGAAGGAAAGATGTATGAGCTAAAATCTATTTGGACGGAATAAGGGGGACATGAACCACAGCCTCTCATACACATGATTATATTCTTTATGAATGTTATCAAATTTAAGTTAAGCCTCGGAACACAATCCCCCACAATCTACGCCTGTCTGTTGCGGAAGGGCGCAATTTGGAACTAAAATTTGTGATGCGTAATCGTTGAGATAGCTGAAAGAACAATGGATACTTTATAACTGGTGGTAATATTTAAAGTTTTGATTGTCAAATTTATAAATAGTATTTTTAATGCATTGTTCTGAATCAAATGGTGGACTTCCTTTTATGGCATATTTATCAAGTGAATCGCATACATTTTATTTCTCATTTTCTGTGTAGGGTAGTATGTCAATTGTGCTAATTCAATACCACTTAGAAGTCTAAACCATTATCTTTAGTGTAATGAGTATTCATAAACTGTAGTGTTGCATAATTCATGCATAAATTTTTGCGAAAAAAAGGAAACGTGAGCATAAAGTTATGATGATAGTTCTGTTGACAAAGTTCAAAACTCTAAATCTCACGTCTCCTAAAATTGGGGTATGCTTTTCATATAGATGTTACCCAATTTGGAAAGAGCTCTGCACCAGAGATCAATCCAGTGTGATGACTGCTTTCATAATGCGAATACATATTGTTATAAAATCAAAAAGCTATTGTGGCTAATCAAGTTTGAAGATAATCTGAAATACTACTTTGTAACACTTTGGATTGCTTCAAAAAAATTATTTGTCGTAAATTCGTAATCGGTGGGAAAATAATTCGTAGTCGTTGTTTCAAGTTTAACCAACGCAGATAGCGAGAACAGGAGACTAATTTTTTCACATACATACATTTTTAAAAATTCCCTTCTTCGCTATCTGCTATCAGTTGGTTATTGTTACACCTCGTTTAAATTACTAATTGAAGGTCCATCTTTACATAGACCTTGTGCGCAGGGTGTAATTACACACTTGTTGAATGTTGTTAGCGTAGTCATAATACATGTGTCTTTGTGAATAGCTTTCTAAACACAACTCAAAGATAAAAGCAAAAGAAGGAACAAAAAAGGCATTTAAACAGATAATTATAACCTCATTATTGAGCTAATAATGCCTTGCTTTTCATATACTATGCTTATAATCAAAGAATTAACAGTTCTAAAAAATTTGCTATTCTTTATTAAATAAATTAAATTTGTACAGCTATTTTATA
>JBCDFY010000321.1:0-7052 GCA_039176995.1 Bacteroidota bacterium
ATCAAATAAGCTCGCCGATAATTGCCTGCAATCATATCAATTTAGCCGCTTTTCTTTCAGGGGGGTAGAAATGTAGGTTGTAATCATTTTTTTTATTTACTTTAAAAAAGTAGATTGCATTTTCTTATTATACTTTACCATTTTTTCAACAAAACCACCTCCCCAATCCCCTTCACCTGAAAAAAAGGATGGACTTTGATTTCATCTTTCACAGACTGTAAAGTAGTAGGATTATCAAGGATAATAAGCAAACGTGGCACTGCTTGAAGCTCTACCTTCTGTTCGATCTTTGTCGTATTATCCAGTATCCAAAAAAGTTTCTCTAGTTGTTGGATGATGTAGCCTACCCTATTGCCCTTATAGACTTCTACACAATAGATTTGAGGCTGATTTTGCGCATCAAAATAGCTGTAAATTAGATCGGGTGTGTAATGTTGGGATTCGTTGACTTGCAGACGGGTTTCTATTTCAAAACGATTGGTGGTTGGGTTCTTTTGACTGTGGTAGTAAAGCAGAGCTTGCGCCTGAGAACCACTACTCTCCTCTACTCGCTTATCCAAAGCAATATGAATAGAAATGGTACTGATGCGATGAAAATAATCGTTTTGTAGCCATTCACTTTTCTTTTTGGAATACTTGATATTTTGGAGTTCTAGTTCGGTATGGGTATCTAGCAAACGTGCGCCATTCAAGGTTAAATACCATAAATATTTTTCGCGTGTTCTTGCTATTTTCTTGCCTTTCTTTTTCACGGATTGATGTATTTGTCTATTTACCAATCCCCTTTCATACAATGCTAAAAAACGCTTGCGGTTTTTATCCAAACTTTGGCTAATGCCGAGTTCTGCAATATGCGAAACAGTCAAGTATTTGAAGTGTGACAATGCACGTAGCATGGCTTCCATAGTAGGCGTAATTCCAAACATCTAAGGCTGTAATTGACTTCTAAAATCTCTTGGACTAGCACTATTTTGGCGTAGTAGTCCATTCCTCTTTCCACTTGGATATTTAGGATATGGCATTTTCTTTTTTGTGGTTTGATGATAAAATGGCGGTGCATATTTGGTCTTTTTGAGCCTTGTTCTGATTGCTTCCCAATGCTTTGCTTTCATGGCGTGTTTATTACCCAATAAGAATTTAGGCACTTTGATTTTGAAGACCTCTTTGATGCCATATTGCACGATAAAACGCCCTACTTTGAGCTTAGCAAAACTCCTCTTTCTGATGCCTTTCTTTTTTAATTTCTCGGTTTCTACGTAGTTCATTTGCTTCATCATTTCTTCACGGCTGGTATAGCCTGCATTTCCAAGAATCTTTACATTCACATTGTCCAGAATTTTCTTTTTCATATCACTACTCATTCCAACACCCATGACTTGGGTTGCTAAAGTTAGATAGATTCTATATTTACGTCCTTGCTCACACACTTCAGCAAAAGTATCATTTAGGAAGTCTTGAAACTCATCTACGTACACATGGCATGGTACACGCTTCTCTTCTTCAATATCTGCGCGAGCCAGTGCCAAATTAAGAATGGTCGTTATGATAAACCTACCATAAATAGTTGCTACTTTCTCTCCTAATTTCCCCTTACTCAGGGGAAAGACAATTAGATTTCTCTGATTAATTTCTTTTTGAAGATTAATCGTTGTTTTTCCGACTAGTAGACTTTGTAAGGATTGTGCTCCAAGTAGATTGTTAAACCTATTGGCTAGTCCTTGTTTGGTAACACTCAATTTGGGATCCATAAATTTATTCTCAAAGTAATCCCTTATTACGTGATTATCCGTTTGCATACCCAATTTTATTAGGTCTTCATTTTGTGTATCATCTACAAAACGCAAGAAATCAAAGAAAGAACCGTCTTCTTTCCTGTATATCGTATGTATCATGTTATAAAGCATCCCATTCATTGCACCTGTGGTCTTCATTTCCATTTCTTTGAAGGATTGGAGGATTGTTTTGTACAACGATTGAGTGACTTTATCTAGTAATTTGATGGATAATTTGGGCAAATCAAATGGATTAAAAATAGGGAATACCTCTTTAAACTCACATGGATTGACATAGGTGAGTTTCCCTGCTCTTTCTGGTCGAGCATTTTCTTTGAATTTAGCAATCTGCTCTGCAAAATCACCATTTGGATCAAAAGCAATAACCGCCGATTTATTCTTTAAAATATGTTGATGGATTAAGGTTTTGATAAACTCACTCTTTCCACTTCCTGTAGATCAAATGATAAGGGTATGCCTTCGTCTGAAAGGCTCAGGAATGTTGTATCTGTACTTGTAAAACTTCAACATCAAAAAACGATAGACTTTTCTTCTGATTCGCCACACTCCTCTACCTAAGATTTTTAGAAATTTCAAAAGGAGCTGTCCTACTTTTTCGAGGGTCGCATAAAGGGTCTGATTGGGGGTCGTATTTGGGGTCTCAGCCATAGTTATGAAATTGGTGAATAGTAATACTCTATTCAAGCGATTTTGGATTGCAATGTGTAAGTATATGAGTTCAAATAATCATCTCTTTACTGACGGACTCTTTTCCCATTACTCCGCGTTAAAATTTGCTTCAATAATTTACTATTCAAGAAAATTTTGCCTTGATTAATGAAAAAATAGTCTCGGTCAAAAGTGACGCTTATTCAAACTCATATACTTATCAAATTCTCCTCTTTTCTTTTTCTGCCAAATTGCAGACTTGCAATCATTGACAACAAGGGCGTTTTCACTACACTGATTGCAATAACTGCAAGTTGTTTGCAAACTACCGATTGCCATTTACAAATTTGCAAAGACCCCATGGAGTACCTGACTTTGAAAGAATTAACTGCAAAGTTTGCAATGCCCGAAAGGACGGCTTATTATAAACTTGCAAACCACAGCCGAATACGTACTAAGAAAAGGGGAAGAAGCAAGCTGGTTCATGTTGCAGACTTTGCAAAAGCTTGCAATTTGAATTTGCAAGACTTGCAGCCCATTGCAGAAACACAAGACAACAAAAAAGTGGAAGTCCCCGAGCAAAGCGATATTGCAAGATTGCAGACTAATTTGCAGGAGTTGCAAACTCAACATTCGCTTGTTTTATCGGAAAAAAGTCATCTCGAAAAACACAATAGAAACTTGGAGGAGATGGCACAAAGCCATGCGCTTGCCTTGGAAGAGGAGAAGAAAGAAAAACTGCAAATCCAAGAAAAACTAGATCAGAGCCTTGAGAGATATACCCAAACCATACAAGAATTTGGGCAAGAAAGGCTCAAAAGTCAGCAAACACAGCATTTGTATTTGGGGATGGCTGTCTTTTTTGGCTTGCTATTATTGATATTCCAACAATCTGCAATCGTTGATATATTGCTAGATATTTTTGCGTAGAAAGGAAAAATTAAAAAGAGAGCATCAAAAAAAGAAAAACCACTTTGATCTTAGTAGTTGTTTAATCTTTGAAGAACTACTTTATAATTTAGGAGGAAAAAGTAGTGGAGCAGAGTAGCTTTTGAGCGCACTATCATAACACTCTGGGCAAGTAAAATAACTTTTTGGGCAAGTGAAACTATTCCATCATAACCTATTGGGCAGGAAAGATAACAAAATGGGCAGGTCAAAGATGCTATTATAACGTTTTGGGCAGGTATTTGAAAATAGCTTTCGGAAGAAGGTTTTAAGGTGGTTTTAAATAGTACTTCTTTTTCTATCATAACATTTTGGGCAAGTTGTTTTTTGGCTTGAATTTTGAGTCTAAGCGGTTACAAATCATGCAATCATAATAACCGAACAGTTAAACGTGTTTTGTTATGTAATCGACTTAAAAATGAGTCCAAACAATCAGATTAGCCTATTTCAAGAGCATAATGGTATCGTTGAAATCAAGAAGCATAGTGCTTTGGTGGCGATGAACAACATTATGAGTTTGCAGCAAAGAAAAGCGACCAATGCCTTGCTGAAAATCACGAAAGATCAACTTAAACGCAAGCCTGATAGGAGGTTATTTTCAGTAGATACGAGTGTTTTGAAAAGATTGGCAGGGATAGGTCGTAATGAGAATACGGAATTGAAAGAGGGATTAAAAAATTTGGTCTCTCTAGTGATCGAATATAACATTTTGGGCAAGGATAAAAATGTGTGGTGAGCTTTTCCGTTTTTAGCTTATGTGAAAATAGAGGAGGGCAAGAAAGGCTCAGTATCCAATATTGAATTTGAGTTACCTACACCTATTTTGGAAGCCGTGAAGAACCCTGAAATGTACGTCAAGCTAGACCTTTTTATATTGAGAGGACTGAGGAGTAAGTATAGTTCAGCTTTGTATGAAGCCTTGAAAGATTATCAAAATTTGAATAGCATTCGTGTTGAAATAGAGGTATTGAGAAAGCTAATGGGCGTGGGAGAAAAGCAGTATTCGGTTTTCACCATGTTCAAAAAAAGAGTGTTGGATAGGGCAATCTCTGAAATCAATGAAAAGACTGATATTAGCATTCAATACGAATTAGAAAGAGCAGGCAGGAAAGTAGAAGCCGTCATTTTTAGTGTGAGTAGTTTGCTGAAACAAGCTACCAAAGAAGAAGTCAATCAGGAGTTAGTGAGCAAGTTAAAGGATTTTGGGATCAAGGACTATCAAATCAAAGAATTGCTCCAAAAACACGAAGTGGATTATATTCTTGCCAATGTTTCAGTCGTAGAACAGGAGTTAGAAAAAGGGAAAAACATTAGAAATGTAGCTGCCTATTTGATGAAAGCCTTCGTAGTGGATTTTCGTCCTACCAAACCTAGAATACAAGTAGAAAAAGAAGAAAAAAAGGTAGAGGAACAAGCTCAAAAGAAAGCAGAAGAACAGCAATTGGCAAGACTGAAAAAGCAATTTGAAAAAGACAAAAAAAGAGTAGTGGAGGAGCATCTAAATCAATTGTCATCAAGTGAAATAGAGGAGTTGAAAGCTCAATTTCTACAACAAGTAGAGCAGTCTGATTTTCTAGCTAAAGTCTATCATAAAAAGGGCTTCGAGTACCATACTATCCAAGCCGCTCGACACAAATTTTTAGCCCCTCAAATTTTTCCGCCTACTTTAATGGACTTTGAAGCGTATAGAGCTGTTCAGGGGGAAAACGGGGAAAGGTGAGAGTAGAGTGGTTTTGTGTGTGAGAATGGATTTTTGGGGAAGGATTTATGGGGTGTTTGGGGCGGTTTTTTGGGCAGGATGGTGGTGTGTATCGTCCTGAAAAAACCTTACAGTTAAAAAATAGACCTGAATAAGCATTACAGTCTAAAGTTTAGGACTGGAATAGCTTTACAGGTTGTAGGAAATTCTAATTTTTGCTTGGTGCATTTTTCAGATTTCCAAAGGTAGTTCAGGATTTTAGTTTTTTCAAATCTTAAGCAACTCAAGAGTGTTTTGAGAGAATTTGTCAAGGGCGGCTGAGGCACGAAGCCGTTTATATATCCTTTACAAAATCACCCAAAACGACTCAACTTTGTGTTTGATTGGAAATAACAAGTGCATCATTTCCCTCCCTTACTTGCTCCTGTTTTTCTTTCCAATACCACTTCCAATGTTTCTTTAATTCTCCTATTCGATCATGTGCCTGATTTGGCGTCAACATATCAATAGAAGAATGTGGTAGTCGATTATTGTAATATTCAATAGCTTGATCAATTTCAGTTTTGGCTTGTCTAAAACCATCAAAGTCAGTATCTAATGCAAAGTTGTCCTTGAATATGCCATTCATTCTTTCTGCTAAAGGATTTTCCAAAGGATCGCCATACTCAGTCATACTAATTTGGACTTGATGTTTCTCTAAGAGTTGGACATATCCGTTTGAGCAATATTGCACCCCTCTATCTGAATGATGTATCAGTTCTCTGTTGGGATAAAACCGATTTGCGAGGGCTTGCTCTAGTGCTTTGACACAAAATGCAGTATCCATCTTTGTGCCAAAATTATAGCCTACTACTTTACGAGAGTAAGCATCTGTTATCAAAATCAGATAACAATGAACCCCTTGTACCTTTAGATAGGTAATGTCTGAAACCCATAATTGCTCTGCTCTGTCAATACTCAAATCCTTTGCTAGATTAGGATACTTGCGAAGCCCATGGCGACTCATTGTTGTTTTTATCCGCTTTTTACGTCGCTTGACTAGCAAGTCATTTATACGCAAAACATCCAAAAACTTATCTCGACCAATCTCTATTTTATGCCCTTTGAGTTCCTCTTTCAGTATCAAATACAATTTCTTACCGCCTACTCGTTTAGCAATCCGACGTTCTCGTTTCACTAAGTCCACTATTATCGCATCCTCAAATTGGGTCTTTTCTTTGCGCCAGTTTGTCTCATAAAAAGCTTGGCGAGTTTTACCAACCAATCCACACAGAACACCAAGTCCTGTATCTTTATAATAGGCTCTCATTGCTTCGACTGATTGGTGCCAGACTTTTTTCTAATCTCCACATTGAATTGCGCCTCTGCTATATCTATCATCGTTTCCAATAGTTCTGTCTTCAACTCTGATCGCTTGAGTTGTTGCTCTAATTCATTCACACGAGCTTGCAAGTCCGATGCAGACAAATTTTCTTCCTTTGATTCCTTCATTAATACTGATTCCTGCTGTTGATCCTCAAAGTTTGGCTCTTCTGACAGCTTGCGTCTATACCACTTTACAAATTCTTTCACTACACTTTTATCGCGTAGCCCGTGCTCTTCCGCCAACACCCCATAACTCGCTTCTCCTGATAAATACGATTTTGCTATCTTGCGTTTCAAACTATTTGAGTAACGATTCCGACTCTTTACTCGTTTCTTTTGTCCTCGCATTTTTACACTTTTTGTGTAAAGCTATTTCAGGACAATACAGTGGGTATAAGCAATTGTGAAATGGGCTTACTACTTTTCTCTAAATGAAAATGCATGGCGTATTATGTATCTTTTTTTCGTTATATCACGTTATTAATTATGGGTATTTTTGTTGGAAACCAAAATTATTTAAAGAATTCGATCAGAAATAATGGAAGAAGAATTAAATCAGTATGATGAAGAATTGGAACGTGAGGAAAGAGAACTAGAGG